>NZ_JBHUVA010000001.1:0-433090 GCF_042670805.1 Micromonospora sp. NPDC057141 | reverse complement strand
GCCCGTCAGCGGGTCGCCGGTCGCTGCGCCTGGTGCCGGTCAGGCTCTCGCGGCCGACTTGAGGTCGGCGGCCCGGTCGGTGCTCTCCCAGGTCAGGTCGGGCAGTTCCCGGCCGAAGTGGCCGTACGCCGCGGTCTGCCGGTAGATCGGGCGGAGCAGGTGCAGGTCCCGGATGATGGCGGCCGGGCGGAGGTCGAAGACCTCGGTCACGGCCTTCTCGATCGAGGTGACCGGCACGGTCTCGGTGCCGAACGTCTCGATGAACAGGCTCACCGGGTGCGCCTTGCCGATCGCGTACGCGACCTGCGCCTCACAGCGCTCGGCGAGGCCGGCGGCCACCACGTTCTTGGCCACCCAGCGCATCGCGTACGCGGCCGAGCGGTCCACCTTGGACGGGTCCTTGCCGGAGAACGCGCCGCCGCCGTGCCGGGCGTACCCGCCGTAGGTGTCGACGATGATCTTCCGGCCGGTGAGGCCGGCGTCGCCCATCGGGCCGCCGATCTCGAACCGCCCGGTCGGGTTGACCAGCAGCCGGTAGCCGCCGGTGTCCAGGCCGAGGCTCTCCAGCTCCGGCGCGATGACGTGGTCGCGCACGTCCGGGGTGAGCAGCGAGTCCAGCGAGATGTCCGCCGCGTGCTGGCTGGACACGACGACCGTGTTCAGCCGGACCGGGCGCAGCCCCTCGTACTCGATGGTGACCTGGGTCTTGCCGTCCGGCCGCAGGTAGGGGATCGTGCCGTCCTTGCGGACCGCGGTGAGCCGGCGGGCCAGCCGGTGCGCCAGGGCGATCGGCAGCGGCATCAGCTCGGGCGTCTCGGAGCAGGCGAAGCCGAACATCATGCCCTGGTCGCCGGCGCCCTGGGCGTCCAGCGCGCTCTCCGACGAGCCGGTGCGCAGCTCCATCGCGTTGTCGACGCCCTGCGCGATGTCGGGGGACTGGGCGCCGATGGAGACGCTGACGCCGCAGGACGCCCCGTCGAAGCCCTTCTTCGACGAGTCGTAACCGATGTCGAGGATCGTCTCCCGCACGATGGTCGGGATGTCGGCGTACGCCTTGGTGGTCACCTCGCCGGCCACGTGCACCTGGCCAGTGGTGATCAGGGTCTCGACGGCGACGCGGCTGTGCGCGTCCTGAGCCAGCAGCGCGTCGAGAATGCCGTCACTGATCTGGTCAGCGATCTTGTCCGGGTGGCCTTCCGTGACCGATTCGGACGTGAAGAGGCGGCGTGTCACGGCACTCCTAAGTTATGGAAAAGTCGTTCCGCGGAAGTGTAGTCACCCGGTCTCGAAGCTCGCTGGAACGGTCGCTTCCCGGTCATTCTTCGGGAAGGTGGGCCAGCGCGCCACGACGAGGTCCCAGACGCCGTCGGCCAGGTCCTCCTTGGACTGCTCGGCCATCGGGTGCACCGAGCCGTCCGCGCCGATGACGGTCGCCGCGTTGGTCTCGGCGCCGAAGACCTTGTCCGGCCCGACCTCGTTGATGACGATGAGGTCGGCCCGCTTGCGGGCGAGCTTGGCCCGGCCGTTGGCCTCGGCGTCGCTCGTCTCCGCGGCGAACACCACCAGCACCTGCTCCGGTCGGCGGTGCCGACCCAGCTCGGCGGCGATGTCCGGGTTGGTGACGAGGTCGATCGTAGGTGCCCCGGCGTCCGATTTCTTGATTTTGGCCGTTGCGTAGGTGGCGGGTCGGAAATCCGCGGGCGCGGCGGCCATCACCACGGCGTCCGCGCCGGCCGCCGCCTTGAGCGTGGCCTCGCGCAACTCCTCGGTGGTGCCGACCCGCACCAGGTCCACGCCGGCCGGGTCGGCGAGCGCCACGTTGGCGGCGATCAGGGTGACCCGGGCGCCCCGGGCGACCGCCGACCGGGCGAAGGCGTAACCCTGTTTGCCGGAGGAGCGGTTGCCCAGGAACCGGACCGGATCGAGCGGCTCGCGGGTGCCGCCCGCGGTCACCACCACGTGCCGGCCGGCGAGGTCGGCCGGGGCGTGCGGGCCGCGGGCCAGGGTCCGCCGGGCGACGGCGAAGATCTCCGCCGGGTCGGGCAGCCGACCCTTGCCGGTGTCGGCGCCGGTGAGCCGGCCGACGGCGGGTTCGACGACGCGGACCCCCCGGGAGCGCAGCGTGGCGACATTGGCCACGGTGGCGGGGTGCTCCCACATCTCGGTGTGCATCGCCGGGGCGAGCAGCACCGGGCACCGGGCGGTGAGCAGTGTGTTGGTGAGCAGGTCGTCGGCGAGACCGTGAGCCGCCTTCGCGAGCAGGTCGGCCGTGGCCGGGGCGACCACCACCAGATCGGCCCGCTGGCCGAGCCGGACGTGCGGGACCTCGTGCACGTCGGCCCAGACGTCGTCGGCGACCGGCTGGCCGGACAGGGCGGCCCAGGTCGGCGCCCCGACGAAGCGGAGCGCCGACGCGGTGGGCACCACGCGGACCCGGTGGCCCGACTCGGTGAAGAGCCGCAGCAGCTCACACGCCTTGTAGGCGGCGATGCCGCCGCCGACTCCGAGGACGATCTCGGCGGACATCGGCGTGCGGCGCGGTTACGGCTGGTCGGTCGGCTCGGCGGTGAGCAGGCCCGCGTTGATCTCGCGCATGGCGATGGAGAGGGGCTTCTCCTGGGGGGTGGTCTCCACGAGCGGGCCGACGTACTCCAGCAGGCCCTCGCCGAGCTGGCTGTAGTAGGCGTTGACCTGGCGGGCGCGCTTGGCAGCGAAGATCACCAGGGCGTACTTCGACGTCGTCTTCTCGAGCAGCTCGTCGATCGGCGGGTTGGTGATGCCCTCGGGGTTGGCGATGGATCCCACGAAATAACCTCTGCGTCTGTCGTCACCGCGCGGACGCGGTTCGTCTGGCCAACCGCGCGGACGCGGTTGGTGGGGTCACTCAGCCGCTCAGCCGCGGTCGGGCCGGAGCCAGATAGGAAGAACCGAACAAGCCTACCAGCTCATCCACCGCCCGCCCGGTGCGGTCGTGCGCCACGACGTGCGCGTCGCCGGCCGGGTCGGCCGCCTCCGGCCGCCAGCCGGGCGGGGCGAGCAGGACCAGCCGAGCATCGGGGCGCGCCGCGCGGACGGCGAGCGCGCCGGGCAGGTCGAGCGGGAGCAGCACCGGTCGGCCGGCGGCCAGCCGGTCGGCGACCGGCGCGGCCGGGGTGCCGCGGGCGTACGGCCCGACGCGGGCCCACTCCAGCAGCTGGCCGGTGGCGATCAGCCGGTCGAACGCCGCCGGGGCGAGGAAGATCCGGTCGACGCCGTCCACCTCGCGCTCCCGGCGGGGCCGAGTGGTGGCCGGCACCGGGATCCAGACCGACGGCGAACGCGCCCGGAACGGCTCGACGACACTGCCCACGCCGGCCCCGGAGGGACCGGCCAGGACGGTGAGCCGAGCCGCCGGGCGCGCCTCGTCATCCGTGCTCACGGCTCGTTTCTACACGGTGCCGTGCACGGCCGGCGGCGAACCGCCGGGCTCAGTTGGCGGCGAACTCGCCGAGCAGGGCCTTGCGCTGCTGCTCGCCCAGACCACGCAGGCGGCGGCTGTCGGCGATCTTGAGCTTCTCCATGATCTGGGTCGCCCGGATCTTGCCGATGCCCGGCATCGCCTGCAGGACGGCCGACACCTTCAGCTTGCCGACGACGTCGTCGCCCTCGGCCCGCTCGAGAACCGCGGCGAGGGTGGTCTTGCCCTGCTTGAGCTGCTCCTTCAGCTCAGCGCGGGCCTTGCGAATCTCCGCAGCCTTCTCGAGCGCAGCTGCGCGCTGCTCGGGGGTAAGTGACGGGAGGGGCACCAGTTCTCCTCAGGTCCTTGTCGCGACGGGCGGGACGCCACGCCGCAGATGTGAAACGTGGAGTCGCCGGAAACCAAAGGGGTCCGTGGTTCCCAGCGCGGGGAAAACTAGCGGTCGCGGACGCATTCGGCAACGTGGGCACGCCACGACCACGGCAAAATGACCGAGTCGTCACTCAGTCAGGAGCCGCCGAGGGCCGCCCGGCAGTCGGCCAGGGCCCGCTGCGCGGCGGCCCGCAGGGCGGCCACGTCGGGCCCGGCATGCAGCACCTCGCGGGAGTATGACGGCAGGACCCACGGCAGGCTCGCGCCGAACACGGTCCGTAGGTCGGCGGCCGTGGCGCCCTGCGCGCCGAGCCCCGGGGCGAGCAGTGGGCCGCGCACCGCCGACAGGTCGTGGCCGGTGTCGCCGATGGTCGCCCCGACCACCAGGCCGAAGCTGCCGAGCGCCTGCGCACCCCGGTTGAGCTGGGCAATCTCGTCGATCACCGCCTGCGCGACGGTGCGCCCGTCGGCACCCCGCGCGCGCTGCACGGCGGCCCCCTCGGGGTTGGAGGTGAGCGCCAGGACGAACACCCCGCCGCCGTGCGTGGCGGCGAGCTCGAACATCGGGGCCAGCGACATTACTCCCAGGTAGGGGCTCGCGGTGACCGCGTCGACATACAGCGGGCTGGATGGATCCAGGTACGCGGAGGCGTACGCGGCGACGGTGGAGCCGATGTCCCCGCGCTTGACGTCGAGCAGAACGAGCGAGCCAGAATCCCGCAACTGTCGGATAGTTGACTCTAGCACCGCCACGCCCCGCGCTCCGAAGCGCTCGAAGAACGCCGACTGGGGCTTGACCACCGCGACCCGGTCGCCTAGCGCCTCCACCACCGTGCGGCTGAACCGCTCCAAGCCGTCGACGTCGTCCGTCAGCCCCCAGCGGGTCAGCAGCCCCGGGTGCGGGTCGATGCCCACGCAGAGCGGACCGCGCTGCGCCATCGCCCGGTGCAACCGGTCACCGAAGCTCTCCATCCGCGCCTCTTTCCTCTCGACTCCTCCGGGCGCCCGGCATCCGCCGGCGCGCCGCGCCTGTCCGATCGCGGTCATGCGGCCACCCGCGCGCCACCCACGAAGGAAGGAACGCCGGTCAGCCGGCCGCCACCGCGGCAGCCATTCCGGCGGCGATGCGGGCGACGTCCGCGTCGTCGGCGACGTACGGCGGCATGGCGTAGACCAGGTCGCGGAACGGCCGCAGCCACACCCCCCGCTCCACCGCCGCCACGGTGGCCCTCGCCACGTCCACCTCGTGGTCGAGCTGGACGACGCCGATCGCGCCCAGCACGCGGACGTCGGTTACCCCCGGGGCGCCCCGCAGCGGCTCCAGGCCGGCCCGCAGGGCCGCGCCCACCCTCGACACCTCGGCCGCCCAGTCTCCGGCCCGCAGCAGGCCGATGGAGGCGTTCGCGACCGCACAGGCGAGGGGGTTGGCCATGAACGTGGGCCCGTGCGCGAGCACCCCGTCGCGGGAGATGCCCGCCGCCACCTCCGCCGTGCAGAGCGCGGCGGCCAGCGTCAGGTAGCCGCCGGTGAGCGCCTTGCCGACGCAGAGTACGTCGGGGCTCACCCCCGCGTGCTCGGCGGCGAACATCGTGCCCGTGCGGCCGAAGCCGGTGGCGATCTCGTCGAAGACCAGCAGCACCCCGTGGGCGCGGGTCACCTCGCGCAGCACCCGCAGGTAGCGCGGGTGGTGGAAGCGCATCCCGCCGGCGCCCTGGACCACCGGCTCCACGATCACGGCGGCCAGCTCGTGCGCGTGCCGTGCCACCGCGTCGACCAGCGCCGCGCAGTACGCGGGGTCGGGCGGGGCGTCGAACCCGGCCGGCGGCACGGGCGCGAAGACCTGCCGGGGCAGCACGTCGCCCCACAGGTGGTGCATGCCCCCCTCGGGGTCGCAGACGCTCATCGGGTGGAAGGTGTCGCCGTGGTAACCGCCCCGCCAGGTGCCCAGCCGCCGGCGCTCCGGCCGCCCGAGCGCCCGCTGGTGCTGCAGGCACATCTTCACCGCCACCTCGACGCTCACCGAGCCCGAGTCGCACAGGAAGACCCGCTCCAGCCCCTCCGGGGCCAGCTCGACCAGGGTCTGCGCCAGGCGCACGGCCGGCTCGTGGGTGAGCCCGCCGAACATCACGTGGCTCATCCGGCCGAGCTGGTCGGTCACCGCCGCGTCCAGCACCGGGTGCCGGTAGCCGTGGATCGCCGCCCACCACGACGACATCCCGTCGACCAGTTCCCGCCCGTCGGCCAGCCGCAGCCGCACCCCCCGCGCGCCCGCCACCACGTACGGGGGCGTCGCGGGGGGCAGCGGCGCGTACGGGTGCCACACGTGTGCCCGGTCGGCGGCGAGGATCTCCTCCGGCGTCACCCGCGCCCCCTGCGGCCCCCGGCGCGGCGCGCTGTGGCCGGCTCCCCGGTCACGACCGACCGCCCGGCGGCGCCGGCGCGGGCACCGGCCGGCCGGCCCGGGCGGCGGCGCGGACGAGGGCGGGACCCCGGTAGATGAAGCCGGTGTAGAGCTGCACCAGGGCCGCGCCGGCGTCGAACATGCGCGCGGCGTCGTCGGGGTCGACGATGCCGCCCACGCCGATCACCGGCAGCCGCCCGCCGGTCTCCCGGTGGACGAAGGAGACCACCGCGCGGGCACGCGCGGCCAGCGGACGCCCGGACAGGCCGCCCGCCGGCGCGCCGCGCTCCCGGTCGGCGGGGGCGAGACCGTCGCGGGCCAGGGTCGTGTTGGTGGCGATCACCCCGGCCGCGCCGCGCGCCAGGCAGACCTCCAGCAGCTCGGCGATCGCCGGCTCGGTCAGGTCCGGGGCGATCTTCACCAGCACCGGCTTCTCCCCCACCAGCGCCGCCAGCAGCGCGTCCAGGTGGGCGCGGTCCTGCAACGAGCGCAGGCCCGGCGTGTTCGGCGAGGAGACGTTGACGGCGAAGTAGTCGCCGTGGCCGCGCAGCGCCCGGTAGGAGGCGAGGTAGTCCTCGACGGCCTCGGCCAGCGGGGTCACCTTGGACTTGCCGAGCGAGATCCCCAGGGGCGCGCCGACCGGGCGGGGCAGCGCCGCCAGCCGGTCGGCCAGGGCCGCCGCGCCGGCGTTGTTGAAGCCCATCCGGTTGACCACGGCCTCGCTGTCGCGCAGCCGGAACAGCCGGGGCCGGGGATTGCCCGGCTGGGCGTGCGCGGTGACCGTGCCGACCTCGACGAAGCCGAAGCCCAGCGCCGGCCACGCCGGCAGCGCCGCGCCGTCCTTGTCCACCCCGGCGGCCAGCCCCACCGGGTTCGGGAAGTCCACCCCGAACACCGTCCGGGGCGCCCGCACGGCGTAGCGGGCCCGCAGGGCGGCCAGCGCCACCGGCGACCGGGACACGGCGGCCAGCCGGCGCAGCGTCCACTCGTGGGCGGCCTCGGCGTCGCCGCCGCCGACCCGGAACAGCCCTGGCCGCACCACCCGCTCGAAGATCACCGGGTGCTCCCCGGTGTCCCGGCGATCACTCGCCCGCCCGCAGGGTGGCGTGCAGGTCCTGCAAAGGGCGGACGGTCATGTCGCCGCGGATGCGGGCCTCGATGCCCATCACCGCCGCCGCCGCGCCCGGGACCGTGGTGATGCAGGGGATGTCCGCCGTCACGGCGGCGCTGCGGATCTCGTAGCCGTCGGAGCGGGCGCTCGCCCCGGAGCCCTGCGGCGTGTTCACCACCAGCGCCACGTCGCCGGCGAGGATCATCGACACCGCGTCGGCACCCGCGCCGGCCTCGTAGTGCTTGCGGATCTGCTCGCAGGCGATGCCGTGCCGGCGCAGCACCTCCGCCGTGCCGGCGGTGGCGACGATCTCGAAGCCCAGGTCGGCCAGGCGCTTGATCGGGAAGATCATGCCGCGCTTGTCCCGGTTGGCCACCGAGACGAAGATCCGCCCGGCGGTCGGCAGCGACCCGTACGCGGCGGACTGGCTCTTGGCGAAGGCGTGCCCGAACTTGGTGTCGATGCCCATCACCTCGCCGGTGGACTTCATCTCCGGGCCCAGCAGCGAGTCGACGCCCTTACCGGCCGGGGTGCGGAACCGCTTGAACGGCAGCACCGCCTCCTTCACCGCGATCGGCGCGTCGGCCGGCATGGTGCCGCCGTCGCCCGTCGGCGGGAGCAGCCCTTCGGCGCGCAGCTCGGCGATGGTCGCGCCGAGCGCGATCCGGGCCGCCGCCTTGGCCAGCGGCACCGCCGTGGCCTTCGACACGAACGGCACCGTCCGCGACGCGCGGGGGTTGGCCTCCAGCACGTACAGCACGTCGTCCTTGAGGGCGTACTGGACGTTGAGCAGGCCACGCACCCCCACCCCCTTGGCGATGGCCTCGGTGTAGCGACGCACCTGCGCCAGGTGCGAGCCGGCCAGCGTCATCGGCGGCAGCACGCAGGACGAGTCGCCGGAGTGGATGCCGGCCTCCTCGATGTGCTCCATCACCCCGCCGAGGTAGACCTCGCCGTCGGCGTCGCAGAGGGCGTCCACGTCGATCTCGATGGCGTCGTCGAGGAACCGGTCCACCAGCACCGGATGGTCCGGGGAGATGTCGGTGGCCCGCCCGATGTAGTCGCGCAGGGTCGGGTCGTCGTAGACGATCTCCATGCCCCGCCCACCGAGCACGTACGAGGGGCGCACCAGCACCGGGTAGCCGATCTCGGCGGCGATCGCCTTCGCCTCCCCGTAGGAGGTGGCCATGCCGTGCGCCGGGGCGCGCAGCCCGGCCCGCGCCAGCACCGCGCCGAACGCGCCCCGCTCCTCGGCCAGGTGGATCGACTCCGGGGAGGTGCCGACGATCGGCACCCCGGCGTCCTTGAGCCGCTGCGCCAGGCCCAGCGGGGTCTGCCCGCCGAGCTGCACGACCACCCCGACCACGCCCGGCCCGCCGGCCGCCCTGCCGGAGGAATCCTCGGCGTGCCAGACCTCCAGGACGTCCTCGAAGGTCAGCGGCTCGAAGTAGAGCCGGTCGGCCGTGTCGTAGTCCGTCGACACGGTCTCCGGGTTGCAGTTGACCATGACGGTCTCGTAGCCGCCGCCACCACCAGCGGCGGCCGAGCCGACGGGCGCGGCGCGCAGCGCCTGGACGGCGTGCACGCACGAGTAGTCGAACTCGATGCCCTGGCCGATCCGGTTCGGCCCCGAGCCGAGAATGATCACCTTGGGCCGGGCCGAGGGCGCGACCTCGGTCTCCGAGTCGTACGTCGAGTAGTGGTAGGGGGTGGTCGCCTCGAACTCGGCGGCGCAGGTGTCCACCGTCTTGTAGACCGGGCGGACGCCGAGCCGGTGGCGCAGGGTGCGTACCCCGTCCTCGGCGGCCAGCTCGGGGCGCAGCGCGGCGAGCTGCCGGTCGGACAGGCCGGCCCGCTTGGCGCGGCGCAGCAGGCCGGCGTCGAGCACCGGGGCGTCGACGATCTCCGCGCGCAGCTCCACCAGCGCGGCGACCTGGTCCAGGAACCACGGGTCGATCCCGCCGGACGCGGCGGAGACCTCGGCGATCGACGCGCCGAGCCGCAGCGCCCGCTCGACGGTGTAGAGCCGGCCGTCGTGCGGCACCCGCAGCGCGGCCAGGGTGTTCTCTCGGGTGGCGTCGGCCGGGTCGGGCACCGTCCAGAAACCCGACGCCTTGGTTTCCATCGAGCGCATCGCCTTGTTCAGCGCCTCGGTGAAGTTGCGCCCGAGGCTCATCGCCTCGCCGACCGACTTCATGGTGGTGGTCAGCTCCGGGTCCGCGCCGGGGAACTTCTCGAACGCGAACCGGGGAATCTTCACGACCACGTAGTCCAGGGTCGGCTCGAACGCCGCCGGGGTCTTCAACGTGATGTCGTTGGGGATCTCGTCGAGGGTGTAGCCGATGGCCAGCTTCGCGGCGATCTTCGCGATCGGGAAGCCGGTCGCCTTCGACGCCAGGGCCGAGGAGCGGGACACCCGGGGGTTCATCTCGATCACGACGATCCGGCCGTCGGCCGGGTTCACCGCGAACTGGATGTTGCAGCCGCCGGTGTCCACCCCGACCTCGCGCAGCACCGCGATGCCGAGGTCGCGCAGCCGCTGGTACTCCCGGTCGGTCAGCGTCATCGCCGGGGCCACGGTCACGCTGTCGCCGGTGTGCACGCCCATCGGGTCGACGTTCTCGATCGAGCAGACCACCACCACGTTGTCGTGGCGGTCGCGCATGAGTTCGAGCTCGTACTCCTTCCAGCCGAGCACGCTCTCCTCGATGAGCACCTCGTGCACCGGGCTGGCGGCCAGGCCCGCCCCGGCGATGCGCGCCAGGTCGGCGTCGGTGTGCGCCATGCCGGAGCCGAGGCCGCCCATCGTGAACGACGGCCGGATCACCACCGGCAGGCCCAGCTCGGCGACCGTGGCCTCGACCTCGGCCATCGAGTGGCAGACCCGCGAGCGGGGCACCAGCGAGGCCGGGTCGGCCAGGCCCAGGCGCGCGCCGGCCTTGGCGACGATGTCCTTGAACAGCTGCCGGTCCTCGCCCCGGTTGATGGCGTCGATGTTCGCGCCGATCAGCTCGACGCCGTACTTGTCCAGCACGCCCGCGGCGTGCAGGGCGACCGCCGTGTTCAGCGCGGTCTGCCCGCCGAGGGTGGGCAGCAGCGCGTCGGGACGCTCCCTGGCGATGACCAGCTCGACGAACTCCGGGGTGATCGGCTCGACGTACGTGGCGTCGGCGAACTCCGGGTCGGTCATGATCGTCGCCGGGTTCGAGTTGACCAGGCTGACCCGGATCCCCTCGCTGCGCAGCACCCGGCACGCCTGGGTGCCGGAGTAGTCGAACTCGCAGGCCTGCCCGATGACGATCGGCCCGGAGCCGATCACCATGATGTGCTTGAGATCGGTCCGCTTAGGCATGCGCGCGCCCCTCGCTGTGGGTCCGGCCTTCACTGGGCCGCTGGTCGAGGGCACGACCCTCGATGAGCTCGGCGAAGCGGTCGAACAGGTAGTCCGCGTCGTGCGGACCGGCCGCCGCCTCCGGGTGGTACTGGACGGTGAAGGCGGGCACGTCGAGCGCCCGCAGCCCCTCGACCACGTTGTCGTTGAGGCAGACGTGGGACACCTCGACGCCGCCGAACTCGGTGTCGATCACCTGGTCGGGCACGACCGCGCCCTGCTCCTGTTCGCGGCCCGGCCAGGCGACCGCGAAGCCGTGGTTGTGGCTGGTCACCTCGACCTTGCCGGTGGCCCGGTCGAGCACCGGCTGGTTGATCCCCCGGTGGCCGTAGCCGAGCTTGTAGGTGCCGAAGCCCAGCGCCCGGCCGAGGATCTGGCTGCCGAAGCAGATGCCGAACAGCGGGATCCGCCGGCCGAGCACCTCGCGGGCCAGCCGCACCGGGCCGTCGGCGGTGGCCGGGTCACCCGGACCGGGCGAGAAGAAGACGGCGTCCGCGCCGGTGGCGAGCAGGTCGTCGAGGCTCGACCCGGCGGGCAGCACGTGGGTGGTGACGCCGCGCGCGGCGAGCCGGCGCGGCACGTTGCGCTTGATGCCCAGGTCCAGGGCGGCCACCGTGAACCGGTGCGGGCCCTCGGCGGCGACGACGTACGGCTGCGCGGTGCTCACCTCGGCGGAGAGGTCCGCGCCGACCATCTGCGGCGACTGGCGGACCCGGGCCAGCAGGGCGCGCGGGTCGTCGTCGACGCTGGAGATGCCGACCCGCATCGCGCCGCGCTCGCGCAGGTGCCGGGTCAGCGCGCGGGTGTCGACGCCGCTGATGCCGACCACGCCCTCGGCGGCGAGCCGGTCCGCCAGAGTGCCGGTGGACCGCCAGTTCGAGGCGGCCCGGGCCGGGTCGCGCACCACGTACCCGGCGACCCAGATCCGGGCCGACTCGTCGTCCTCGGCGTTGACGCCGGTGTTGCCGATGTGCGGGGCGGTCTGCACCACCACCTGCCGGTGGTACGACGGGTCGGTCAGGGTCTCCTGGTAGCCGGTCATGCCGGTGTTGAAGACCGCCTCGCCGAAGGTCTCGCCGACGCTGCCGTACGCCTCGCCGTGGAACGTGCGCCCGTCCTCCAGTACGAGGATCGCGGGCCTGCGCTTGCTGGTCACTTGACCGCCTTTCCGTCCAGGACCGTCGGCTCGCCGCGCAGGAAGGTCGCCACGATGCGACCCGGCAGCGTCATGCGGGCGTACGGGGTGTTGCGACTGCGGCTGGCCAGCTCCGCGGGCTCGATGACCCGGCGGGCGGCCGGGTCGACCAGGGTCAGGTTGGCCGGCACGCCGGGGGCCGGGTCGAGGCCGTGGCCGTCGAGCCCGGCGATCCGGGCCGGGGCGCGCGACATCCGCTCGGCGATCAGGTCCCACTGCGGGCCGAGCACGTCCAGCGCGATCGACAGCGCCGTCTCCAGGCCGAGCATGCCCGGCCGGGCGTACGCCCACTCGCACTCCTTGTCCTCCACGGCGTGCGGGGCGTGGTCGGTGGCGATGACGTCGATCACGCCCTCGGCCAGGGCGGCGCGCAGCGCGGCGATGTCGGTGGCCGTGCGCAGCGGCGGGTTGACCTTGAACACCGGGTCGTACGTGCCGGCCCGCTCGTCGGTGAGCAGCAGGTGGTGCGGGGTGACCTCGGCGGTGACGCGTACCCCCCGGGCCTTGGCCTGGCGCAGCACCTCGACGCTGCCGGCGCATGAGACGTGGCAGACGTGCAGCCGGCTGCCGACGTGCTCGGCGAGCAGCACGTCCCGGGCGATGATCGCCTCCTCGGCGACCGCCGGCCAGCCGGTGAGCCCGAGCCGGGTGGAGACCTCCCCCTCGTGCATCTGCGCGCCCTCGGTGAGCCGGGGCTCCTCGGCGTGCTGGGCGATGATCCCGTCGAACGCCTTGACGTATTCCAGCGCCCGGCGCATCAGCTTCGGGTCGGCGAC
Organism: Micromonospora sp. NPDC057141; assembly: GCF_042670805.1. Classification (NCBI taxonomy): domain Bacteria; kingdom Bacillati; phylum Actinomycetota; class Actinomycetes; order Micromonosporales; family Micromonosporaceae; genus Micromonospora; species Micromonospora sp. NPDC057141. The sequence continues at coordinate 420,387 of NZ_JBHUVA010000001.1, read as the reverse complement.
GCAGTGCCCGTCGTCGGAGAAGATCCGCACCCGGGCCGCCGAGTCGGCCATCGCGCCCAGCTCGGCCAGGCGCTCCCCGGCCAGGCCGACGGTGACCGCGCCGATCGGCTGCACGTCGACCAGCCCGGCCTCCCGACCGAGCCGCCAGACCTGCTCGACCACGCCGGCGGTGTCGGCGACCGGGGAGGTGTTCGCCATCGCGCAGACCGCCGTGTAGCCGCCGAGCGCCGCCGCCCGGGAGCCGGACTCCACGGTCTCGGCGTCCTCGCGGCCCGGCTCGCGCAGGTGGGTGTGCAGGTCGACCAGGCCGGGCAGGGCCACCAGCCCGGTGCCGTCGAGCTGAGTGGCGTCCGGTGCGGTGAGCCCGGTGCCGGTCTCGGCGACGACGCCGTCGCGGATGAGCAGGTCGGTCGGCGCGGCGCCGACGACGCTCACGTTGGTGATCAGGTACGCGGTCACAGGTTCTTCCCCCCGAGCAGCAGATAGAGGACGGCCATCCGCACGGAGACCCCGTTGGCGACCTGTTCGACGATGGTGGAGCGGGGCGAGTCGGCGACCTCGGGCGTGATCTCCATGCCCCGGTTCATGGGCCCGGGGTGCATGACGATCGCGTGCTCCGGCAGCCGGCGCATCCGGGGCCCGTCGAGCCCGTAGCGGCGGGCGTACTCGCGGGCCGACGGGAAGTAGGAGTCGGTCATCCGCTCCCGCTGCACCCGCAGCATCATCACCACGTCGACGTTCGGCAGCACGGCGTCGAGGTCGTAGGAGACGTCGATGCCGGGCGCGAGGGCCTGCGCGATGTCGACGGGGATCAGCGTGGGCGGGCCGACCAGGGTGACCTTCGCCCCGAGGGTGGACAGCAGCAGCACGTTGGAGCGGGCGACCCGGGAGTGCAGGACGTCCCCGACGACCGCGACGTGCAGGCCGGCGAGCCGGCCCAGCCGGGCCCGCATCGTGTACGCGTCCAGCAGCGCCTGGGTGGGGTGCTCGTGGGTGCCGTCGCCGGCGTTGACCACCGACCCGTCGACCCAGTTGGCCAGCCGGTGCGGGGCACCGGAGGCGGGGTGCCGGACGACGACCGCGTCGGCGCCCATCGCCTGGAGGGTGAGCGCGGTGTCCTTCAGGCTCTCGCCCTTGGCCACGCTGGAGCCCTTGGCCGAGAAGTTGATCACGTCGGCGCTGAGCCGCTTCGCCGCCGCCTCGAACGAGATCCGGGTCCGGGTGGAGTCCTCGTAGAAGAGGTTCACCACGGTCCGGCCACGCAGCGCGGGCAACTTCTTGACCTCCCGGCCGGCGACCGTGGCCATCTCGGCAGCCGTGTCCAGGATCTGGGTGGCGGTGACGGCGTCCAGGTCGGCGCCGGAGAGCAGGTGCCGAATCATGCGGCGGTCGCCTCCCCGTACAGCTTGACCTCGTCGGCGCCGTCGGTCTCGGCGAGGGTGACCCGGACGTTCTCGGCCAGGGCGGTCGGGATGTTCTTGCCGACGTAGTCGGCGCGGATCGGCAACTGCCGGTGGCCCCGGTCGACCAGCACGGCGAGCTGCACCGAGGCGGGGCGGCCCACGTCGCTGAGCGCGTCGAGGGCGGCCCGGACGGTGCGGCCGGAGAAGAGGACGTCGTCGACGAGGACGACCCGCTTGCCGTCGATCCCGCCCGACGGAAGCTGGGTCGGGCCGACCGCGCGGGTGGCGTGCCGGCGCAGGTCGTCGCGGTAGAGGGTGATGTCGAGCACACCGGCCGGGACGGCGACGTCCTCGAAGGTGCCGATCCGGGCGGCGAGCCGCCGCGCGAGCGGCACCCCGCGGGTGGGAATCCCGAGCAGCACGGTGTCGGCGGCGCCCTGTGTCTTCTCGAGGATCTGGTGTGCGATGCGGTCGACCACCCGCGAGACGTCCGCTGCGGCGAGGATCACCTTCACCGAGGGTTGTCGCGGCGGCGACGCATGGGCAGCCGATGGGTAGGCCACGGCGGACCTCCTTCCCCGCCTCACGGGACGGGTCGTTAAAGGACGTCTGACTCCTCCGGCCGGCCGCGAGCGGCCCGGGCGGGGGCTGCATGCCACGTTACCAGCGGTCACGGGACCGCCCGACGCCGGCACTGACCCCAGAATCAGGCTGGCGAATCGGGACAACTCCCCCGCGCAGCCCAACGGTAGGGTCACGACCACTTGACCAGTTGTCGCAATCCCCGTACCGTCACGCTCCGTAGCGATCGCGGGGTGAACCCCGAGCAGCACTGGGAGTGTCCGAATGCCCTCTGAATACGCCAAGTCGCTGGGCGCCCGCCTGCGCTCCATCCGCCAGCAGCAGGGTCTGTCCCTGCAGGGAGTGGAGGAGAAGTCCAACGGGCGGTGGAAGGCCGTGGTGGTCGGCTCGTACGAGCGCGGTGACCGCGCCGTCACGGTGTCCCGCCTGGCCGAGCTGGCCGACTTCTACCGGGTGCCCGTCTCCGAGCTGCTGCCCGACGGCAGCGGGGTGCGACACGAGCCCACCAGCAAGATCGTCCTGGACCTGGAGCGGCTCTACGACGACGCCTCCGAGGACCTGGCCTACGTCGCCCGGTACGCCCGCGCCATCCAGCAGCAGCGGGGCGACTACAACGGCCGGGTGCTCTCCATCCGCGCCGACGACCTGCGCGCCCTGGCGATCGTCTACGACGCCTCGCCGTCCGGGCTGATCGAGCGCCTCACCGAGCACGGCGTGCTCGTCGCCGACCCGCGGGCGTTCTTCGCGTCCTGACCGGTCACGCCGGTCACGCCGAAAGGGCCCGTGCCGACGGCACGGGCCCTTTTCGACAGCGCCGGGGCCCTTCTCGACACTGCCGCCCGGCACGGAGCGGGTCGGGACCTTGTCGACGACGCCCGTCAGCGCGTGGCGTACTCGGCGATCCGGCCGAGCACCCCGTTGAGGAAGCGCGGCGAATCGTCGGTCGACATCTGCCGGGCCAGCTCGACAGCCTCGCTGATCGCTACCGCGTCGTCGAGCTCGTCGACATAGAGCAGCTCGTAGACGGCGATGCGGGCCAGGTTGCGGTCCACCGCCGGCATCCGGTCCAGCGTCCAACCCTCGGCGTAGCTGGCGATCAGCTCGTCGATCCGGCCCAGGTGCGCGGCCACCCCCTCGATGAGGCTGACCGCGTACCCCAGGTGCTCCGGGTGAGGCTTCTCGATCCGCTCGACGTAGCCGGCGAGCACCTCCACCGGCGGCCGGTCGCGCAGGTCGGCCTCGAAGAGCACGTCCAGCGCCCGCTTGCGCGCCTTGCGGCGCGCCGGCATCTGCTGCTTGGCACCCTCGGCCATCAGGCGCGGCCGAGGTAACGGCCGTCGCGGGTGTCGACCTTGATCTTCTCGCCGGTGGTGATGAAGAGCGGCACCTGCACGGTCGCGCCGGTCTCGACCGTCGCCGGCTTGTTGCCGCCGGTCGACCGGTCGCCCTGCAGGCCCGGCTCGGTGTACGTGATCTCCAGCACCACGGAGGTCGGCAGCTCGATGTAGAGCGGCACGCCCTCGTGGGTGGCGACGGTCGCCTCGGCCTCCGGCAGGAGGTAGTTGGCGGCCTCGCCGACGGTGCCCCCGGGGACGGTGATCTGGTCGAACGTCTCCAGATCCATGAAGACGTAGTCCTCGCCGTCGGCGTAGAGGTATTGCATCGTGCGCTTGTCCACGGTCGCGGTCTCGACCTTGGTGCCCGCGTTGAAGGTCTTGTCGACCACCTTCCCGGACAGCACGTTCTTCAGCGTGGTACGCACGAAGGCGCCACCCTTACCGGGCTTGACGTGCTGGAACTCCACGACGGCCCAGAGCTCCCCGTCGAGGTTGAGTACCAGGCCGTTCTTCAGGTCGTTGGTGGTGGCCATTTCCTGCCTTGATCATCAATTGGCGGACAGACCTGGCAAGTCTACTAGCTGCCGCCGCCGGCCGTTCCCGCCGTCAGCCGCCGGCCGTTCCCGCGCCCGCGCGGGCCGCCAGGTGGTGCAGAGCGAGGCGGTAGCCGTCCACGCCCAGCCCGCAGATCACCCCCGTCGCCACCGCCGACACCACCGAGTGCGCGCGGAACTCCTCCCGGGCGTGGATGTTGGAGATGTGCACCTCCACCAGGGTGCCGCGCAGCAGCGCGCAGGCGTCCCGCACCGCGATCGAGTAGTGCGACCAGGCGGCCGGGTTGAGCACCACCGCCGCCTGCTCGTCGGCCGCGTCGTGCAGCCAGCCCACCAGCTCGTGCTCGGCGTCGGTCTGCCGGACCGTCACGTCCAGCCCCAGCTCCCGGCCGGTCGCCTCGCAGAGCCCCACCAGGTCGGCGTAGCTGGTCGCCCCGTACACGTCGACCTGGCGGGTGCCCAGCCGGCCCAGATTCGGCCCGTTCAGCACGTACACCCTCATGAGGCGACCTCCCGGTAGGCGGCGTGCAACAGCTCGTCGTCCGGGCCCTCCAGGATCGCCGGGCGGGCCAGCGCGTCGAGCACCACGAACCGCAGCCGCGAGCCGCGGCTCTTCTTGTCCACCCGCATCGCGGCCAGCAGCTGCGGCCACGCGTCGGCCCGGTACGCCGTCGGCAGCCCGAGGGCCGTCAGCACCGTGCGGTGCCGGGCGGTGGTCTCCATGTCCAGCCGGCCCGCCAGCCGGGCCAGCTCGCCCGCGTAGACCAGCCCGACGGACACGGCGTGCCCGTGCCGCCAGCGGTACCCCTCCACCTTCTCGATCGCGTGGGCCAGGGTGTGACCGTAGTTGAGCACCTCGCGCACCCCGGACTCGCGCAGGTCGCCGGAGACCACGTCGGCCTTCACCCGGATCGCCCGCTCGATCAGCTCCCGGACCACCGGCGACGTCGGGTCCGTCGCCGCCGCCCGGTCCCGCTCGACCAGGTCGAGGATCACCGGGTCGGCGATGAACCCGCACTTGACCACCTCGGCCAGCCCCGCCGCCAGGTCGGCCGGCGGAAGGCTGTCGAGCACCGCGAGGTCGCACAGCACCCCGACCGGCGGGTGGAAGCCGCCGACCAGGTTCTTGCCGGCCACCGTGTTGATCCCCGTCTTGCCGCCCACCGCCGCGTCGACCATGCCCAGCAGCGACGTCGCCACCGGCACCCAGCGCACCCCGCGCAGCCAGCAGGCCGCGACGAAGCCAGCCAGGTCGGTGACCGCGCCGCCGCCCACCCCGACCACCGCGTCGGTGCGGGTGAAGCCCGCCTCGCCGAGCCGGTCCCAGCACGCGGCGGCCACCTCGATGGCCTTGCCCGCCTCGGCGTCCGGCACCTCCACGAACAGGGGTGCCGCCCCGGCCGCCGCCAGGCGCGTGCCGATCGCGTCGGCCAGCCCCTTCAGCGGCGGTGCGTGCAGCACCGCCACCTGGCTCGCGCCGGGCAGCAACGTCGGGAGCGCGTCGAGCAGGTCGCGTCCCACCAGCACGTCGTACGGCCGTTCGCCGCCGACCGGAATCCAGGTCACCTCGTCCATCGCCCGGGAGCCTAGTCCAGCCGCCGCCCACGAGGCGCCGCCTGTCCACTCCCTGGCGCCTTGGTGGTAAGGAAGGGCCCCTTGTCAACGCATTCTGTATAGGAAGGGTCCCTTCCTGACATCGCGGGCGGCGCGACGCGGCCGGATGCGACCGGCGCGCGACCGGCGACGGGGCGGGAGGGTGGCGGGGCGGGGCGGGGACTCAGGGCTTGAGCAGGGCCGCGACCTCGGCGGCGATCTCCTCCGGCGTACGCCCGTCGGTGACCACCGTCACGGTCGCCACCTCGGCATACAGCGGGCGGCGCTGGTCCATCAGGTGCTTCAGCGTCGCCCTCGGGTTGATCGCCAGCAACGGCCGGCCGGCGCCCAGCCCGACCCGCTTCACCGCGTCGGCCAGCTCGACGCTCAGGTGCACCACGGTGTGCCCGACCAGGGCGGCCCGGTTCTCCTCGGCGAGCACCGCGCCACCGCCGAGGGCGAGCACCCCGGCGCAGGAGGTCAGCGCCGCGGCGGTGGCGGCCCGCTCCAGGGCGCGGAAGTGGTCCTCGCCCTCGTCGACGAAGATCTCGGGGATCGGCTTGCCGGCCATCGCCTCGATGTCGGCGTCGGTGTCGCGGAACTCCACCCCGAGCAGCTCCGCGAGTGCCTCGCCGACGGTGGTCTTCCCCGAACCGGGCGACCCGACGATGACGACCAGCGGCCGCGTCCGGCCGCCCGGATCACCAGGGGACACCGAGTCGTCAGGCGGCGTCAGGCTCACCGGATCACCAGGGCGTCGAGGTAGCCGGCCAGGTTGCGGCGCATCTCGGCCACCGAGTCGCCGCCGAACTTCTCCACGGCGGCCTCGGCGAGCACCAGCGCCACCATCGCCTCGGCGACCACGGCGGCGGCCGGCACGGCGCAGACGTCGGAACGCTGGTTGATGGCGGTCGCCGGCTCCCCCGTGGCCACGTCCACCGTGGCCAGGGCCCGGTTCAGCGACGAGATCGGTTTCATCGCCGCCTTCACCCGCAACGGCTCGCCGGTGGTGATGCCGCCCTCCAGGCCGCCGGCCCGGTCGGTCACCCGGCGCACCCCGGTGGCGGTCGGCACGATCTCGTCGTGCGCCTCCGAGCCGCGGGAGCGGGCCTGCAACCAGCCGTCGCCGATCTCCACGCCCTTGATCGCCTGGATCGACATCAGCGCCGTGGCGAGCCGGGCGTCGAGCTTGCGGTCCCACTGCACGTGGCTGCCCAGACCCGGCGGCACCCCGTACGCCAGCACCTCGACCACGCCGCCCAGCGTGTCGGCGGCCTTCTTCGCGGCGTCGATCTCGGCGACCATCCGGGCGCTCGCGTCGGAGTCGAGGCAGCGCAGCGGGTCGGCGTCGATGCGCTCGGCATCCTCCGGCGTCGGCCGCAGCCCCGGCTTCGCGGCGACCGAGCCCAGCTCCACGACGTGCGAGACGATCTCGATGCCGAGGGCCTGCTTCACCAGGGCCTTCGCCACCGTGCCGACGGCGACGCGGGCGGCGGTCTCCCGCGCGCTGGCCCGCTCCAGGATCGGCCGGGCGTCGGTGTGGCCGTACTTCTGCATGCCGGCCAGGTCGGCGTGGCCCGGGCGCGGGCGGGTCAGCGGCGCGTTGCGGGCCTGCCGGGCCAGCTCGTCGGGGTCCACCGGGTCGGCGGCCATCACCGTCTGCCACTTGGGCCACTCGGAGTTGCCGACCCGGATGGCGACGGGGCTGCCCAGGGTGACGCCGTGCCGGAGCCCACCGATGAACTCGACGACGTCCTGCTCGAAGGCCATCCGGGCACCCCGGCCGTAGCCGAGCCGGCGGCGGGCCAGCTCACCGGCGATCTCGCCGGTGGTCACCTCGATCCCGGCGGGCACGCCCTCCAACATCGCGACGAGGGCGGGACCGTGCGATTCACCTGCAGTCAGCCAGCGCAACACGTGGGCAAGTCTGTCACGCCCGGGTCACGTCCCACCGCGCCGCCCACCGCGTCCCGCACTACGGACGCCGCCTTCACCACCGTGACCCCGACCGCGATCACCGCTGGGACCCCGGCCACCGGGGACGGCGACCGGCAGCTACGATCCTCCCGGCGTGCCGGGAAGTCTGGTCGGCGGTTCCTCCGTCGACCCCTTCGACCCGGGAGTGCCGGTGCTGCTGTTCGCCTTCGCCGCCGTCCTGCTGCTCGCCGTGCTGCTGTCCAGCCTGGCGCACCGGACGATCCTCTCCACCGCCGTCCTGTTCCTGGTCGCCGGCTTCCTGCTGGGGCCGGAGACCACCGGGGTGTTGGACGTCAACGCCTCTTCCCCGCTCGTGGCGACCCTGGCCGAGCTGGCCCTGTTCACCGTGCTGTTCACCGACGGCATGCGGGTCGGCTGGGCCGACCTGCGCTCGGCGTGGCGGCTGCCCGGCCGGGCGCTGGGCTGGGGGTTGCCGCTGACCCTGCTGATCACCGCGCTACTCGCCCACTACCTGGTGGGCCTGCCCTGGGCGGAGTCGCTGCTGCTGGGCGCGATCCTCTCCCCCACCGACCCGGTCTTCGCCGCCGCGCTGGTCGGCAACGAGCGGGTGCCGGGGCGGCTGCGGCACCTGTTGAACGTGGAGTCCGGCGTCAACGACGGCCTCGCGCTGCCGTTCGTGATCCTCTTCCTGGCCGTCGCCGCCGGGTCGGACGACCTGCACCTGGGCGAGCTGGGTTGGGAGCTGCTGCTCGGCGTGGTGATCGGCGTCGCCGTGCCGTGGCTGGCGCTGCGGCTGGAGCGCAGCCGGTTCCTCGCTGCCTCCACCGCGTACGAGCCGCTCAACGGCGTCGCCATCGGCCTGCTGGTGCTGGCGCTCGGGCAGGTCACCCACGCCAACCTCTTCCTCGCCGCGTTCGCCGCCGGCATCACCGTGGCCACCCTCGGCGAGCGGCAGCGGGAGGCGTTCGAGCACTTCGGGGAGTTGATCGCCGAACTGTTCAAGCTGGCCGCGCTGCTGGTGTTCGGCGCGCTGATCTCGATCGAGTTCCTCGGCGAGATCAGTTGGACCGGCTGGGTGTTCGCGGCGCTGGCGATCGTGGTGGCCCGCCCGCTGGCGCTCGCCGTGTCGTTCCTCGGCTCGCGGCTGACCCGCACCGAGCAGTTCGCCGCCATGTGGTTCGGGCCGAAGGGCTTCGCCTCGGTGGTCTACGGGCTGCTGGTGCTGGAGGCCGGCATCACCGCCGGGGACGAGATCTTCCACCTGGTGGCGCTGACGATCGTACTGTCGATCCTGGCCCACTCCTCGACGGACATCGTGGTTGCCCGGATCTTCGACCCGGCCACCACCCCCGCCTGGTACGACCGGCTGCGCGAGGTGTCGAACCGGCGGTCGGCCCGCCGGGGCGAGGGGCGCCCGGCCCGTCGACGGCGCGGGTGACGTGTGGTCATCGCCGGGTCAGCCCGATGGTGGTGGCGAGGCGGGTCAGGTCGGCGGGGGTGTGCCCGGCGCGGAGCACGGCGGTGAGGGCGGTTCTGGCGGCGGAGCGGGCGCGGGTTTCGGCGGGGGCGATGTCGTCGGCGGTGACCAGGGCGCGGCCGGCGGCGTGGTGGTCGCCGAGGTCGAGGTGGGCGCGGGTGATGTCGATGAGGTGGGCGGCGCGGTGTTCGGCGGGAATCCGGTGCCAGCCGTCGTCGGTGGTGGCCCGGCGGTGGAGGGTGACGGCGTGGTGGTGGTCGCCGAGGTGGGTGGCGGCCAGGGCGCGGGCGAGCGTGACGGCGGTGGGGCCGAAGGCGGTGCCGTCGCCGTCGTGGTGCCGGCCGCCGTGGGCGGTGGCGAGGTGGGCCGCGCGTTCGGTGAGGTCGTGGGCGGTGGCGGCGGCGCCGTAGGTGGCGGCGGCGAGGGCGGCTTCGATCAGCAGGGTTCCGGTCAGTCCAGGCTCGCCGGGCAGGAAGGCGCGCGACGGCGTCAGATTCAGCTGGTGTACGGCGGTGAGCGCGGCAGCCTGCGCGAGGCGTCCCCACCGTAGGGCGCGCAGGGCCTGGGCGAGGGACACGGCGGCGAGGCCGGTGCGGTGGGGGTCGCCGGTGGCAGCGATAACGGCGCGGTCGGCCACCAGCAGGGCGAGGTGGGGTTCGCCGAGTTTGACCAGCGTTTGGGCGGTGAGCCGGTAGACGCGGACGAGCAGGTCGGCTGCTGTCTCGGTGTGGTGGGTGTGCCGGGTGGCGGCGAGCAGGTCGGGCAGGATCCGTAGGACCTGTGGGTGGTGGCCGTTGCGGTAGGAGGCCCAGGCGTAGGCGGCCTGGTCGTCGAGTTGGCGCAGCGACGGGGTGTCGCTGCCGGGATCGGGCGGGTCGTGGCGGGCGAGGACTGCCCGTACGCGCTCCACGGCGGCGCTGATGTCGGTGGCGGGTTCCCGGCGGGTCTTGTCGGTGAGCAGGACGTTCGGGGCGACACCGAGAGCGGTGGCGACGGTTTCGATGACGGAGAGCCGGTCGAGGGTGCGTACGCCTCGTTCGACCTTGTCGACCCAGCTCTTCGACCTGCCGATCCGGTCGGCGAAGACCTGCTGACTCATCCCCCGCCGCGCCCGCAACTCGGCCATCCGCCGCCCGATCGGCACCTCGTCGCGGCTGCGCCGGCCGGGCCCGGTCACCTGCTCTGCTCCGGCGGCAGGGCGTGGGTGTGCTCGCCGCAGCGGGGGCACCACCGGGACTTGACCCGGAACGCGAGGAGTCCGAGCAGGAAGCCGGGGACCAGGCCCCCGAACACAATCGACACGACTTCGGAGATCACCGGGAACCCTGGCCTTCTTGCGGGGCGGAGGGCCGGCACGTTGGCCTACCCGGACTCCCCGGCCGGTCCAGCCGCCCGGGCCTACGCCAGGGACGCGTCACCCCTGATGTGTGCGGGGCAGGCAGCATCCGTTGTGCAGAACATGGCATGCGCTGAACGCTGCCAGCGTGTCACGGACGGTTAAACCGCTCGCATGCGACCATGAAGGGACGTCTATGAAAGGTCCCTGGTCGTCATGGCGCGAAACGATGCACTCAAGGCGGCGATCGTGGCAGCCGGTCTTTCCTTCGCTGACCTCGCCGAAAGGTGCGATGTGGACGTGAAGACCGTGGAGAGGTGGGTCAGCCGGGGGCGCGTACCTCACCCTCGCTCCAGAGTGCGAGCGGCCGAGGTGTTGGGCGAGGATGTGAGGGTGCTATGGCCTGAGATGATCCGACGTGCCGTGAAGGTTGGAAGCGATCGTGAACTGGTCGGCATCTATCCTCGCCGCGCCGACCTCCCCCAGTCGGTGTTCCGTGAGGCGATCGGGCGTGCCAGTTCCCGGCTGTGGTTCGGTGGGTACACCAGCTATTTCCTCTGGCTGGAGGTGCCCGGCGTCTCCGCCACCCTCAAAGCCAAGGCGAGCGCCGGGGCCGACCTGCGATTCCTGCTCGGAGATCCGGACAGTCCGGTCACGGCCGAACGGGAGAGGACCGAAGCGACTCCGCTCACCCTGGCGACTCGCATCGCGATGACGCGCGCAGAGCTCAGCAAGGTCGGCGCCGTGATTCCGGTCCGCTTCTCCGTCCGCCACCTCGCCATGTCCGTGTGGGTCTTCGACGAGGAGGCCATAGTCGCCACGCACATCGGGGCGGGGCTCGGGCAGGACTCCGTGACGCTGCACCTGCGACGGTGGCAGGACGGGGGAGCGTTCGACCGATACGTCGAACACTTCGAGTCTTTGTGGGCCGATGGCAAGCCTGCCACCCCACAGGACTGAGCCGTACGGAGCTGAGTCGAATACGACATCACCCGCACCTGCCCGCATCGGTGATCAAGAGGAAAACGTCAGAGTTGATCTCAACGATGACGCAAACCTCTTGATCAACAACCGGGGCGAAGGCAGGGGCGGAGGCAAGGCGGAGCCGGGGCGGAGGCAGGGGCGGTGCGGGCCGGACGGCGACGGCCCGCACCGCGTCCGGTCAGTGTCTGGCGAGGATACGCGCGTCGGCGGCGATCACGCGCGCCTTCGCCACGGGCAGGAGCCGCCCGGCGTGCCGTTCGGCGTACCGGGCCAGCTCCGCGTACCGGCGCTTGACCAGGTGGTTGGTGAGCACCATCAGGGCCTGGTCCTTCGCGCCGGAGGTGAGCACCAGGTGACCCAGGCCGGCCGGGGTCACCGCGACGGTGAAGGTGGACTCGGCGGTGGCCGTGCCCTTCGGGCCGGTCGCCTCGGCGCGCAGCCGGTGCGCGCCGGCCGCCAGCGCGGTCAGGTCGAGGGGCTTGCCCACCGGCACCACCGCCCCGTCGAGGGTGACGGTCACGGTGTCGGCGTCGGTGGCCGGCACGGTGAGCAGGGGCCGCTGCGCCCGGTCCAGCTTGACGCCGTCGGCCGGGGCGGCGATCGACACGGTGGGGACGGCCGCGCCGAGCTGACCGGCGGCGTTCCAGCCGGCCAGTTCAGCCGCCCGGTTCGTGATGATCCCGTCGGTGCCGATCCGCTCCAGCTGCTGCCACTGGGCCGGCGAGTCGACCGTCCAGGCCATCACGGCGACACCGGCGGCGTGCAGGTCGGCGACCACGGCCGGCCGGGCCAGCAGCGCCGCGCCCGTCGGGTTGTACGCGGTCACGCCCAGCTCCCGCGCCACGGCGACCGGGTCGGCGTCCAGGCCGCTGCGCAGCAGGCCGGTCGGCAGCTCGGGGGCGAGTTCCCGGGTGTGGCGCAGGGCGTCGACCTCGAAGCTCTGCACGAAGACCCGGCTCGTCATCTGCTCGGCGCGGATCACCTCGACGATGCGGGCCACCTCGTCGCGGGTGTGCGCGCCCTTGATCTCCAGCAGCAGGTTGCCGCCCCGGTTCCGCAGGTCGGCGAGCTGCTCGGCGAGGGTCGGCAGGCGGGCCCCGGCGTACTGCGGGGCGAACCAGGAGCCGGCGTCGAGGGCCTTGAGCTGGGCGGCGGTGAGGGTACGGATCGCGCCCGCGCCGTCGGTGGTGCGGTCGACGGTGGCGTCGTGCAGCACGAACGGCACCCCGTCGCTGCTGGGCTGGACGTCGTTCTCGATGAAGTCCGCACCGGAGCGGCGGGCGATCTCCTGCGCCACGAGGGTGTTCTCGGGTGCCGAGGCGGACGCGCCCCGGTGGGCGATGATGGTCAGCGGCGCGCCGGCCGGGCGCAGGTAGCCGTTCGGCGGCAGCTCGGTGACCAGCACGTCGTCGAAGGAGACGCTGCTGCCGTTGACGATCAGGGCCTGGCCGCCGTCGGTGGAGCGGGTGAGGCTGCTGGTGCGCAGCAGTTGGCGGCCGTCGAGGAACCAGCGGGCCTGGTTGCCGTGCACCTCCACGGCGATTTTCATGTCCCGCCCCGTGCCGGCAGCGTACGGCGCGGAGCCGGTGTTGGTGACGTTCCAGGCGTTGGCGGTGGTGAGCTGGGCGAACTCCAGGCCGTTCGCGGCGGTGGTGCCGCTGCGCATGGTGGCGATCCACCACGGGGTACGCCCGTCGGCGGGCACGTCGAGGCCGAGCGACGTCCACCGGGTCGGCTCGGCGACGGACTCGAAGCGGACGGTCGCGGAGAACCGGAAGTCGGTGAGGTGCCGGCCGAAGGTGATCTTCTTGGTGCCGCTGGTGGCGGTGCCGTACAGCCGGCCGTCGCGCACCGTCCACTCGCCGTCGATGGCCCGCCAGCCGGCGGGCAGCATACCGGCGGAGAAGTCCTCGGCGACGACGACGTCGTTGGGCGCGGCGGTGGCGGGGGCGGAAACGGGAACGGCGGCGAGCAGGCCGGCGGTCGTGGCGAGCGCCGCGAGGACGGCCACGGACCGGCGCGGCCGTCGTTTCAAGGTCAACATGCCCCGCACGCTAGGCATCGCCCAGAAACGCCTGGTGTCGCCGCCGCTGACACCGGCCGACCCACGGATGCACACCGGACGGGCCGCAGGTCCGCTCGGTGGGCGGCGAATGTCGGGGAGATGGCGGTATCCGTGGGCGCGGATACCGCCATGTCGCCGACATGACGGCGCTGAACCGGGCCGGGCCGGGCGGGGCGGGCCGCTACCGGGTCGGGCGGATCTCGATGCCGACCTCGACCGACAGGGCGGCGGCCATCGCCGCGACCGGGGCGCGGACGCCGGTGAAGTGCTCGAACTGGCCGACCGCCTGGGCGACCAGCAGGTCCAGCCCGGACACCACCCGGCAGCCGGCCGCCTCGGCCGAGGCCGCGAGGGGCGTGGGCCACGGGTCGTACAGCGCGTCGAAGTAGACCGCGCCGGGCCGCCACCGGGCCTGCGCCGCGACCGCGTCGGCGACGCCCTTCGGGACGGTGGAGACGACCACGTCGGCGTCGGTGTGACCGGCCGCGTCGGCCCAGTCGGCGCCGGCCAGCCGCAGGCCGAGCGCGTCGGCGGCCGGGCGCAGCTCCTCGATGGCCGACGCGCGGCGGGCCACCACGGTCACCGTGCCCGAGCCGAGGCGGGCGGCGGCGGCCAGGGCGGCCCGCGCGGTGCCGCCCGCGCCGAGCACGGTGAACCGGGCCCCCGGCGGCACCCCGGCCGCGCCGAGCAGCTCGATCATGCCGGCGGCGTCGGTGTTGTCCGCGTACCAGGAGCCGTCGGGGCGGTGGACCAGCGTGTTCGCCGCGCCCATCGCGGCGGCGACGGGCGACACCTCGGCCGCGAGGGCGAGGGTGGCCTCCTTGCACGGCATGGTCACCGACAGCCCGGCCCACTCGGGGCCGAGGCCGGCGACCATCGCCGCCAGCTCCGCCTCCGCGCACTCGATCGTCGTGTACGACCACCCGGCGAGGCCGGCGGCGGCGTAGCCGGCGTTGTGGATCACCGGGGAGAGGGAGTGACTGATCGGCTTGCCGACCACCGCCGCCCGCCGTGGCGTCGTCATCAGATGATCCCGGCCTCCTTGGCCTTCGCCTCGTTCTTCAGGTGCTGCTCGTACGTGTCGGCGAAGGCGGAGTGGCCCTTGTCGTCGATCGCCACGAAGTAGAGCCACTTACCGGGGGGCGGGTCCATCGCCCCCTCCAGCGCCTGCTTGCCCGGGTTGTTGATCGGGGTGGGGATCATCCCGCGCAGCTTGCGGTTGTACGGGTTCTTCGGGTTGTCCAGCTCGGCCGCGGTCATGTCCTTCGACTTCTTGCCCTCCTGGCCGATCGACTCGAAGTAGTAGTTGACCGTGACGTCCATCTCCAGGCAGTTGCAGTCGAACTCGCCGTACACCCGGTTGTAGGCCACCCGGGCGACCTTGCCGAGGTCGTCCTTGTTGCCGGCCTCGGCCTGGGCGAGGGACGCGACGATCAGCGCCTCGTACGGGCTGATGCCGCCCCGCTCCTCCTGCACCCGGTCGGCGAACTTCATCTCGCCGGTGACGGTGAGAAAGTTCTGCACCATCGTCGTCAGCAGGATCTCGGCGGTGGCCTTGGGCGGGATCTCGTACGTGTCCGGGTAGAGGAAGCCCTCGACCGACTTCTTCGCCGGCTTGCCGTCGGTGCGCTTGAACCACCAGTCCGGCACGCCGAGCCCCTCCGGGTCCTTCGCGGCGGCCTCGAACTCCTTGATCGGGATCTTGGTCTTCTCCGACAGCAGCTTGTAGACGTTCTTGGCGGTGCGACCCTCGGGGATGGTGACCTGATTCGTAATCTTGTTCTTCAGGTCGAGCAGCATGATCAGGGCCTGCTCGCCGCTCATCTGCTTGCGCACCTTGTAGGTGCCGGGCTGGATGTTCTTGCTGCGCGAGTTGGCCTCGGCCGCCTCGATGAAGGCCTTGGCGCTCTTGACCACCCCGGCGTCGTAGAGCGCGACAGCCATGTCGGCGATCAGCGCGCCCTGCTTGATCTCGACGGTCACCTCGCCGGTGCCGGCCCCGTCGTAGTCGGGGGTGACGAAGTAGCTCTGCACCCGGTCGAAGCCGTAGAAGGCACCGCCGCCGATCACGCCGAGCAGGACGAAGGCCATCAGCAGGGCGAGGGCTGTCCTGCCCCCGCTCCCGCCCGACTCGCCCTTGCGCTTGCGTACGTAGCTGCGCCGGTGCTTGCCTTTGTCGCCACTCCGTTCCGACTCGTCGAAACCGAGGTCCAGATCGTCGATCATCGCGTCCGCCTCCGCTGCGCGTCCAGCCAGCTCTGCAGGATCTCGACCGCGGCGGCCTGGTCGACCACCGCGCGTTGGCGCTTTCCCCGGACGCCACGCTCGGCAAGCCTACGAGAAGCCACGACCGTCGACATCCTCTCGTCGGTGAGCGTTACCGGAACGGGCGCTATCACCTCAGCCAACCGGTCAGCATACGCCTTCACATTCCGGGCGGCCGGGCCGTGCTGGCCGGCGAGGTTGACCGGCAGGCCGACGACCACCTCGACGCACTCGTGCTCGGCGATCAGGGCGACCAGTTGGGCCATGTCGCTCGGCACGGCGTCCTCTGCGGCGGTCAGGTCCCGGGCGAGTGTCACCAGCGGGGTGGCCAGCACCCCGTGCGGGTCGGACCGGGCCACCCCGACCCGCACCTGCCCCACGTCGACGCCCAGCCGGACCCCGTGCACCGTTTCGGCCATGTTCCGTTCATCCTGCCCTGAAAAGACCGCTGTCCGCCTTGGAACGGCGTTCGTCCTGCCCTGGAACGGGTAAGGGCGGACCGTGACGGCCCGCCCTGACCCGACGTGCGGTGCGCTCACGCGTCGGCGATCGCCTGCTCGACCGTGGCCAGCAGCTTCGGCGCCTCGGTCGCCGGCAGGCCGCCGCCCTGGGCCAGGTCGTCGCTGCCGCCGCCCCGGCCGGAGAACGCCGCCTTGACCAGGTCCTTCGCCGCCAGGCCCCGGCTGCGGGCCGCCGCGTTCACGGCCACCACGAGGGACGCCTTGCCGTTCGACCGGGCCGCCACGGCCACCACGGCCGGCCGGGCCGGGTCGATCTTGCCGCGGATCTCCTGGGCCAGGGTCCGCACGTCGTTGCCGGCCGCGCCCTCGGGCGCCTCGGTGCCGACGTACGCCACCCCCCGCACGTCCTTCGCCTGCCCGGCGAGGGCCGCCGCGCCGCCGAGCACGAGCTGGGCGCGCAGCTTCTCCAGCTCCTTCTCGGCGTCGCGCAGCTGGGTGACGGTCTGCTCCACCCGGTCGGCGACCTGGTCGCCGGGGACCCGGAACAGCTCGGCGAGCCGCGACACCAGCAGGTGCTCGCGGGCCAGGAAGCCGAACGCGTCCATGCCGACGAGCGCCTCGATGCGGCGTACGCCCGAACCGACCGACGCCTCGGAGAGGATCTTGACGAGGCCGAGCTGGGCCGAGCGGGCCACGTGGGTGCCGCCGCACAGCTCCCGGGCGTAGTCGCCGACCTCGACGACCCGCACCCGCTCGCCGTACTTCTCGCCGAACAGCGCCATCGCGCCGATGCGGCGGGCCTCCTCCTGGGTGGTGACGAAGGCGTGCACCTCCAGGTCGGCCAGGAGCACCTCGTTGACCTGCTGCTCCACGTCGTGCAGGACGCTCGGCGACACCCCGGTCGGGGTGTTGAAGTCGAACCGCAGCCGGCCCGGCGCGTTGAGCGAACCGGCCTGGGTGGCCGACTCGCCGAGGAAGTTGCGCATCGTCTGGTGCACCAGGTGGGTGGCCGTGTGCGAGCGGGAGATGGCCCGCCGCCGGGTCACGTCGATCTCGGCGTACCCGTTCTCGCCGGCGCGCACCTCGCCCCGGATCACCCGGGCGCGGTGCACGATCAGGCCCGGCACCGGCTGCTGCACGTCGAAGACCTCGACCTGGCCGCCGCCGACGGTGATCAGGCCCTGGTCGGGCTGCTGGCCGCCGCCCTCCGCGTAGAAGGGGGTGGTGTCGAGCACCAGCTCGACCGTGTCGCCCTCGACGGCTGCGCCGACCTGGTCGCCGCCGGCGAGCACGGCGCGGACCCGGGACTCCCGGGTCAGCTCCGTGTAGCCGGTGAACTCCACCGGCCCGCCCGCGTCCAGCACCGACCGGTACGCCGACAGGTCGGTGTGCCCGGTCTTGCGCGCCCGCGCGTCGGCCTTGGCCCGGTTGCGCTGGTCGGCCATCAGCCGGCGGAACCCGTCGGCGTCGACCGCGAGGCCCTGCTCGGCCGCGATCTCCAGGGTCAGGTCGATCGGGAAGCCGTAGGTGTCGTGCAGCTGGAACGCCTTGTCGCCCGACAGCGCCGGCTTCCCCGCCGACTTGGTCTCGGCGATCGCCGTGTCCAGGATCGTCGTCCCGGCGCGCAGCGTCGCCAGGAAGGCATCCTCCTCGGCGTACGCGTACTGCGAGATCCGGTCGAACTCGGCCGCCAGCTCCGGGTACGACGGGGCCATGCAGTCCCGCGCCACCGGCAGCAGCTCGGGCAGCGCCCGATCCTGCCAGCCCAGCAGCCGCACCGCCCGGATCGCGCGGCGCATGATGCGGCGCAGCACGTAGCCGCGCCCCTCGTTGCTCGGGGTGACCCCGTCGCCGATCAGCATCAGCGCGGTACGCACGTGGTCGGCGATCACCCGCAGCCGCACGTCGTCGGGGTGCGACTCGGCGGCCACATGGCCGGAGTGCGCACCGTACCGCTTGCCGGTCAACTCGGCGGCGCGCGCCAGGATCGGCCGGACCTCGTCGATCTCGTAGAGGTTGTCGACGCCTTGGAGCAGGGACGCCATCCGCTCCAGGCCCATGCCGGTGTCGATGTTCTTCTTCGGCAGGTCGCCGACGATCCGGAAGTCTTCCTTGCTCGTCACGTCGTCGATCTGGAACTGCATGAAGACGAGGTTCCAGAACTCCAGGTAGCGGTCCTCGTCGACCTCCGGGCCGCCCTCGCGCCCGTACTCGGGGCCCCGGTCGTAGTACAGCTCCGAACACGGACCGGCCGGGCCGGGAATGCCCATCGACCAGAAGTTGTCCTTCTTGCCCCGCCGGACGATCCGCTCGGCCGGCATGCCGACGGAACGCCAGATCTCGGCCGCCTCGTCGTCGTCGAGGTAGACCGTCGCCCAGATCCGCTCCGGGTCCAGCCCGAAGCCGCCCTCGGCGACCGACCTGGTGACCAGGTCCCAGGCCAGCGGGATCGCCCCGGCCTTGAAGTAGTCGCCGAAGGAGAAGTTGCCGTTCATCTGGAAGAACGTGCCGTGCCTGCTGGTCTTGCCGACCTCGTCGATGTCCGGGGTGCGGATGCACTTCTGCACGCTGACCGCCCGGGAGTAGGGCGGGGTGTGCTGCCCCAGGAAGTAGGGGACGAACTGCACCATGCCCGCGTTGACGAACAGCAGGTTCGGGTCGCTGATGGCGGGCAGCGGGGCGGACGGCACCACGGCATGGCCGTTCGCCTCGAAGTGGGCGAGATACCGCCGCTTGATCTCCGCCGTCTTCATCGCTGGTGCTCCTCCGGAAAGATCTCTCGGTCGCCGATGCGCGGGTCTTCCCGCAGCTCGGCGAACTGGTCGTCGAACGCCTCACCCCGGGCGAACGCCTCGCGGATCTCCTGCTCGCGCTCGGCCATCCCGACCCGCACGTCCTCCACGAAGCTACGCAGCGACTCCACCAGACCGCCAGCGGATTGCGACAGGCCGCCGGCGATGCCGGCCGGCGTGTACGCCTGCGCGGCGCGGGTCGCCTTGCGCACCACCACCACGCCGACGGCCAGCCCGATGCCCAGCCAGAACAGGCGCTTCATGATCTCATCCCTCCGTCGCCGGCCGGCTCAGCCGTCGCCGTGCTTGGCGGCGCGGCGCTGCTGCTTGATGGTGTCGCGCACCTCGCGCTCGGTCTCGGCGTGCCGGCGGGCGGCGGCGGCCCGGCGCACGCCGAAGCCGAACGCGGCCACCTTCACCAGCGGGTTCGCGGCGGCGGCGGAGACCACGGTGGCCAGGTTCGCCACGTTCGCGGTGACGTTCTGGGCGTGGGTGGTCATGGTGTCCACCTTGGCCAGCTGGAGGTTGACCCCGTCCAGCGAGACCTGCACCTGCTCCAGCGCGGTGTTGACGTTCTTCACCGTGGTGTTGACGTCACCGAGCAGGGGCGCGGTGCGGTCGTTGAGGTCGTTGATCATCCGGGTCGTGGCGTCCACGGTGTGCCGCAGGCGCAGGATCGGCACCGCCAGCACGAGCACCAGCATCAGGAACGCGCCGGCCGCGATCAGCGCAGCGACCTGTCCACCATCCACGCATGTCCTCCTCAACCAGAGTTCCGGGGCCCGACGCCCCGCAACGCGCGACCGTCATACCCACACCGTCGTTCGGCGACCCAACCCGGGTCAGCGGGGGCAGGCGGGCCTGCCAGCCCCAGACCCTACCGTCAGTGATGAAATCCGGCTCACGACGGTGAGGGTGTCGGCGTCAGCTCGCCGAGCGGATCCTCGCTCAGGGTCGGGAAGGGATCCTCGCCGGTGAGCGACGGGTCGGTGCTCGGCTGTGGCCGGGTCCGCTCGTCGTCGATGGCGTTGCGGACCTTCACCGACACCAACGACCCATTGCACTCCCCCGCTGCGGGGGGCGTGGCCAGTGACGTCGGCGCGGGTTCCCCGTCGATCGGCGGCGGAACGCAGGTCGGCTCGCGTACCCACAGGTCGAGGGTCAGCTCGTCGCGACGCCAGCAGGTGTAGTCGCCCTTCGCCGGCTGCTCCGGGCAACGGGTGACCTGCCACGGCTGCCAGCCGGACTCGGTCAGGGCGCGTTCGTAGGCCTGCGCCGTCTCCTCGACCGGCCGCTGCGACTCCACGGTGCGCTCGCGCAGCCGGCACTCCTCCACGCACCAACGGCTGCCGCTGACGTTGTCGACGGTCTTCGTGGCCGCCCAGCCGGGCACCTTCAGCCCGTCCAGGGTGTCGAAGACCGGGTCGCGGCTCAGCGTACGGATGCCGAAGTAGAGCGGCAGGGCGCCCAGCAGCACCACGCTGACCAGCGCGAGCACGCCCATCCGCAGCCGACGGCGCTCCCGCATCTGTCGCCGCAGCTCTGACCGGGCTCCGCTCAGGCCGCCAGACTCCGCCTCGTCCCCCTCGTCCGGGTCGTCCGCGTTCGCGGCCCGGCGCAACTGCTCCGCCCCGGCGGGGGCGTCGCTGCCCGGACGGGGCGCGGGGCCCGGGCCGAGCCGGTGCGCCTCCAAGCCGGGCCGGTGCGCCTCCGGGCCGAGCCGGGAAGGGGGCGCGTCGGTGGCCGGCACCACGGCGGCGGCCCGGGCCACCACGGGCGGCTGGTCGGGGCGGGCCGGCGACGCCGTACCACCGGTCGGCTCCGGTCCACCCTGCTGCGGGGGCGCCGAGGGTCCGGGGTCGTGCTGCGCCGGTGCCGCGCTGCCGGGGTCACGCTGCGGCGGTGCCGCGCGGCCGCCGGCGTGGTCGGCTGGCCGCTCGCCGGCGCGACCGGGCGGAACAACCGCCCGCGCCACGCCGGGCTGGTGAGGACCGGCGGTCGGGGCACCGGGCGGCACGGCCCGGCCGGCGGGGCCCCCCGGCGGCGTCGCGCGGCCGGCGGGACCGGACGGAGGTACGGCCCGGCCGGCAGGGCCCCCCGGCGGGTTGACCGGGCCGGCGACCCCGGGCGCCGCAGCGGCCCGGCCGGCGGGACCGCCGGGCGGGGTGGCTCGACCGGGCGCGGTGGGTGCCGCCGATGCCCGGGCGGTCGGCCCGGGCTCGGGGACGGATCCAGCGGGCCGGTGGCCGGTGGCAGCCCCGGACCGGGGCTCCTGGGTGGAGCGGGGGCCGGCACCGGCGCGCGGGCCGGACCCGACAGGCGGGGCCTGCGGGCGGTGCTCCTCGGGCAACGGCGGACGCACCTCCCCGGTACGCGGGTCCACCGCCGGCGGACGCGGCTCGCCCGTACGCGGATCCGCCGCCGGACGCGGGCCACCCGCACGAGGATCTGCCGGCGGACGGGGCTCGCCGGTGCGTGGGCCCGCCACCTGCGGACGGGACGGAGCTGCCGCCCGGCCGGTGGGCAGTGGGACCGGTTCCTCCGCCGGGTCGACGGGCGCGGCGGCGGGCCGGGTCCTGCCCCCGGGGCCGACCGGCCCAGCGCCGGCGCCGTGCTGCGCACCGGCTCCCCGGCCGCCGTCGCCGGGCCAGTAAGCCGATTCGCCGGCCGGCGGCACGGCGCCCGGCGGCGGGGACGGCACGGCCGCCCGGTTGACCATCGGCATCGCGGCGTCGGTGTGCGTGCCGCGACCTGCCTGGCGCAACCACTCCGCCGGACGCTGCGGCCGGTCGCCGCGGCCCTGCGGGGGGCCACCCCGCTCGGCGGGGCCGGGGAACCCGGCGTCGACGGGGCCGGCCGGGCGTCGCGGTGCCGCCCCGCCCGGGTCCGCCTCGGGCCGGGCCCGGCGGCGGCCACCGGGCTCCTGGCCGGTGGCCGCCGGCCCCTGGGCGACGGCCGGATCCACGCCGGTGGGACCGTTCGGCACCCCGGGCACCTCAGGGGCGTTGCCGCTGAGCGGGACGACCGGCGGCTGCGGCTCGGCGGCCCGCCGGCGACCGGCCGAACCGGGCGCGGGCGCAACCGGCCCGGCGGTGCCACGACCCGTCGGCTCGTCCGTGGCGGGTACGGCGGGTGCGGCGGAACTGGGGCGCTCGCCCGTCGGCTCGCGACGGGGACCGTCGACGGTCCCCGTCGGTGCCGGGTAGGGCGGGCCGGCGGGAGCCGGCGTGGCGCGGTGCGGCGGGGCCACGGCCCGGCCGGCGGGAGGTGGCGGACTGACGGCCCGGCCGGCGGGGGGTGGCGGGGCGGCGGCCCGGCCGGCGGGAGGTGGCGGACTGACGGCCCGGCCGGCGGGGGGTGGCGGGGCGGGGACGACCGGCCAGCCACCGGTGGGGGGCTGGCCACCACGTGCGGGCGGGGCCGTGGGCGCCCCAGGTGGGCCCAGCGGGCGGGGGCGCTGCCCGGGTGCCCCGGAGCTCGGCGGCGGCGGCCCGCCGGCCCGCTCGGCGGAGGGGCCCGCCGGCCCGGCCGGTGCCGCCGCTCGGGGTAGTCCGCCGGACGGTTCGCCGTCGTCGCGCGGGCGCCGGGGCACGGCGTCCGCCGGGTACGGGGCCCGCGCGGGCTGACCCGCCGGGTACGGCGGCCCGGACGGCTGACCCGCCGGACGGGGTGGGGCCGGCGACTGGGCCGGGCCCGGCATCGGCCCAGCCGGCAGCTGGGCCGGCAGCTGCGAGGGGCCCTGCGGCGGGCGGGCCGCCTGGGGCGGCTCCGCCGAGCCGTGCGGCGGGTGGGGCGGCTGGTGGGACGGCTGGTGGGGGCCCTGCGGCAGGCGGTTCGGCGGCTGCGGCGCGGCCTGCGGCGGGCGGGGCGGCTCGGCGGGCCCGGGGCGACGGCCCGGCTGCGGCGAGCCGGGCCACGGACCGTCGACCGGTCGCGGACGCGCCGGACCGGGTTCACCGCCATGCACCGGGACCCCCGCCGGGGGCTCGGTCGGAGCGCGCCGCGACTGCGGGTCGGGCGGCGGGGCCTGTCCCGGCGCCCCGCCGTCCGGCCCCAACTCGCCGCGCTGCCGCTTGGCGGAGCGCAGGTCGTCGATCCAGCCGAACTCCTCGCCGGCCACCGGCTCCTCGGGCTCGCTGTCGGGTCGGCCCCGGCCCCACCGGCGCCCCTTGGCGCGCGGCTCGCGCCGCTCGTCGGGGCCGTCCTCCGGTCGCTCCGAACCACGGGATCTCACTGCTGACCCTCCCCGACGGCGCCCGTGCCGTCCTCGTCCGCCGCGCTGGCGTGCCCGTTGCCCGACGGGTGGCGGCCGTTCCCCGGCAGGGCCGGATCGTCCGGACGCACCGGGGCAGGCAGCCCCCGGACGATCCGGCGCAGCAGCGGCAGCCGGGCGGCCACCGCCCGCTCCGCACCGTGCCCGCTGGGACGGTAGTAGTCGGCCCCGACGAGATCGTCGGGAGCGTACTGCTGGGTGACCACCCCGCGGGGGTCGTCGTGCGGGTAGCGGTAGCCCGTGCCGTGGCCGAGCCCTCGCGCGCCGGAGTAGTGGGCGTCGCGCAGGCCGCGCGGCACCGGCCCGCCTTGGCCGGCGCGGACGTCGGCCGTGGCGGCCCCGATCGCGGTGGTCGCCGAGTTGGACTTCGGCGCGGTGGCCAGATGGATCACGGCCTGGGCGAGGTTGAGCTGCGCCTCGGGCAGGCCGACGAACTCCACGGCGTGCGCGGCGGCGGTGGCCACGCCCAACGCGCCCGGATCGGCCATCCCGACGTCCTCGCTGGCGAAGATGACCAGGCGGCGGGCGATGAACCGGGCGTCCTCGCCGGCCACCAGCATCCGGGCCAGCCAGTGCAGCGCCGCGTCGACGTCGGAGCCGCGCATGCTCTTGATGAAGGCGCTGGTGACGTCGTAGTGGGCATCGCCGGCCCGGTCGTAGCGCACCGCCGCGACGTCCACCGCCTGCTCGGCGGTGGCCAGGTCGATCCGGTCGACGCCCAGCGCCGCCGCCGAGGCCGCCGCCGCCTCCAGGGCGGTGAGGGCCTTACGCACGTCGCCGCCGGCGAGGCGTACGAGGTGGTCCTCGGCGTCGGGCTGGAGGGTGAACGCGCCGGCGAGGCCGCGCGCGTCGGTGACCGCGCGGCGCAGCAGGCCGCGCACGGCCGCGTCGTCCAGGGGCTGGAGGGTGAGCAGCACGCACCGCGACAGCAGCGGCGAGATGACCGAGAAGTACGGGTTCTCCGTGGTGGCCGCGAGCAGGGTGACCGTCCGGTCCTCCACCGCGGCGAGCAGCGAGTCCTGCTGGGTCTTGCTGAACCGGTGCACCTCGTCGATGAAGAGGACCGTCTGCGGGCCGCCGGAGCGGCGCTGCCGGCGGGCGGTGTCGATCACCGCCCGGACGTCCTTGACCCCGGCGGTGAGCGCCGACATGGCCACGAAGCGGCGGTCGGTGGCGTGGGCCACCAGGTGGGCGATCGTGGTCTTCCCGCAGCCGGGCGGCCCCCAGAGGATCACCGACATCGGGGTGGCGCCGCCGACGAGCTGGCGCAGCGGCGCGCCCGGGGCAAGCAGGTGCCCCTGCCCCACCAGCTCGTCGATGCTGGCCGGGCGCATCCGGACGGGAAGCGGCGAGTCGGCCGCCACGGGGGTGAAGCCGTCAACGCCGACGGCACCCGCGGGGGCGCCGGGCGCCCCGGCGGGTGCACCGAGGGAGAAGAGAGCGTCGGACTCCATCACGAAGACAGTACCGGGCCGGGCCCGCCGCGCCGGAACTGCGGCGCGGGCCCGGCCCGATCAGATCGATTACGGTCAGCCACGGCCGGGGCGGCGGCCCCGGTACCAGCGGCCACCGCCGCGCGGGCCGCTGCCCACCCCCGCCAGGTGGAGGGAGAGCAGCAACAGGCCGAGCATCAGCAGGGTGTGCACGTTGAACAGGTCCGGCGCGCCGAAGTTGGTGTCGAGCAGGTCGAGCAGCAGAGCGAAGCCGAAGACGATGGCCGCGAGAATAGCGAGCATGTCGGTCCTCCGGTAGGGGTTCCCAGTAGGTCGCCGTGTGAGGTACCCAATCGGTCCGATCGCCAATCTCCACCGTGGATCGGGTTCGCCGTGGCGACGGTGGGTCACCGACCGCTCGCCTGCGGTGCAAGGAAGGGCCCCTTGTCGACGCCTACGGTAGAGAAGGGTCCCCTTCTCACCGCCTGACCGCGGAGGCATCGGGAGCGGAGGCCGCGGGATCGGCGGGTGCGGGATCGGCGGGTGCGGGTGCGGCGGGAGCCAGGGCGGCGGGGGTGCGACCGGCCCGCCAGGCGGGCAGGTACAACGGTGCGGCGGCGGCGAGCACCACCGCGCCGACCAGCATCGCCGCGCCGACGCTGGTGCGCTCGGCGAGGGTGGTCAGCGTGAGCGCGCCGAGCGCCCCGGCCGGCTGGGCCATCATCGAGTTGAGGGAGAGCACGCTGGTGCGGTACGGGCCGTCGACCTGGCGGTGCAGCAGCCCCATGTGCAGCGGGTTCGACGCGCCGTGCACGGCATAGCAGGCCAGGTAGGCGACGATCACGCCGACCGGGCCGGCGAGCAGGCCCATGCCGACCACGGTCACGCCCTGCAGAACCCGCAGCAGCCCGGCGGCCGGCGCGGCCCCGATCCGGCGCGACAGGACGGGGATGAGCGCGGCGCCGAGGGCGTTGGCCAGCCAGGCCGCCGAGCTGGCCGGGCCGAGCAGCGCAGCGGCCCGGTCGGCGTCGCCGACCACCTCGGCGAGGCGCACGGGCAGCAGCGTCTCGAAGGTGACCATGCCGAAGCCCCAGAACAGCTCGACCGCGACCAGCGCGAGCAGCACCCGGGAGCGGCGCAGCAGGCCGACCGCCTGCCCGACCATCCGGGGTGCCGCCGCCACCGAGGCACGCAGCGCGGCGGGCCCCCGGGCGGTGCGTGCCTCGCGCAGCAGGACCAGCAACGCGACCAGCAGCACGGCCTGCAGCACGATGGCGGCCAGCACCGGCAGGGTCAGCGCGCTGACCGGCCCGACCGGGCCAAGGGCGACGAGGCCGCCGCTGAGCAGCGCGCCCGCGCCGATGGCGAGGCCGATGACGGTGCCGGCGTGGCCGAGGCCGCGCTCGTACTCGGCGTCGGGGTCGGCGGCGAGGGTGGCGTCGACGTACCAGGATTCCAGCGGGCCGCTGTCGAGTGCGCGGTAGACGCCCTGCAACCCCCAGGCCAGGAAGAACAGCCAGAACGACTGCGCCACGGCGAAGACGGCGAAGGAGACGAGGCCGACAGCCCAGGCGACGGCGAGCACCGGCTTGCGGCCGAGCGCGTCGGCGAGCCCGCCGGTCGGCAGCTCCAACGCGAGGACGATCAGGCCCTGCGCGATGCCGGCCAGGCCGATCTGGGACAGCGACATCCCGCGCTGCTGCATCAGCAGGATCATCACCGGGATCATCAGGCCGCCCGGCAGCCAACGCAGGCCGTACAGGACGAGGTAGCGGACATGGATCTGGCGTACGGTCAGAGCGGTCACGGCTTGTCCTCGTCGGGAAGCGGGGCGTCGAGGATCGGGGTGGCGAGGATCGGGGCGGCGAGCCGCAGCTCGGCCAGCATCGGGTAGGCGGCCAGGTAGATCTGCACCTGCTCGGCACCCGGCTCGGCGGGGTCGGCCTCCGCGCGGTAGCGCTCGAAGACCGCCCAGAGTTCGTCCTTGAGCGCTTGGAGGCGCTCGGGCGGGATCGTCATGAACACGTCGCCCATGCCCAACGCGTCGCGCCAGGCCGGCGACCACTCGTGCCGCCGGGCGAACCACTGCTCGGCGTGTTGCACCAGGTAGCGAACCTGGTCCGCTTCGATCCACTCGATCGCGGCCCGGGCGTCCGGGTCGTCGTCGTAGTCGCTGGCCTCCCACTGGGTCACCTGGTGGGCGGCGCGCCAGTAGCGTTGCCGCCCGGTGCCCAGCTCCGGGTCCTCCACGACGAGGCCGACCTCGGCGAGCTGACGCAGGTGGTAGCTGGTCGCGCCGGTGTTGGTGCCGAGCACCTGGGCGAGGTCGGTGGCGGTGGCCGGGCCCTTCACCCGCAGCGCCCCGACGAGGCGCATGCGTAGGGGCTGCGCGAGCACCCGCACCTGCCGGTGGTCGAGCCGGACGGCGCGCGGCACGGACCGCGCCTCCTCGTTCGCCGAAGTGTTCTCCATGCGATGCACAATAACTGTGCACAGAAGCTATGCACAACTTCTGTGCAGAGTTGGGGATCCGACGGGACGGTTCAGCCGAGCAGCTCGTACACGCCGCGCAGGCGGGTACGCAGCAGGCCGGCGGCGCGGGAGCTGTCGAGACGTACCTCGATGGGGCGGGCCAGGCCCGACGCGGCGCTCGTGGCGGTCCGCAGGCCGCCCGGGTCGAGCCCGAACCGCCGGGCCACCAGGAGCCCCAGCTCGGCGCGGCTGACCCCCTCCGGGCCGGCCACGTTGAGTAGCCCGGCGTGGTCCCCCGCCGTCAACTCCAGGACGGCGGCGGCCAAATCGCCCACGTCGACCGGGCAGCGGACCTCGTCGGTGAACAGGGCTGTGCGGCCGGCGAGGGCGTCCAGGCAGAGCCGGATCTGCTTGCTCCGCTCGTCGCCCACGATCAACGAGGTACGCACCAGCGCCGCCTGAGGGTCGATCGCCCGCACTGCGGTCTCCGCCGCCGCCTTCGCCGCCCCGTACGCGAACACCGGGGTCGGCGGGTCGTCGTCGGCGTACGGCTCGGGTCGGCCGGCGTGCAGCGCGTCGCTGGACAGGTGCACGAGCCGCGCCCCCGCCTGCGCGGCGGCGTACGCCACGTTCGCCGCGCCGTCGGCGGTGACCGTCCAGTCGTCGTACCGGTAGGGGGTGCTCACCACGGCGGCGGGCCGCACCGCCGCGACCAGCGCGCGCACGGCGGCCCGGTCGGTCACGTCGAGCCGACGCACCTCGACGCCGGCCAGCTCGACGGGGTTGGCGTGGTACGTGCCGACCACGCGCTCCCCCGCCGCGACGGCCCGCCGGCACACCTCGCCGCCGAGGTACCCGCTGGCACCCACCACGAGCAGCGTCACGTCGCCCCCGTTCCTCCCCGGGCCCGGCGGACGGCCACCGTCGGGCCGCCCGCCGGAATCGCTGGTCGCCTCAGACCGGATCGGCCACCGGGGCGGCCGGGCCGGCGGTGCCCGTGTGCGCGCCGGTCGGGGCCTTCGGCTTGGCGTCGATGCCCGCCTCGGCGCGCTGCTGGGCGGTGATCGGCGTCGGCGCGCCCGTCAACGGGTCGAAGCCGCCCCGGGTCTTCGGGAACGCGATCACCTCGCGGATCGAGTCCGCACCGGCCAGCAGCATGCAGACCCGGTCCCAGCCGAACGCGATGCCGCCGTGCGGCGGGGCGCCGTACTTGAACGCCTCCAGCAGGAAGCCGAACTTGTCCTGCGCCTCTTCCGGGGTGATGCCGAGCAGGTCGAAGACCCGCTGCTGCACGTCGCCCCGGTGGATACGGATCGAGCCGCCGCCGATCTCGTTGCCGTTGCAGACGATGTCGTACGCGTACGCCAGCGCCCGGTCCGGCGCCTCCTCGAAGCGGTCCACCCACTCGGCGTTCGGCGAGGTGAACGGGTGGTGCACCGCCGTCCAACCGCCCGCCCCGCCGGCTTCGTCCGAGGTCCGCTCGAACATCGGCGCGTCGACCACCCAGCAGAACGCCCACGCGCTCTCGTCGACCAGCTTCGCCCGCTTGGCGATCTCGATCCGGGCCGCGCCCAGCAGCTCCTGCGCCTCCCGCGCCTCGACGCTCGCGGCGAAGAAGACCGCGTCGCCCGGCTTCGCGCCCACCGCGTCGGCCAGCCCCGCCAGATGCTCCTCGGAGAGGTTCTTCGCGACTGGGCCGCGCGCCGCGCCGGTCTCCGCGTCGAGCACCACGTACGCCAGGCCCTTCGCGCCGCGCGCCTTCGCCCAGTCCTGCCAGCCGTCCAGCTCCTTGCGGGTCTGGCCCGCGCCGCCCGGCATGACGACGGCACCCACGTACCCGCCCGCGTCGATCGCCCCGGCGAACACCCGGAACGCCGTGCCGCGCAGGTAGTCCGTCAGCTCGGTCAGCTCCACGCCGTAGCGCAGGTCCGGCTTGTCGGAGCCGTACCGGGCCATCGCGTCGTGCCAGGTGATGCGCGGGATCGGCCGGGAGATCTCGTGGCCGGCCAGGTCCGACCAGAGCGCCGCCACGATCGCCTCACCGAGGTCGATCACGTCGTCCTCGGTGACGAAGGACATCTCGATGTCGAGCTGGGTGAACTCCGGCTGCCGGTCGGCGCGGAAGTCCTCGTCGCGGTAGCAGCGGGCGATCTGGTAGTAACGCTCCATGCCGCCGACCATCAGCAGCTGCTTGAACAGCTGCGGGGACTGCGGCAGCGCGTACCAGCTGCCCGGCTGGAGCCGCACCGGGACCAGGAAGTCGCGCGCGCCCTCCGGGGTGGACCGGGTCAGCGTCGGCGTCTCGATCTCCAGGAAGTCGCGCTCGTGCAGCACGCCCCGGGCGAGCTGGTTGGCCCGCGACCGCAGCCGCATCGCCCTCGCCGGGCCGCCCCGGCGCAGGTCCAGGTAGCGGTACCTGAGCCGGATGTCGTCGCCGGCCTCGACCTGGTCGTCGACGGGCAGCGGCAGCGGCGCGGCCTCCGAGAGCACCTCCAGCGCGCTGGCGGTCACCTCGATATCGCCGGTGGACAGCTCCGGGTTCTCGTTGCCCCCGGGGCGGCGGGTCACCTCGCCGGTCACCTTCACGCAGAACTCGTTGCGCAGCGCGTGGGCGTCCTCCTCGCGGAAGACCACCTGCACGACGCCCGAGGCGTCGCGCAGGTCGACGAAGATGACACCGCCGTGGTCACGCCGGCGGGCGACCCACCCGGCGAGCGTCACCGTGGTGCCGGCGTCCGTCGCGCGCAGGCTGCCGGCGTCATGGGTACGGATCACGGCTTGCGTCTCCCTCATCGTCTGCGATCGGTCTGCCCTCGCATTCTGTCAGGGCGCCCCGCCCCCCGCCGTCACCGGGCGCGGCTGGGGGGTAAGGAAGGGCCCCTTGTTATCGCTTTCTGTCGTACAGGGGCCCCTGCTAACACGTCCCGCGCCGCCAACGCGCTGGCGGGGCGCGCCGCGTACGGTGTGCGGATGCGTGCCGTACCCCCATGGGCCCTGCTCTCCGCCGGCGCCGCGCCGGTGTTCCTGGTCGGCGGCTGGCTCCTCGGCGCGGCCCGGCAGCCCGGCGGGTTCGACCAGGTCTCCGGGACGATCAGCGCGCTCGCGGCCGTCGGCGCGGCCGACCGGTGGATCATGACGCTCGGCCTCGTCGGTCTCGGCCTGTGCCACTGCGTGACCGCCGCCGGGTTGCGCCCGCTGGCAGCCGGGGGTCGGGCGCTGCTCGCGCTGGGCGGGGTCGCCACGCTCGCGGTGGCGGCGTTTCCGCTGCCGGCCGACGGCGACTCGGTGCCGCACGCGCTCGCCGCCGCCGTCGCGTTCGGTGCGCTGGCCCTCTGGCCGGTGCTCGCCCCCGCCGGCCACGGGCCACGCGAGGCCGAACCGCAGCCGATCGCCGACGGGCCACGACCCGGGGAGCCGCGACAGGCCGACCATCGACGCCGCGACACGCCCCGGCCGGCGGGCCGCGACCCGGACCGCCGGGCCCGGTCCGCCCCGGACGGGTACGCCCGAGGACGGGCCGCCTGGGCGGCGCTGGCGGTGGGGCTGCTGGTGCCGGTGGCCTGGTTCGCAGTCGAGCTGGCCACCGGCGGCGACCGGGTGGGCCTGGCCGAGCGGGTGGCCGCCGGCGCGGAGGCGCTCTGCCCGTTGCTGGTCGCCGGGTGGCTGAGCCGGCGCTGACCCACGGCGCACCGCCACCGGCGCTGACCCGCGGCTCACACCTCGTCGGCGGGGAGGAGATGGGTGACGCGGACCTCGCCCTCGGTGAGCGCCCTCGCCCGTTCCTCCGCCGCCCGATCCGCGCCGGTGAGCCGGCCGCCGTGCTGGCGCAGGTGCGGCTCGGGCCAGTAGACGGCCGGGTCCCGGTCGACCCCGCGGGTGTCGCGCAGCGGCCACAGCGGCACGGTGAGCGCGGCGACGGCCATGGCCGCCCCGGCCTGGGCGACCAGCACGCCGGCCACCGCCGGGCCGACGGAGCGGGCCAGGTTGACGCTGACCGAGCCGAGGGCGGAGGCGCTGACGAGCTGCGCGCGGGGCACCAGTTCGGGAATCACGGCCTGCCAGGCGGGCAGGGTGAGCGCCTGGCCGACGCCGAGGCGAAGGTGAGGGTGAGCAGCAGGGCCGGCGGCATCCGGTCGGCGGCGGTGAGCGCGGTCAGCAGCACCCCCACGGCGGCCAGGAAGCACTGCACGCCGATCAGCAGCCGGCGCCGGTCGAGGGTGTCGGCGAGCGCCCCGGCGGGCAGGGCCAGCAGCAGCACCGGCAGCATGCTCGCGGTCTGCACCAGGGCGACCAGGGTGGGGGCGTTGGGTTGGTCGACCAGCAGCCACTGGGCGCCGACGGTCTGCATCCAGGTGCCGACGTTGCTGGCCAGCACGGCCAGCCACAGGCTGCGGAACGCGGCGAGGCGCAGCGGGGCCCAGGCCGACGCGGGCGGGGCGGGGGGCGGTGTGGCGCTCACCGGGCGCAACGTACCCCGGTTCGGCCGGCCCAGTCGATCCTCGCGCGGATCACGCCCGACCGGGCCGCCGGTCCCGGCCCTTTCCGGCTACGCCGGGTCCCGGGTACGCCCGAAGCGGGCCGCCGGAGGCCGGCGACCCGCTTCGCGGAGGGTGGTGGTGGATCAGATGATGCTGACGCCGTAGACGCTGAGCGGCTCGGTGACCGGCTGGAAGTAGGTGGTGCCGCCGCGGGTGCAGTTGCCGCTGCCGCCGGAGGTGAGGCCGACGGCGCTGCTGCCGCTGAACAGCGAGCCGCCGCTGTCGCCCGGCTCGGCGCAGACGTTGGTGCGGATCAGGCCGGAGACGGAGCCCTCGGCGTAGTTCACGGTGGCGTTGAGCGCCTGGACCGAGCCGCTGCGCAGGCCGGTGGTGCTGCCGGAGCGCTGCACGCTCTGGCCGACGTACGCGTTGGCCGCGCCGGTGACGTCCCGGTAGCTGCCGTTGTAGAGGGAGACGTTGCCGGTCGCGTTGGCGGAGTTGCTGTGCCGGACGATGCCGTAGTCGTTGCCCGGGAAGCTGGTGCCGGCGCGGGTGCCCAGGGTGCTGGTCTGGGCCGAGTTCGAGTACCAGGTCGAGGCGATGTTGGTGCAGTGCCCGGCGGTCAGGAAGTAGGTGACGCCGGAGCTGCTGCGCACGTTGAAGCCGAGCGAGCAGCGACCGCCGCCGGCCGCGTAGATCGCCTGGCCGCCGGAGATGCGGGTGCTCAGCACGCCGGCCTCGGCCTCGATGCGGACGGCGCCGCCGGTCCGGGCGGCGGCGGCCTGCACGCGCTCCAGCTTGGCGCCGGTGACGGTGCTGTCGACGGAGACGACGACCTGGTTGCTGGCCGGGTCGGTCCACCAGGCGGTGCCCGGGATCTTCGCGGAGCGCTCCAGCTCGGCGGTGGCCCGGTTGAGCTCGGCGGCGCCCCGCTTGACGAGCTTCGGGGTGGCGCCGGAGGCGCGGACCTGGCGGGCGGCGGCGGCGTCGGTCACGGTGACGACCATCTTGCCGCTGGCGTCGGCGTACGTGCCGGCGGAGCGGTCACCGAGCCGCTCGGCCAGGCCGGCCGCGGCGTCGGGCGAGGCGGCGGGGGCGGCCTGGACGGGTGCGCCGATCAGCGCGGTGGCGACCAGGGTGCCGGCTGCGGCGATGGACACGGCGCGGAGGAGCGATGACCTCGTGGGTCGCATGTAACAACCTCCCGGAAGGGGGTGACGGGTCACGCCGGGGGTGACGGACCCGAGGACCACCCGGCCGGAGCTGGGGTGAACCGGCCGAGTGAACTGAAGTATTCACATACTTAGATTCACTGGCAAGACCCGACTTCGCCCTGTGTCACCCGAGCTACGACCGACACGAGTTCGCAACATCGCACCACCAAAGTCGATCAGCGCGCTCGACGTACCCCCAATTTCCCCAGCCCCCCACCCCCTCCCCTCCCCACACCCCCGCGATCTTGCACTTTCGGCCCCCGCGACGGGCGTCATGCCCCTTTCGCCGGGGCCCCAACTGCAAGATCGGGGGTGGGGGGTGGGGGTGAGGTCAGCGGGCGGCGGCCAGGCGGGCGGCGCGGGCGGCGCGCTTCTCCTCGAAGCGGGACGCGTGGACCTGGAGCGTGTCCAGGTGGGCGGCGATCTGGTCGCGGGCAGCCTCGCCGTCGGCGTCCAGGCCGGTCACGTTGAACACGTCCCACTGACGCAGCACGGGGACGACCACCTCGTCGCGGTGCTGACGCAGGTCGTAGATGCCGGCCAGGGCGATCGCCACCGACTTGCGGGCGAAGCCCTCGATGCCCACGCCGGGCATCTGGAAGTCGGCGAGGACGTCGGCGATCGCCCGCATCGCCTGGCTCGGGGCCACCTCCAGGGCGGCGGCGAGCAGGTTGCGGTAGAAGACCATGTGCAGGTTCTCGTCGGCGGCGACGCGGGCCAGCAGCGCCTCGCAGGCCGGGTCGCCGGTCACCCGGCCCGTGTTGCGGTGCGAGATCCGGGTGGCCAGCTCCTGGAACGACACGTACGCCAGCGAGCGCAGCATCGAGTCGTCGTGGGAGTTGGTGTAGCCGGCGGTCATGTGCACCATCCGGGCCCGCTCCAGCGCCACCGGGTCCACCGCCCGGGTCACCGTCAGGTAGTCGCGGATGGCGGTGCCGTGCCGGCCCTCCTCGGCGGTCCACCGACCCACCCACGTCCCCCACGCCCCGTCCGGGCCGAACAGGGTGGCGATCTGGTGGTGGTACGAGGGGAGGTTGTCCTCGGTCAGCAGGTTCACGACCAGCGCGGTACGCGCGATCTCGGGAATCGTCGAGTCCGACGGCGACCACGCCTCGCCGCCGAGCGGGCCGTCGAAGGTGCGCCCCTCGCTCCACGGCACGTACTCGTGCGGAAACCATTCCTTGGCCATCGAGAGGTGTCGGTCGAGGTTCTTCGCCACGACGGGTTCGAGCTCGACGAGCAGGGCGGTCTGGCTGAGTGCGGTCACGAGGTTCTCCCTACGGTGGCGTAACTTACGCCACCGTAGGTCCTCCGCGCCGTACGCGCCAGTAACGCCCGGCCCCGCGCGTCCCGGCTCACCCGACCGGGCGTCGCACCTCAGCTCACCAGGGGCGACAGGTCCTCCCGGGGCGGGGTCCACTCCCCGGCCGCCGCCGCCACCTGCTCGCCGGAGCGGATGTCCTTCACCTCGTCGGGCGCCCCGTCGACGCCGGGGAACCAGACGTACGGGATGCCGCGCCGCTCGGCGTACTTGATCTGCTTGCCGAACTTCGCCGCGCTCGGCGCCACCTCCGTGGGCACCCCCCGGCGGCGCAGCGTGTCGGCGACCGCGTTGCTCGCCGGCCGCCGCTCCTCGCTGGTCACCGCCACCAGCACGCACGTCGGCACGCTGCGGGACACGGTGAGCGCGCCCGCGCCGAAGAGCAGCCCGAGCAGCCGGCTCACCCCGATCGAGATGCCCACCCCGGGGAAGGCCGCGCCGCCGGCGCTGACCAGGTTGTCGTACCGGCCGCCGGAGCAGATCGAGCCGAACCGCTCGTAGCCGGCCAGGGACGTCTCGTAGACGGTGCCGGTGTAGTAGTCCAGCCCGCGCGCGATCCGCAGGTCGGCCACGCACAGCCCCGGCGAGTGCGCGGCGGCGGTCTCCACCACCGCGACCAGCTCGGCGACGCCCTCGTCGAGCAGCGGGTGGGTGACCCCGAGGGAGCGCACGGCGTCGGCGAACGAGGCGTCGGGGGCGGAGATCTCGGCCAGCGCCAGGCACGCCCTGGCCTGCGCCTCGCTCGCCCCGGCCGTCTCGGCGAGCAGCTCGGCCACCTTCGCCGGGCCGATCTTGTCGAGCTTGTCGACCGCGCGCAGGGCGGCCTCCGGGTCGGTCAGCCCGATGCCCCGGTAGAACCCCTCGCAGATCTTGCGGTTGTTGACCTGGATGGTCACCGGCGGGATCGGCAGCGCGCGCAGCGCGTCGCCGATGACCAGGGGCATCTCGGCCTCGTAGTGGGCGGGCAGGGTGTCCCGGTCGACGATGTCGATGTCGGCCTGGAGGAACTCCCGGTAGCGCCCCTCCTGCGGGCGCTCGCCCCGCCACACCTTCTGGATCTGGTAGCGGCGGAACGGGAACTGGAGCCTGCCGGCGTTCTCCAGCACGTAGCGGGCGAACGGCACGGTCAGGTCGAAGTGCAGGCCGAGGGAGTCGTCACCGGCGGGGCCGTCGGCGTCGGCCTGGAGCCGGCGCAGCACGTACACCTCCTTGGAGGTCTCCCCCTTGCGCAGCAGCTGGTCGAGGGGCTCGACCGAGCGGGTCTCCAGCGGCGCGAAGCCGTACAGCTCGAAGGTGGCGCGGATCCGGTCGAGAACGTACTGCTCGATCATCCGCTGCGCCGGGGTCCACTCGGGGAAGCCGGAGATGGGCGTGGGCTTGCTCATGACGCTCCGTTCGGCACCCGCGCCGTCTGCGCGGGAAGGGTCGAGGCGCGGCCTAGAGACCGCGGGCGGGTGCGGCCGGGCGCGCGTCGCCCGAGGCCGCCACCTCGATGAGGTACGGGTTGCTCGCGCGCTCGCGGCCGATGGTGGTCGCGGGGCCGTGGCCGGGCAGCACCACCGTGTCGTCGGCCAGCGGGAGGATCTTGTCGCGCAGGCTGGTGAGCATCCGGGGCATGCTGCCGCCCCACAGGTCGGTGCGGCCGATCGAGCCGGCGAAGAGCACGTCGCCGGAGAGGCAGACCTGCTCGGCCTCCCAACGGGAGCCGGCGCCGGGCAGCCGGAACAGCACCGACCCGCCGGTATGGCCCGGGGCGTGGTCGACGGTGATCTCCAGGCCGGCGAGGGCCAGGGTCGCGCCGTCGGTCAGCTCGGCGACGTCGTCGGGCTCCGAGTAGGGCAGCCGGCCGCCGAAGAGCCCACGGAGGTCCATCGACAGCCCCTTGCCCGGGTCGGCCAGCAGCTCGCGGTCCTCCGGGTGGACGTACGCGGTGACGCCCCGCGCGCCGCAGACCGGCGCGACGGAGAACGTGTGGTCGAGGTGGCCGTGGGTGAGCAGCACGGCGGCGGGGTGCAGGCGATGCTCGGCGAGGACGGCGTCGAGCCGGTCGACGACCCCGATGCCCGGGTCGACCACCACGCACTGCTCCCCCGGCCCGGTCGCCACCACGTAGCAGTTGGTGCCGAAGGCGTCCGCGGGAAAGCTCGCCACGAGCACGCCGCTCCCCTTCCGTCGAGCTGTCTCACCCTGCTGTCCCACCCTGCACCGGAAGCCTAGCCGCAGCGGCGAGCGGATTGCGGCGGCCCACCCGTCACCGTGGCCCCACCGGCCCAGTGAGCAACTCCGATAAAGCCAGCCCGGACCTCGTACACCACTTTCCCAGCCGCTACCCGTACACTCTGGCGGGCGTGTGGCGTGGCGCACGTGGCGCCCGACGGGGCGCTACGCCGACCGCCGGTGACCATCAGGGCAGAGGAAGGGGAGCACGGGTGGCTTCCAGCAGGGACCGGCAGCGCAAACTGGCGCGGGCCAAGCTCGACCGGCAGCTGGCGCGACGGGCCGCCCGGAGCAGACGCCGGCGGCAGATCCAGGCCGGCGTCGGCGCCGCCGTGGTGCTCGCGCTGATCGTGGTCGGTTCGGCCTGGGCGCTGGGCGCCTTCGACGACGACCCGAAGCAGAACACGGCCGCCGAGGACGTCTGCCTCTGGACGCCGCAGGACGCCACCGCCAACACCAACCTCAAGGACGTGGGCACCCCGGCCACCCAGGGCCTGCCGACCGCCGGCACCCGGGCGCTGACCGTCACCACCGACCAGGGCGCCCCGATCACCGCCGAGCTCGACCTCGCGTCGGCCCCGTGCGCCGGGGCGAGCATCGCCCACCTGGCCAGCAAGGGCTTCTACGACAACACCAAGTGCCACGAGATCACCTCCGAGGGCGCGTTGCGCTGCGGCGACCCGAGCGGCACCGGGCTGGGCGGCCCGACGTACTCGTTCTACGACGAGAACGTCCCGGTGACGCCCGAGGCCAGCCCGTCGGCGAGCCCCGCGCCCGACCAGCCCCCGACGTACCCGAAGGGCACGGTGGCGATGATCGCCAACCCGCCGGGCGCCAACGGCAGCCAGTTCCTGGTCTTCTTCAAGGACTTCGACCCGGACGAGCCGGCCTACCCGGTGATCGGGAAGGTCACCGGCGGCCTGGACGTGCTCACGAAGATCGGTGCCCTGCCGACCGTGGACAATGGGAGCGGAGCCAAGGTCAAGCCGAAGACCGACGTGGTGATCCAGAGTCTCACCGTCGGCGAGCCGACGACGGCGCCGGCACCGGCCCCCAGCGGCGCGGCGGCCAGCCCCAGCGCCGGCTGACCCGGCTCACCCCGAAACCCCACAGCCTTTGCGGCACCGGCCGCGCCCGAGACAGTCCAGGAGGATCGACCGTGACGTCCACCAAAGAGCGGCAGCGCGCGGCGGCGCGCGCCCGGCTCGAGCGGGAGATGGCCGAGCGCGCGGCCAGGGCCCGCAAGCGCCGGCAGACGCAGGCGATCGTCGGGGCCGGAGCGGCCCTGCTGCTCGTGGTCGCCGGCACCGTCTGGCTCGCCGTCAGCATCGGCGGCGACGACGACAAGAAACAGGACACCGCCGCCGCCCCCGGCTTCGTGCAGTGCGCCTGGACCGAGGTCCCCAAGGAGCAGCGGACCAAGGAAATCAAGGACGTCGGGCTGCCGGCCGCCCAGCAACCGAACACGGGCACCCAGACCCTGACGTTCGACACCAACCTGGGCCCGATCACCGCCAAGGTCGACCGGTCGGCCACGCCGTGCACCGCCGCGAGCTTCACCCACCTGGCGAGCAAGAACTTCCTCGACAACACCAAGTGCCACCGCCTGGTCACCGAGGGCATCAAGGTGCTGCAGTGCGGCGACCCGAGCGCCACCGGCAAGGGCTGGCGGGACACCGACGGCACCGGCGGCCCGAGCTACCGGATGGCCGAGGAGAACCTGCCGACCGACAAGCGCCCGCCGTACCCGGAGGGCGTCATCGCGATGGCCAAGTCCCAGGAACCGGGCAGCACGGGCAGCCAGTTCTTCATCGTCTACGGCGACTCGCCGCTGGACCCGGCCTACACCGTGCTCGGCACCATCACCGGCGGGATGGACATCGTCAACGAGGTGGCGAAGGCCGGCGACGACGGCGCGTTCGCCGAGCAGGCCGGCGGCGGCCACCCCAAGAAGGAGGTCGTCATCAAGAAGATGACGATGAGCGAGCCGCAGGGCTGACCCGCCCCCACACCACGGAGCGCCCGCCGGTCACAGCCGGCGGGCGCTTTCCGTGTGCGACGCGGGTACGGCGCTTCCCCTGTGCGGCTCAGGACCCCGAGGTGACCCGGTAGGCGTCGAACACCCCGTCGACCTTGCGGACGGCGGCCAGCAGGTGCCCGAGGTGCTTCGGGTCGGCCATCTCGAAGCTGAACCGGCTCACCGCCACCCGGTCGCGGGTGGTGGTGACCGTCGCCGAGAGGATGTTGACCCGCTCCTCGGAGAGCACCCGGGTGACGTCCGCGAGGAGCTTGTGCCGGTCGAGGGCCTCCACCTGGATGGCCACCAGGAACGTGGAGGCCGAGGTGAGCTTCCAGCTGACCTCGACCACCCGCTCGGCCTGGGCCCGCAGGTCCTCGGCGTTGGCGCAGTCGTCGCGGTGCACGCTGACACCGCCGGAGCGGGTCACGAACCCGAAGACCGAGTCGGGCGGGACCGGGGTGCAGCAGCGGGCCAGCTTGATCCAGACGTCGCTGACGCCCCGCACCACCACGCCCGGGTCGGCGCTGCTCTGCCGGCTGCGCGGCGGCCGGGTGGCCACGGCGGTCTCGGCGATGTCCTCCGCCGCGCCCTCCTCGCCCCCGTACGCGGCCATCAGCTTCTGCACCACCGACTGGGCCGAGACCTGGCTGTCGCCGACCGCCGCGTACAGCGACGCCACGTCGGCCAGGTGCAGGTCCCGCGCGATGGACATCAACGCGTCGGAGGTGAGCATCCGCTGCAACGGCATGCCCTGCTTGCGCATCGCCTTGACGATCGAGTCCTTGCCGGCCTCGATCGCCTCCTCGCGCCGCTCCTTGTTGAAGTATTGCCGGATCTTCGTGCGCGCCCGGGGGCTCTTGACGAAGCCCAGCCAGTCCTGCGTCGGGCCGGCCGTGTCCGACTTAGACGTGAAGATCTCGATCACGTCGCCGTTGGACAGCGTCGACTCCAGCGGCACCAGCTTGCCGTTGACCCGCGCCCCGATGCACTTGTGCCCGACCTCGGTGTGCACCGCGTACGCGAAGTCCACCGGCGTCGACCCCGTCGGCAGCGGGATGACGTCACCCTTGGGGGTGAAGACGTACACCTCCTGGCTCGACAGGT
The DNA here is from genome assembly GCF_042670805.1 of Micromonospora sp. NPDC057141. Classification (NCBI taxonomy): domain Bacteria; kingdom Bacillati; phylum Actinomycetota; class Actinomycetes; order Micromonosporales; family Micromonosporaceae; genus Micromonospora; species Micromonospora sp. NPDC057141. Next base: position 381,068 of record NZ_JBHUVA010000001.1, on the reverse strand, counting down.
CGAAGCGCAGCGCGTCGAGGAACTCGCTCGGGTCGGCCGCCTCCCGCTGCCAGTCCAGCAGCTGACGCAGCCACGTCATCTCGTCGATGTGCGCCGGCGGGCCGACGATCTGGGTGCCCTTGTGCTCCTTGTACTTCCAGTGCGCGGCGATGCCGAACTCGGCGGTGCGGTGCATCGCGTACGTGCGGATCTGCATCTCCACCGGCTTGCCGGTGGGCCCGATGACCGTCGTGTGCAACGACTGGTACATGTTGAACTTGGGCATCGCGATGTAGTCCTTGAACCGGCCCGGCACCGGCTGCCAGTTCGCGTGGATCACGCCCAACGCGGCGTAGCAGTCGCGCACCGTGTCGACCAGGATCCGCACCCCGACCAGGTCGTAGATGTCGTTGAACTCGCGACCCCGCACGATCATCTTCTGATAGATCGAGTAGAGGTGCTTCGGCCGGCCCGTCGTCTCCGCCTTGATCTTGGCGGCCTTCAGGTCGGTGCCCACCTTCTGCGTCACCTGACGCAGCAGCGACTCCCGCTGCGGCTGGTGCTCCCCGATCAGGCGCAGGATCTCCTCGTACCGCTTCGGGAACAGCGTGCCGAAGGCGAGGTCCTCCAACTCCCACTTGATCGTGTTCATGCCCAGGCGGTGCGCCAGGGGCGCCAGGATCTCCAGCGTCTCCTTCGCCTTCTGCTCCCGCTTCGGGGTGGGCAGGAAGGAGAGCGTACGCATGTTGTGCAGCCGGTCGGCCAGCTTGATCACCAGGACCCGCGGGTCCTTCGCCATCGCCACGACCATCTTGCGGATCGTCTCGGCCTTCGCGGCGTCGCCGAGCTTGACCTTGTCGAGCTTGGTCACCCCGTCGACGAGCAGCGTGACCTCGGGACCGAAGTCGATCTTCATCTGGTCGAGGGTGTATTCCGTGTCCTCGATCGTGTCGTGCAGCAGCGCGGCTACCAGGGTGGTGGTGTCCATGCCCAGGTTGGCCAGGATGGTGGCCACCGCGAGGGGATGCGTGATGTACGGGTCGCCGGACTTGCGGTACTGACCCGAGTGCCAGCGGTTGGCGGTGTCGAACGCGGTCTGGATCAGCCGCGCGTCGGCCTTCGGGTGGTTTTCCCGGTGGCTGGAGATCAGCGGCTCCAGCACCTCACTGACCTGCGAGGTCTGCCAGGGCGCGTTGAACCTGGCCAGCCTCGCCCGCACCCGCCGCCCGGTGGGCGCGTTGGAGAGGGCGAAGCCGCCGCTCGGCGACGGATCGTCGGTGAGGTGCGACGGCTCGCCGGTGAGGTCGGCCGGGAAAGCCGGCGTCCCGACACCGGCCCCTGCTGCCCCGCCGTCGGCGGACACCGGGCCCGCGCCGCTCCCGCCCGCCACGGCCAGGGCGTCAGCGCCCCGATCGGTCACCGAACCGTCAGCGTCGCCTGTCGGGTGCACCGTGCCCTCCACCGGAGGGACGACATCGTGGGACACCGGCCTCCTCACCGCTCGCCGGGGATGCGCCGACCGTCCGGCCGGCCTGGTCTCGCGCCGCCCGGACGGTCACCCGCCCGGTCAGCAAAGGGCAATGCTACCCGCACGCACGGTGCCCCGCCGCTCCGCCGGACGGTCCCCACCGGGTCCGCCCGGCGGCCGGGGCCACCAATCGGGCACCGGGGCACGAACAGGCACGCCTGGCGCGTCGCGCTCCGGCCGTCAGGCGCCGGGAAAAGGCGACGCCCCAGGCGGCTCACACGCTCAGCAGGGCGTGCACGGGGCGCGGGGCGAGCCGCGCACGCCCGCCGAGGAAACCCAGCTCCAGCAGCACGGTGAAGCCGGCCACCGTGCCACCGGCCCGCTCCACCAGGCCGAGGGTGGCCTCGGCGGTGCCGCCGGTGGCGAGCACGTCGTCGACCACCAGCACCCGATGCCCGGCGGTGAACGCGTCCTCGTGCACCTCCAGCGTCGCCTCGCCGTACTCCAGGGCGTACGAGGCCGAATAGGCGGGCCGGGGCAGCTTTCCGGCCTTGCGCACCGGCACCACGCCCACCCCCGTCGCGTACGCGATGGCCGCCGCGACGACGAAGCCCCGGGCCTCGATGCCCACCACCGCGTCGAACGCGTCCCGCCCGTGGTACGCCACGATCCCGTCGACGACCTGCCGGAACACCTCGCCGTCGGCGAAGAGCGGCATCAGGTCCTTGAACATCACGCCCGGCTTCGGGAAGTCCGGCACGTCCAGCACGCGGCTGGCGACCAGTTCGGCGACCCGCGGGCCGCTGTCTCCCCGTGCCTCGGCGCTGTGCGTCTCCGTCACGGCGGCCCGTCTCCCTTCATGGCCGACGGCGTCCCGCACGCTGCTCGCACAGCACGCGGGACGCCGCCGGGACGTTTCCTACCGGTGTGGCCGATCAGCGCCGCTTGGCGCCGCCCGGCCGGTTGCCGCCGCCACCGGCGGGGCGACCGCCCCGGGCGCCGGTCGCGCGCTTGCCGGCGGGCCGGGCGCCCACCTTCGGGGCCGCCCCGGCCAGGGCCGCGTCGACGTCGACGGGCTCGTCGGCGCCTGCGGCCGGACGCGGCGCGCCCTTCGGGGTGATCTCGCCCCGGGCGAGCGCGCCCCGCCGGGCCAGGACCCGCTTGTTGTGCGCCTGGATCCGCGGCTCGTAGTTCTTCAGCAGCACCAGCAGCGGGGTGGCCAGCAGGATGGAGGTCAGGAAGGCGACCGCCATACCGACGAACAGCACCAGGCCGAGGTCCTTAAGCGTGCCCGCGCCCAGCAGGCCGGCACCGATGAAGAGCAGACCACCGACGGGCAGCAGCGCGACCACCGAGGTGTTGAGCGACCGCATGAGGCTCTGGTTGATGGCCAGGTTGGCCGCCTCGCCGTACGTCTGGTTGTTGTTCGCCGTGATGCCCCGGGTGTTCTCCTGCACCTTGTCGAAGACCACCACCACGTCGTAGAGCGCGAAGCCCAGGATCGTGAGGAAGCCGATGATCGTCGACGGGGTGACCTCGAAGCCGACCAGCGAGTAGATGCCGGCGGTGAGGATCAGGTTCATGAACAGCGAGGAGACGGCGGCGACCGCCATCCGCCACTCGAACCGCAGGACCAGGTAGACCGTCACCAGCAGGATGAAGATCACCAGGCCGAGCAGCGCCCGGGACGTGACCTGGCTGCCCCACGCCTCGCTGACCTGGTTGCCGCTGATCTGGTCAGGCTGGATGCCGAACGCGCGGGCCATCTCGGCCTTCGCCGCGTTGGCCTGCTCGGCGGTGAGCTGCGACGTGCGCATCTCGTAGAAGTCGCCGCCGGTGCCGCCGACCTTCTGCGCGGTGACCACCTCGGCCCCGCCCGCGGTGCCCGCCAGCGCCGCGTCGACCGTCCGCTCGGCGTCGTCGAGGGTGCCGACGCTGGCCGGCACCTGGAACGAGTTGCCGCCGGCGAACTCGATGCCCAGGGTGAAACCGCGCAGGGCGAAGCTGAGCACGGCTACCAGGATCAGCGCCCCGGCGACACCGAACCACAGCTTGCGCCGGCCGATGACGTCGAGGCCGGCCTCACCCGCGTAGAGGCGGCTCGCCAAACCAGTCTTAGCCATCTCAGGCCTCCTTGACGCGCGAGGTGCGGGTGGCCTGCTCGCTCCGCGCGGGCGGAAGGATCCGGCCGAGACCGCTGACCCGCGGGGACAGGAACGCCCGGGTCCGGGCGAACATCGTCATGATCGGGTGACGGAACAGGAAGACCACGACCAGGTCGAGCACCGTGGCCAGGCCGAGGGCGAAGGCGAAGCCCTTCACCGCGCCGACCGAGACGATGTAGAGCACCACGGCCGACAGGATCGTGATCGCGTTCGCCGAGATGATCGTCCGGCGGGCCCGGATCCACGCCCGGGGCACCGCGCTGCGTGGGCTGCGGCCCTCCCGGATCTCGTCCTTGAGCCGCTCGAAGTAGATGACGAACGAGTCCGCCGCCACACCGAGTGAGACGATCATGCCGGCGATGCCGGCGAGGGTGAGGGTGAAGCCGATCTGCCGGCCCAGGACGATCAGCGCGCCGAAGACCAGCAACGCCGACAGCACCAGGCTCAGGAAGATGACCGAGCCGAGCAGCCGGTAGTAGAAGAACGAGTAGATGATGACCAGCAGCATGCCGATGCCGGCGGCGAGCAGGCCCGCGCGCAGGTGGCTCGCGCCGAGGGTGGCGGTGACGTTCTGGCTCTCCTGCGCCTCGAAGGTCACCGGCAGCGCGCCGTAGCGCAGCTGGCTGGCCAGGGCGCTGGCCGTCTTGTTGTCGAAGCTCCCGGTGATCTGCGAGTCACCCGTCAGCACGCCCTGGATCTCCGGCGAGGAGACGACCTTGTTGTCCAGCACCACGGCGACGCGGCACTTGCCGTCCTGGCCCAGCGCGGTCTGGTCGCAGGCCTGGCCCTCGTTGTTGAACGCCTCGCGGGTCAGGTTGGTCCACTTCTCCTGACCCTCGCCCTTGAAGTCGAGGCTCACCACCCAGGAGCTGGTCTGGTCGAGCACGGCGTTGGCGTCGCCGACGTCGGTGCCGAGCACCTTCGCCACGTCGAGCAGGTATTTCTGCACGCCGTCCTCGCAGGCGACGGCCTTCTGCTTCTCGTCCTTGATCGACGCCGGCGGGCGCTTGTCGAGCTGCGCGCAGGTGATCGTCGGGACGTTGAACTGCATCTCCGCCGGCAGCACGGCGACCTCGCGCGGGGTGAGCGCGCCGAACGGCTTGAGCTTGTCGCCCAGCGACGGGTCGGCGGTCAGGTCGGCCGGGGCCTGGAGACCGCTCGCGGCCTGCCACGCGGCGGCGCCGACCTTCTGCTCGACGGCCTTGCGCTGCTCCTCGACGCCCGCCGGCACCGGCTCCGCGCTGGCGCTCGGCGACGGCGCGGCGCTCGCCGAGGGCGACGGGGTGGCGCTCGGGGCCGGCGCCCCGCCGCCCTGGCCGCCCGCGCTCGGCGACGCGGTGGCCTTCGCGCCCGACGGCGACGAGCTGCCGGACGGCTTGGCGCTGCCCGAGGGCTTCGCGCTGCCGGACGGCGTCGGCGAGGCGCTGCCGGACGGGGCCGGCGTCGGGGTGGGGGCCGGAGCCGCCGCCGCGCCGCTGCCGTCGGCGGCCTTGAGCACCTTGCGGAAGCGCAGCTCGGCCGCGCTGCCGACGTCGGTGAGGTCGCGGTTCTCGCCGGGCAGGGAGATGACGATGTTCCGGTTGCCCTCGGTGACCACCTCGGCCTCGGCCACGCCGTAGGCGTTGACCCGGTTCTCGATGATCTGGCGGGCCTCTTCGAGGTTCTCCGCCGTCGGGGGCTTGCCGTCGAGGCTGTTCGTCGCCTCCAGCGTCATCCGGGTGCCGCCGACCAGGTCCAGGCCGAGCCGGGGCTCCAGCCGGTCCTTGAAGCCACCACTGGCGCCGCCCGAGAAGAACACCAAGAGATAAAGGACGACGAAGATGAACCCGAGCACGGCGAGCTGCCGTCCGGGCCGCATCTGTCCCTGAGGTGGTGGTGCCACGGCTGTCTGTCTCCCTGTTACGGTCGCACCGCCGAGGCGGCGGCACGAGGGTCGGGCCGGGGGTCCCGGCGACGGGTGTCCGGGCCGGCGACCCGACGTCGACACGGCTGCCCACGGCCGCCGCGGGGGCGGCGGCCGGCAGCGCTCACGCATCGGCGTCGGGGGTCGACCCAACTATCCAGTTTTATCGCTGTCTCCGCTGCCCCGTCCCCGGGACGACGGTCACTCCTTGACGGTCTCGGCGTCCTCGGTGGCCTCGGTCGGCTCGGCCCGCTCGGCCTGGCTGACGACGCGGGCGATGGCCGGGCGGGCGTACCGGGCCTGCACGCCGGGGGCGACCTCGAGCAGGACGGTCTCGTCGTCCACGCCGGTGACCGTGCCGTAGAGCCCGCCGATGGTGACCACCTCGTCGCCGGGGGCGAGGGCGGACTGCATCCGCTCCGCCTCGCGACGGCGCTTCTGCTGCGGGCGGATCATCATGAAGTACATGACGCCGAAGAGCAGGGCGATCATGAGGATCGGCGTGAGACCGCCGGCCCCGCTACCCGCTGCTGCGTAAAGCACGGTTACTGACCTTCCGATTGGCCTCCGGCTCGGCACGACGGGCACCGGAGCGGAGGCGGATTCTCACGTCCTGTACAGACCGCGGCGAGTCTAGTCCCTGCACCTGGAAACGCCGAATGCGGCACAGATCACGAACGGATCACGGCTCATCGGGCGCAGCGGAGAACAGATCGGGCGCGGGAGGGGCACCAGTGCCGAATGTACCATTCGGTGGGGTACGACCCAGATGCCGCCAGGCCGCCTCGGTCGCCACCCGCCCCCGGGGCGTACGCGCGAGCAGCCCGGCCCGCACCAGGAACGGCTCGCAGACCTCCTCGACGGTGTCCGGCTGCTCCCCCACCGCCACGGCCAGCGTGGACAGGCCCACCGGGCCGCCCCGGAACGAGTCGACCAGCGCGGTGACCACCGCCCGGTCCAGCCGGTCCAGCCCGAGCGCGTCGACGTCGTACACCGTCAGGGCCGCCCGGGCCGTCTCCACCGTGACCGTGCCGTCGGCCCGGACCTCGGCGAAGTCGCGCACCCGGCGCAGCAGCCGGTTGGCGATCCGGGGGGTGCCCCGGGACCGGCCGGCGATCTCGGCCGCGCCGTCGTCGGTGATCGGCACCCCGAGGATGCGCGCCGACCGGCGCAGCAGCACCTCCAGATCGGCCGGGGAGTAGAAGTCGAGGTGCGCGACGAAGCCGAAGCGGTCCCGCATCGGCCCGGTCAGCAGGCCCGACCTGGTGGTCGCCCCGACCAGGGTGAACGGCTCGACGTCCAGCGGGATGGCGGTGGCCCCCGGCCCCTTGCCGACGATCACGTCGACCCGGAAGTCCTCCATCGCGCTGTAGAGCAGCTCCTCCGCCGGCTTGGCGATCCGGTGGATCTCGTCGATGAACAGCACGTCGCCCTCGGTGAGGCTGGTCAGGATCGCCGCGAGGTCGCCGGAGCGCTCGATCGCCGGGCCGCTGGTCACCCGGATGCCGGCGCCCAGCTCGGCCGCGACGATGTTGGCCAGGGTGGTGTTGTGGACCACCAGATCGTTGACGGTAAAGGTGTGGTCGCCGTCGACCGTCAGGCAGCGGCACCGGTGCAGGCCGGCGGGCTCCACCGAGGCGACCCGGTCGACGGCGAGGCGCTCCTCGAAACGATCCCGGCGCGGCGCCCACTCCGCGAGTCGCGCGCCGCGTTCCCCGATCACCGTCACCCGCTCGACGAACCGGGCGACGTCGTCCTGGCTGGTGATGCTCAACCGCCACGACTCGTGCGGGCGGCCCTGGTAACGGCCTCGTTTGAGCTTCAGCCGGGACTGGACACCGAGCCGCAGCAGCAGGTGCTGCACGTCGGCGAGCAGCTCCCGGGAGACGCTGTAGTACTCGACGACGATGTCGTAGCGATCTCGACCCCGGCGGCTGACGGTGCCGTCGCAGGCGAAATATGCCCCGAGGAACGCCCCGACCTGCCACGCGTCGCCCTGGAAGACGAAGTCCGGCACTCGCTTCTGCCAGGCGGTCCTGTCCAGCAGCTCGTGCTCCGCGAGCCACGGCCGCAGCCCCGAGACCCGGACGAGTGAGCTGCGGGCGCTGTTGGGCCTCGTGAGGTGAGCGTGGCCGAGCCGGTCGCAGACGGCCCGGAAGTCGGCCAGGACACACTCGTCGCCACCGGTAGAGGTGACCTGGTTGCTCGTGCAGCCGTCGCCGATCAGGTAGCCGGCCAGCTTGTACTCGTCGAGGGCTTCGGTGCCGTCGGGGACGAGCTCCGGGCACAGGACGTTGGCCAGGAAGTCCCGCTCGGTGAGGTCACCGGCCTTGACCCAGCCCTCGGGCGTCCAGAACGGATGGTCGGGTGCCGCGACAACGGCCCGCCCGCTGGCCGTGCGGATGCGAACGGAATCCAACTCGCCCTGCTCGTGCACGGCGGTCACCGTCGCGCCCCCACCGGTGCGGGTGATGACCCGGTCACCCACGACGATGTCGCCCAGCCGACGGCGGGAACCGTCCTCGAGGAGGACCAGCGCCTCGACGGAGATGGGCTTACCTAAGCCAGGCGGGCCCGACAGGAGGATGTGGTCGGGCGGGGAGCCGCGCCGCATCGCGCTGCGCAGCAGCAGGTCGAGCTGCTCGCGGACCCGGTGCTGGGCGATGAACTCCTCCAGCCGCTTCGGCCGGACGCTGGCCTCCGCGTCGCGCTCCGCGTCGTTGACGTACGCCGAGACGAGGTTGCCGTCGGGGCCCGTCATCGGGTGCGGCCGAGCAGGCGGATGGCCTGCTTGAGCAGGACCGGCACGGGCGGCGGCGGGCCGTCGACGGTCTCCGCGACCGCGGCCACCGCCTGGTCGGCCTGGCCCGCCGTCCAGCCGAGGCCCACCAGGGCCTGGCGGACCTGCTCGGGCCAGGCGCCCCCGGTCACCCCGGCCGCGCCGTCGGCGCCCACCGGCACCGGGCCGATCCGGTCGCGCAGCTCCAGCACCAGGCGCTCGGCACCCTTCTTGCCGATGCCCGGCACCCGGGTCAGCGCGGCGGTGTCGGCGTTGGCGATCGCCTTGCGCACCGCGTCGGGGGTGTGCACGGCGAGCACCGCCTGGGCCAGCCGGGGCCCCACCCCGCTCGCCGTCTGGAGCAGCTCGAACAGCTGCTTGGCATCGTCGTCGGCGAAGCCGTAGAGGGTGAGCGAGTCCTCCCGGACCACCAGGCTGGTGGCCAGCCGGGCCGGCTGGCCGACCCGCAGCTCGGCGAGCGTGCCGGGGGCGCAGTGCACCGCCAGGCCCACCCCGCCGACCTCCACCACCGCGTGGTCGGGGCCGGTCGCGGTCACCGTCCCGCGCACACTGGCGATCATCGTGCTCCTCCTCGTCGTGCCCGGTCGGCCGCGGCGGCCAGCTTCGAGCGGGTGCCGCCGCGCCAGACGTGGCAGATGGCCAGGGCCAGGGCGTCGGCGGCGTCGGCCGGCTTCGGCGGCTCGGGCAGCCGCAGCAGCCGGGTCACCATGGCCGTCATCTGCGCCTTGTCGGCCTGGCCGGAGCCGGTGATGGCGGCCTTGACCTCGCTCGGCGTGTAGGTCTGCACGGGCAGGCCGGCCCGCGCGCCGGCCAGCACCGCGATCCCGCTGGCCTGGGCGGTGCCCATCACGGTGCGCACGTTGTGCTGGCTGAACACCCGCTCGACGGCGACGGCGTCCGGCCGGTGCTCGGCCACCAGCTCCGTGAGCGAGCGGTCCAGGTGCAGCAGGCGCAGCGGCAGGTCGTCGCCCGGGTCGGTGTAGACGACGTAGTAGGCGACCAGGGTGCAGGGCCGGCCCGGCACGCCCTCGACCACGCCGACCCCGCACCGGGTCAGCCCCGGGTCGACGCCGAGCACGCGCACGCCGCCTCCTCCCCACCACGTCGGCAGTACGTGTGTTCGACACCCTACTGGGCGGCCCCGACACCCGGCTGCGGGGACACGCCGCCGAGGCACCGGGCGTCCCCCGGCACACAGCCGGGACGTCGAGTATGTGCCCCGGCCCCATGTGCCCCCGGCCACCCAGCTCGTAGCTTTGTGCGCCATGACGGCAGAACCCGTGGCGGACCCCCACGTCGTACACGTCGACCTGGCCGGCCGCACCGCGCTGGTGACCGGCGGAGGCGGCGGCATCGGCCGGGCCTGCGCCCTGCGGCTCGCCGCGGCCGGGGCCCGCGTGCTGGTGGTCGACCGCGACGCGCACGCGGCCGAGGAGGTCGCGGCGCTGGCCGGCGGCCGGGCCGAGCGGGTGGACCTGGCCGACCCGGCGGCGGTGGACCGGCTCGACGCCGACGTGGACATCGTGGTGAACAACGCCGGCCTGCAACACGTCGCCCCGGTGCCGGACTTCCCGACCGAGCGGTTCGCGTACCTCCACCGGGTGATGGTGGAGGCGCCGTTCCGGATCGTGCGCCGGGCGCTGCCGCACATGTACGCCCGGGGCTGGGGCCGGATCGTCAACATCTCCTCCGTGCACGGGCTGCGGGCCTCGCCGTACAAGGCGGCGTACGTGTCGGCGAAGCACGCCCTGGAGGGGCTGTCGAAGGTGGTCGCGCTGGAGGGCGCGGCGCACGGGGTCACCGCCAACTGCATCAACCCGGCGTACGTGCGGACGGCGCTGGTGCAGAGCCAGATCGCCGACCAGGCCGCCACCCACGGCATCGGCGAGGCCGAGGTGGTGGAGAAGATCATGCTGGCCCGGGCGGCGATCAAGCGGCTGATCGAGCCGGAGGAGGTCGCGGAGCTGATGGCGTACCTGTGCGCGCCGCCGGCCGCGTTCATCACCGGCGCGTCCATCGCCCTCGACGGGGGCTGGACGGCGAACTAGTGGCCTCGCGCACAATGTCGGTCATGTCGTCGCCGGTGGAGTTTCTGGAACTGCTCGCCCGGGAGGCCGCCGCGGTGGAGTTCGAGGGGCCGCTGGTGGCGGCCCGCGCGGCCGGCGTGCCCGCCGACCGGCTCGCCGAGCTGGAGCAGGCGAAGGTGGTCGCGCTGCGGGTCCGCGCGCTGCTGGAGCGCCGACGCCGCCGGGAGACCGAACTGTCCGGCCTGTACGACACCGCGAGCGACCTGGCCGGCCTGCGCGACCTCGACGCCGTGCTGCGGGCGATCGTGCACCGGGCCCGCCACCTGCTCGGCGCGGACGTGGCGTACATGACGCTCAACGACGACGAGCACGGCGACACGTACATGCGGGTCACCGACGGATCGATCTCGGCGCGGTTCCAGCGGCTGCGGCTGCCGATGGGGGCGGGCCTGGGCGGCCTGGTGGCCCAGTCCGGCACCCCGTACGTGACCGCCAACTACCCCGAGGACGAACGGTTCCACCACACCGGGGAGATCGACGCCGGGGTGGGCGAGGAGGGCCTCGTGGCAATCCTCGGCGTGCCGTTGCGGCTCGGCTCCACCTCGATCGGCGTGCTGTACGCGGCCAACCGCTCCGCCCGGCCGTTCGCCCGGGAGGAGGTGTCGCTGCTGGTGTCCCTCGCGGCGCACGCGGCGGTGGCGATCGACACCGCGCGGCTGCTGGCCGAGACCCGGGCCGCGCTGGCGGAGCTGTCGGCGGCCAACACCACCATCCGGGCGCACAGCAGCTCCGTGGAGCGGGCGGCGGCGGCGCACGACCGGATGACGGCGCTGGTGCTGCGCGGCGGCGGGGTCGAGGACGTGGCGTCCGCCGTCACCGACGTGCTCGGCGGGGCGCTGCTGGCGCTGGACGCGCAGGGGCGGCGGCTGGCCCGGGTCGGTCAGATCGACGAGCCGGACCGGGTGGACCTGGTGGAGGCGGTGGCGGCGTCGCGGACCGAGGGGCGCAGCGTCCGCCGGGGCCCCTTCTGGTGCGCCGCCGTGGTCGCCGGCACGGAGAACCTGGGTGCGCTGGTGCTGCGGCCCGACGGCGAGCTGGTCGACGCCGACCAGCGCATCCTGGAGCGGGCCGCGCTGGTGACCGCGCTGCTGCTGCTGTTCCGCCGCACGGTGGCCGAGGCGGAGGGGCGGGTGCGGGGCGAGCTGCTCGACGACCTGATCGCCCGGCCGCTGGCCGACACCGACGCGCTGCGCAGCCGGGCCCGCCGCCTCGGGGTCGACCTGGACGCCCCGCACGTGCTGGTGGCGGTCGGGGACGACGCGATCTCCACGACCGGTTCCGCCCGGCAGCGGGTGCTGTCCTGGGCCACCACGTACGCCTCGACGCGGGGCGGGCTGGCCGCGGCGCGCGACGGCCGGGTGGTGCTGATGCTGCCCGGCCGGGACGCCGGCGGCGCGGCCCGTTCGGTGTCCCGCGACCTGTCCCGGGTGACCGGCCGGCCGGTGACCGCCGGGGCGAGCGGCCCGTCGACCGACCCCGCCTCGCTGGCGGTGATCTTCCAGGAGGCGGACCGCTGCCTGACCGCGCTCGGCGCGCTGGGCCGGGCCGGGCAGGGGGCGAGCACCGCCGAGCTGGGCTTCGTCGGGTTGCTGCTGGGGGCGGTGGGCGACCGGGGCGACCGGGACGTGGCCCGGTTCCTCGCCACCACCGTCGGGCCGGTGGTGGACTACGACGCCCGGCGGGGCACCGCACTGGTGAAGACGCTGGAGGCGTACTTCGGGGTGGGTGGCAGCCTGGCCCGGGCTGCCGAGCTGCTGCACGTGCACGTCAACACGGTGACCCAGCGGTTGGAACGGGTCGGCCAGCTGCTCGGCCCCGACTGGCAGAAGCCCGGGCGGGCCCTGGAGGTGCAGCTCGCGCTGCGCCTGCACCGGCTCCGCGAGCCGACGCCCTGACCGGGTGTCGGCTTCACGGGCCGCCGCGCCGCTGACCGGTGCGGGGTGGCGTCAGCGGGCCCGGATGCCGTCCAGGACGCCGTCGACGATCCGGTCCGGGAGCAGGATGTCGTCCAGCTCGGGGTGCCAGCGCAGCATCCGCTGCATCAGCATCGGCCCGGTGAGCAGCGCCGTCGCCACCTCGATGTCGAGGTCGGCCCGCAGCTCGCCGAGGCGTATGCCCCGGCGCAGCACCTCGCGCATCAGCTGCCGACGGGGCGCGATGATGTTCTGGTAGAGCCGGAAGTGGTCGGGGCTGCGGTTCACCTCCGGCACCAGGCAGGGCATGATCCTCGCGGCGCGCGGATCGATGTTGTGCCCGACCGCGCCGACCAGCAGCACCAGGTCGTCCCGGACGGAGTGACCCGCCGGATCCGGCGGCACGCCCTTGAGCCGGCGCAGCGCGTCGAGCAGCAGCGCGTCCTTGCCCGACCAACGGCGGTAGATGGTGGCCTTGCCGACCCCGGCGCGGGCCGCGATCGCCTCGATGGAGAGCGCCTCGATCGTGCTGCCCTCGGCGAGCAGGTCGAGGGTGGCCTCCACGATCGCCTCGTCCGCGCGGCTGCTCCGCGGTCGTCCGGGCGACCGCGGAGCCTCTGCGGCGGAAGTCATGTCCGACATTGTTCCCGAACCTATGCTGTTCCGGCCAACTCGGGTTCAGCCGCCGCCGGTGCCGCCCTCTTGTCGGCCCGGCCGGGGATCCAGCGGAGCACGACCACGAAGCCGAGCGTGGCGACCACCGCAGAGAGCGCCGCGGCCCAGTGCATCGCCGAGACGAAGGCGTCGTTGGCGGCCGTGACCAGCGTCGGCCCGGCCGGACCGAGCTGCCCGGCCGCCGCGTACGCGCCGGAGATCGACTCGCCCGCCGCCTCGTGTGCCCCCGCCGGCAGGCCCCGCAGCGCCGGGGCGACGTCGTCCCGGTATACCGCGGACAGGACCGAACCGAGCACGGCCACGCCGAGTGCGCCGGCGACCTGGCGGACGGTGTTGCTGACCGCCGACCCGACCCCGGCCTTCTCCCGGGGCAGCGCCGACATGATCGACTCGGTGGCCGGCGGCATGATGTTGGCCATGCCGATGCCCTGGAGCAGGAACACCACCAGGACCACCCAGATGGGCGTGCTCGCGTCGACGAACGCGAAGGCCGCGAGGGCCACGGTGGTCAGCGCCAGCCCGACGGCCGCGACGGCCCTGCCCCCGTACCGGCGGACCATCGCCGCGCTGCGCGGGGCGAAGATCAGCTGGGCGGCGGCGAAGGGCAGGAAGAGCAGGCCGGTCTGCAGCGGGGTGTAGCCGCGGACCAGTTGCAGGTAGAACGAGCTGAAGAACATCACGCCCATGGCGGCGAAGAAGACCAGCCCGACCAGCGCCACCGGGGCGGCGAAGCGGGGCACCCGGAACAGCCGGACGTCCAACGACGGGTGGTCGCTGCGCAGTTCCAGCAGCACGAACCAGGTCAGCACGGCCAGGCCGCCGACGATCGACACCCAGACCAGCAGCCGGCCGAAGCCGTGCTCGCCGCCGTCGATGATGCCGTAGGTCACGGCGACCAGGCCCACCACCGACAGCAACACTCCCGGGACGTCGACCCGCCCCGGGTCGGGGTCGCGGGACTCGGGCACCAGCAGGGCGACCAGGACGACGCCGACCGCGACCACCGGCACGTTGATCAGGAAGACCGAGCCCCACCAGTAGTGCTCCAGCAGCAATCCGCCGAGGATCGGGCCGATCGCCACGGCGAGGCCGACCGCGCCGGCCCACACGCCGATCGCCCGGCCGCGCTCCCGGGGGTCGAAGACGTTGGAGATGATCGACAGGGTCACCGGCATGATCGCCGCCCCGCCGATGCCCATCAGCGCGCGGGCGCCGATGAGCTGGGCCGGGCTCTGCGCGTACGCCGACAGCAGCGACGCGAGGCCGAACAGGACCAGCCCGATCACCAGGAAGCGCTTGCGCCCGGCGCGGTCGCCGAGCACGCCGAAGGTGAAGAGCAGACCGGCGAAGACCAGGGTGTACGAGTTGATCGACCACTCCAGCTCGCCCTGGCTCGCGCCGAGGCCGTGCACCGGGTCGGCGAGCGTACGCAGGGCGACGTTGAGGATGGTGTTGTCGAGGACGACGACGAGGAGGCTGATCACCAACACCCCGAGGATCGCCCACCGCCTCGGGTGTCCGGTGTTCTCGTGCGGTTGCATGGGCCGTTCCTCTCCCCGGTTCCGCCCGCCCCGCAAATACGACACGGGGCAGGCTCGTAACGCCGATGAGACTAGGCGCAATCGGTTTCGATACGGAACCGGATCGTATCGTTTTGTGTGCCACGTCACGGCTCGAGCCCCGCGCGACCTTCGGGGTCGCCTGGTTGATCGACTTCATGTCGGGGACGTGGCGGTATCAACCGGACGGGGATGCACCCACCTGCCCGGCATCCCGTCGGTCAACCGCCTGGATGGGCGGATTGTCCGGTCCGGCGGGGCGGGTGGTGGTGACCGGCGGCACCCCGGGTGCGGAATCGTGGCGGGGCCGGGGGCGTTACACCTGGACCCGGCGCCGCAAGGCAGCCGCCCCCGTCTTGCTGCTTCGCCGTTCGGGCGCCTCGACGTGGTGCTCACACCCGCCCATCCCCACGGGCCGGGTGTCGACCCCCGATTGGAGACACCCCCATGAACACCAGCATCCTGCGTAAGAGTGTCCTCGGCATCGCCGGACTCGCCTTCGCCGGCGGCCTCGCCGCCGGACCCCTCCACCACCACAACACCGACACCAGCACGGGCACCGTCGACGCCCGGCCCGTCGCCGCCGTCCAGGCCGACAAGACCGGCGGGGATGCGGGGAAGCTGATCCCCCACGGCGTGCAGGGCGCCCAGTCGCGCATCGACCTCGACGCCGAACAGACCACCAACGTCAAGGCCATCATCGCCGCCACGAAGAAGACCGGCCTGGACGAGCGGGCCGCCGTGATCTCGATCGGCACCGCCCTGCAGGAGTCGAAGCTGGAGAACCTGGGTCACCTGGGGGACCACAACGACCACGACTCCCTCGGCCTGTTCCAGCAGCGCCCGTCGTCCGGGTGGGGCACGCCCGAGCAGATCACCGACCCGGAGTACGCCACGACGGCGTTTCTGAAGGGCCTCCGCCAGGTCGACGGGTGGCAGGACATGCCCCTGACCGACGCCGCCCAGACCGTGCAGGTCTCCGCCTACCCCGACGCCTACGCCCAGTGGGAACAGCAGGCCGCCGACCTCGTCACCCGCCACTGGAACAACTGACCCACCGAACACCCACCGCCGGCCGGGCCCCGACACCAGGGCGCCCGGCCGGCCGCGTCCCCACCAGCGGGGCGCTAAGAAGGGGCCCCTCCGCTACCGAAAGCGTCAACAAGGTGCCCTTCCTTGCACCAAGGCGGCGGGTCAGTTGGTCAGCGCGTCGAGGGCCAGGTCGACGTCGGCCTCGGTGGTGTAGAGGTGGAACGACGCCCGGACCCGGCCGGCGCGCACCGCCGCCCGGATGCCCGCCCGTTCCAATTTCTCCTGCGCGCCGGGCACCTCCACCGCGACGATCGCGCTGTCGCCGGGCGGCCGGCCCAGCCCGGCGAGGAACCGGTTGGCCAGCGTCACGTCGTGCTCGCGCACGGCCGGTAGGCCGATCTCGGCGAGCAGTTCCAGGGCGGGGGCGGTGCCGATCCAGCTGAACCACGCCGGGGACTGGTCGAACCGCCGGGCGTCGGCAGCCAGCCGCAGCGGCGGGCCGTAGTAGGAGGAGAACGGGTCCTCGGCCGCGTACCAGCCGGCGCCGTCGGGGCGCAGTCGCTCGCGCAGCCCGGGTGCCAGGTAGGCCAGGGCCGACCCGCGCGGCCCCATCAACCACTTGTACGCCCCGACGGCGACCACGTCGGCCAGGCCGGCGTGAAACGGCAGCCAGCCGCACGCCTGGGTCGCGTCCACGGCCACCAGCGCGCCGTGGGCCCGGGCGGCGGCGACGATCCGGTCGTAGTCGGCGACGGTGCCGTCGGCGGACTGCACCAGGCTGAACGCGACCAGGTCGGTGTCGGCGTCGATCGCGTCGACGAGGCCGTCCAGCGGGACGGTGCGCACCCGCACCCCCCGCTCGGCCTGCACCAGCCAGGGGAAGAGGTTGGAGGTGAACTCCACCTCGGGCACCACGACCGCCGCGCCGGCCGGCAGGGCCGCCGCGACCGGGCCGAGCAGCCCGGCGACGGTGCTGCCGACCGTCACGTCGGTGGCCGGCACGCCGACCAGGCCGGCGAAGGCCGCCCGGGACCGCCGGGTCGCGTCGTCCCAGCCCTCCCAGGAGGTACGTCCCGCCCGCCAGTCGGCCAGCGCCTCCTGCACCGCCGTCCAGGCCGGCTCGGGCGGCAGCCCGTAGCTGGCGGTGTTCAGCCAGCCGGGCTGCGGCTGCCACAGCTTGCGTGCCTGCTCCAACTCCATGCCGCTGACGGTAGTGCGCCCGGGGTCGCCGCCGTGAGCGCCAATTCACCGATGGTGGCCGCCGCCCCCGGTCGCGGCCCGCAGCAGGCGGCGGACGACTCGGGGGCGGTGGGGAGGCAGCGCGGCGGACCGGCTGGCGCGGCGGCAGGGCCGGTCAGGCGGGTGCGCCGCTGAGCGCGGGGCGCTGCGGCTCGGCCTGCGGCTGCGGGTCGTCGGCGGGCTCGTCGTCGAGCATGGTGGCCTCGTCGAAGGGGCGGTTGCCGGCGAGCACGGCGTGGGCCTGCTCGCGGTCGAACTCGCCGGTCCAGGTGCCGACCAGGACGGTGGCGACGGCGTTGCCGGCGAAGTTGGTCAGCGCCCGGGCCTCGGACATGAACCGGTCGATGCCGACGATCAGCCCGACCCCGTCGAGCAGGTCGGGGCGGTGCGACTGGAGGCCGCCGGCCAGGGTGGCCAGGCCGGCTCCGGTGACCCCGGCCGCACCCTTCGAGGCGATGATCATGAACACGAGCAGGCCGACCTGCTCGCCGATCGACATCGGCTTGCCCATGGCGTCGGCCACGAACAGCGACGCCATGGTCAGGTAGATCGCGGTGCCGTCGAGGTTGAACGAGTAGCCGGTGGGCACGGTGATGCCGACGACGGGCCTGCTGACGCCGACGTGCTCCATCTTGGCGATGAGCCGGGGCAGCGCCGACTCCGACGACGAGGTGGACAGGATCAGCAGGAACTCCCGGCCCAGGTAGCGCAGCAGCTTGAAGATCGAGATGCCGGAGACCAGGCGCAGCAGCGGGCCGAGCACCACGACCACGAAGATCAGGCAGGTGGCGTAGAAGCCGAGCATGATCTGCGCGAGGCTGGTGAGCGCGTCCATGCCGGTGGCCCCGACGACGGCGGCCATGGCGCCGAACGCGCCGATCGGCGCCACCCACATGATCATGGCGAGCACTTTGAAGACCAGCCGTTGCAGCAGCCCGACGGCGCGCAGGACGGGCTCGCCGCGACCGCCCAGGCCCTGCACGGCGAAGCCGACCAGGAGGGCGACCAGCAGCGTCTGGAGCACCTCGCCCTCGGTGAGCGCGGAGACCAGCGTGGTCGGGATGATCCCGAGCAGGAACTCGGTCGTACCCCCGCTCTCGCCGCCGGCCGCCGCCTGGCCGGCGCCGGCGGTCTGCGCGCCCAGGTCGAGGCCGGCGCCCGGCTGGATCAGGTTGCCCACGACGAGGCCGATGGCCAGCGCGACGGTCGACATCAGCAGGAAGTAGCCGAGCGCGAGGCCGCCGACCTTGCCGACCTTCGCGGCCTGCCGCACGGAGCCGACGCCGAGGACGATCGTGCAGAAGATCACCGGGCTGATCATCATCTTGATCAGCGCGACGAAGCCGGTGCCGAGGGGCTTCAACGCCTTGCCGACCTCGGGTGCGACGAGTCCGACGACGATGCCGGCGATCGCGGCGGCGATCACGGCCAGGTAGAGGTAGCGGGTGGGGTCCCGGCGGGTGGGGGTGGACTTGGCGGTGGCGGTGGGGGTGGTGTCCATGCCCACAATGTGAACTGCGACTCACCGCAAGGCAGCCTTGTGGTCATTCTGTTCACTCCCGTGACCCACGGCCGACATGGGCGGCCGGCCGGCACGCCACACTTGCCCCGGCAGCCGGAACTTGCCCCACCATTCGAGCGCGGACAGGAGGTGTCGTGGCCCGACGGCAGTGGAGCATCGCGGGGCAGCTGTTCGCCCTCCAGGCCCTGGTGGTCGGCCTGCTGGTGCTGGCGGCCTCGGCGGGCGGGGTGTGGCTGGCCCGCAGCGACGCGCGCGACGCCGCCCGGGATGAGGTGCTGGCCGTGGCGCACACCGTGGCCGGTTCCCCGGACGTGCGCGCGGCCCTCGCCTCCGCCGACCCGTCGGCGTCGTTGCAGCCGTACGCGGAGGCGACCCGGGTGGCGACCGGGACGGATTTCGTGGTGGTGATGGCCCCCGACCGGACCCGCTACTCCCACCCCCGGCCGGAGCGGATCGGCCAGCCGTTCGTCGGCGACATCGGGCCCGCGCTGGCCGGTCGGGCGTTCACCACCACCAACGTGGGCACCCTCGGCGAGTCGGTGCGGGCGGTGGTCCCCGTCCACGCCGCGGACGGCCGGATCGTCGGGCTGGTCTCCGTCGGCATCACCACCCGCGCGATCAACCGCCGCCTGCTGGCCCAGGCCCCCGTGCTGCTCGCCGCCGCCACCCCGGCGCTCGCCGTCGCGGCGGTCGGCTCGTGGTTGCTGAGCCGGCGGCTGCGCCGGCAGACCCACGGCCTGGGCACCGCCCAGATGACCCGGATGTACGAGTACTACGACGCGGTCCTGCACTCGGTTCGGGAGGGGCTGGTGGTGGCGACGGTGGACCGCCGGGTGGCCCTGGTCAACGACGAGGCGCGGCGGCTGCTGGGGCTCGCCGACGACGCGGCGGTGGTGGACCGGCCGGCCGGGGAGGTCGATTTGCCGCCGGCCGTGGCGGAACTGCTCGCCTCGGGGCGGGACGCGCACGACGAGCCGGTCGTGGCGGGCGACCGGGTGCTGGTGGTCAACCAGCGCACGGCGCTGTTCGAGGGGCACCGCCTCGGCACCGTGCTGACCCTGCGGGACCAGACGGAGCTGCGCACCCTCACCAGCGAGCTGGACTCGGTGCGGGCGCTGACCGACGCGCTGCGGGCGCAGACCCACGAGTCGGCGAACCGGCTGCACACCGTGCTGACCCTGGTGGAGCTGGGCCGGGCCGACGAGGCGGTCCGGCTGGCGACCGAGGACCTGGTGGTGGCTCAGCAGCTCACCGACCGGGTGGTCGGCGCGGTGACCGAGCCGGCCCTGGCCGCCCTGCTGCTGGGCAAGTCGGCGCAGGCCGGCGAGCGGGGCGTGGACCTGGTGGTGGAGCCGGACTGCCGGCTCGACGGCACCCCGCTGCCCGTGACGGACCTGATCACCGTCGTCGGAAACCTGATCGACAACGCCCTGGAGGCCGTCGCCGGCACCGAGGCGCCCCGGCGGGTGCGGGTCTTCGTCGGCGCCGACGACGACGCCGTCGTGGTCCGGGTCGGCGACAGCGGGCCGGGGCTGGCGCCGGACCGGGTGGCCGACGCGTTCCGGCGCGGCTGGTCGACCAAGAGCGCCGGGCGGGGCCTCGGCCTGGCCCTCGTCGGCCAGGTGGTACGCCGAAACGGCGGCCGGGCCGACGTGGGCCGCTCCGTCGACGGCGGGACCCTGTTCACCGTGCGGCTGCCGGTCCCGGGGCCGAAGCCGGTGGCGGGGTCGGGGCGGGTGGCGCGGCCGTGACCGACATCCGGGTGCTCGTGGTGGAGGACGAGCCGCTGCTGGCCGAGGCGCACCGCACGTACACCGAGCGGGTGCCGGGGTTCGTGGTGGTCGGGGTGGCGCACACCGGCCGGGAGGCGATGGCGGCGCTGCGGCAGCGGGCGGAGAACCCGGTCGACCTCGTCCTGCTCGACTTCCGGCTGCCCGACCTGCACGGGCTGGAGGTGTGCCGGGCGCTGCGGGCCGCCGGCAGCGCGGTGGACGTGCTGGCCGTGACGTCGGCCCGGGACCTGGCGGTGGTCCGCACGGCGGTGTCCCTCGGGGTCACCCACTACCTGCTGAAGCCGTTCACCTTCGCGGCGTTCCGCGACAAGCTGCACCGGTACGCCGAGTATCGCCGTCAGGTGCTGGCCGACGGCGAGGTGGCCGCCCAGCACGAGGTGGACCGGATGTTCGCCACCCTGCGCGGCCCGGCCGCGCACACCCTGCCGAAGGGGCTCGACGAACAGACCCTGCGCACCGTGCTCGGCTCGCTCAGCGGGGACACCGGCCGGTCCGCCTCCGAGGTGGCCGGGCTGACCGGCATCTCCCGGGTCACCGCCCGCCGTTACCTGGAGTATCTGGTGGCCGCCGAGCGGGCGGTGCGGGTCCCCCGCTACGGCACCCCGGGCCGCCCGGAGATGGAGTACCGCCCGGCCTGACCGCGGTCAGGGCCCGGCGGCGGGTCAGCTGACGTTGGCGGGGCCGAGGACGCTCTTGAGGTCGCCCATCAGGGCGGTGGTGGCCGCGACCCGGAACGGGCCGAGTCGCAGGGTGGTGGTCTTGCCGCCGTTGAGGAGCTTGACGTGGACCTCGGTGTCGCCGGGGTGCAGGACGAGGGTTTCCTTGAGGCGTTCGACCAGCGGCGGGGTGCACCGGTGCACGGGGATGGTGAGGGTGACCGGTTTGCTGCCCGGGTTGCTGGTGACGTCGGGCATCTGCATGTCCATGGCCATGATGCGGGGCGTGTCGTCGCGGCGGTCGACCCGGCCCTTGACCACCACGATGGCGTCCTCGGCGATGTACTGGCCGATCACCTCGTACGTGTTGGGGAAGAACAGGGTCTCCACGCCGCCGGCGAGGTCCTCCAGGGTGGCCGACGCCCAGGCCCGGCCCTGCTTGGTGACGCGGCGCTGCACCCCGGAGAGGATGCCGGCGAGGGTGACCACCGCGCCGTCGGGGACAGTGCCCTCCTCGGAGAGGGCGGCGATGGTGCAGTCGGCCGCCGCGTTGAGGACGTGCTCCAGGCCGAACAGCGGGTGGTCGGAGACGTAGAGGCCGAGCATCTCCCGTTCGAAGGCGAGCTTGTCCCGCTTGTCCCACTCGGCCTCGCCGATGGTCGGCATGACGGTGGTGCTGCCGCCAACCGCCTCCGCGTCGCCGAAGCCCGCGCCGAACAGGTCGTACTGGCCGACGGCCTCCTTGCGCTTGACGTCGGCGTACGCGTCGATGGCGTCGGCGTGCACGGCGAGCAGCCCCTTGCGGCTGTGCTGCATGACGTCGAACGCGCCGGCCTTGATCAGCGATTCGATGGTCTTCTTGTTGCAGACCACCGCGTCGACCTTGGCCAGGAAGTCGTAGAAGTCGGCGTACTCGCCCTTCTCCTGCCGGCAGCGCATGATCGAGGCCACCACGTTCGCCCCGACGTTGCGGATCGCCGCGAGGCCGAACCGGATGTCCTTGCCGACCGGCGTGAACGGCCCGGCCGAGGTGTTCACGTCGGGCGGGAGGACCTGGATGCCCATGCGGCGGCACTCCGACAGGTAGAGCGCCATCTTGTCCTTGTCGTCGCCGACGGAGGTCAGCAGCCCGGCCATGTACTCGGCCGGGTAGTGCGCCTTCAGGTACGCCGTCCAGTACGACACCAGCCCGTACGCCGCCGAGTGCGCCTTGTTGAACGCGTACCCGGCGAACGGGACGAGGACGTCCCACACGGCCTGGATCGCCTCGTCGGAGTAGCCGCGCTCGCGGCAGCCGTCCCGGAACGGCACGAACTCCTTGTCGAGGATCTCCTTCTTCTTCTTGCCCATCGCCCGCCGCAGCAGGTCCGCCTGACCGAGCGTGTAGCCGGCGAGGATCTGCGCGGCCCGCTGCACCTGCTCCTGGTAGACGATCAGGCCGTGGGTCGGGGCCAGGATCTCCCGCAGCGGCTCCTCCAGCTCCGGGTGGATCGGCGTGATCTCCTGCAACCCGTTCTTGCGCAACGCGTAGTTGGTGTGCGAGTCCACGCCCATCGGACCCGGCCGGTACAACGCGAGGACGGCGGAGATGTCCTCGAAGTTGTCCGGCTTCATCAGCCGCAGCAGCGACCGCATCGGCCCACCGTCGAGCTGGAACACCCCCAGCGTGTCGCCCCGCGCCAACAGCTCGTAGGCGGCCTTGTCGTCCAGGTCCAACCCCAGCAGGTCCAGGTCCTTGCCGTGGTTGAGCTGGATGTTCTTCACCGCGTCGTCGATGATCGTCAGGTTCCGCAGGCCCAGGAAGTCCATCTTCAACAACCCGAGCGACTCACACGTCGGGTAGTCGAACTGGGTGATGATCACCCCGTCGGAGTCCCGCCGCATCAACGGGATGTGCTCGATGATCGGCTCCGCCGACATGATCACCCCGGCGGCGTGGACGCCGGTCTGCCGGATCAGCCCCTCGATGCCCTTCGCCGTGTCGATGACCTTCTTCACGTCCGGGTCCGTCTCGTACAGGCCCCGGATCTCCCCCGCCTCCGCGTAGCGGGGGTGCTTCGGGTCGAAGATGCCCGACAGCGGGATGTCCTTGCCCATCACCGCCGGCGGCATCGCCTTGGTGATCCGGTCGCCCACCGCGTACGGGAAACCCAGCACCCGCGCCGAGTCCTTGATCGCCGCCTTCGCCTTGATCGTGCCGAACGTGGCGATCTGCGCGACCTTGTCCTCACCCCACTTGTCGGTCACGTACTTGATCACCTCACCGCGCCGACGCTCGTCGAAGTCGATGTCGACATCCGGCATCGACACGCGCTCGGGGTTGAGGAACCGCTCGAAGATCAGGCCGTGCGGGATCGGGTCCAGGTCCGTGATCCCCAGCGCGTACGCGACGAGGGAGCCGGCTGCCGAGCCACGGCCCGGGCCCACCGCGATGCCCTGGCTCTTCGCCCACTGGATGAAGTCGGCGACCACGAGGAAGTAGGACGGGAACCCCATCTGGATGATGACGCCCAGCTCGTACTCCGCCTGCACCACGTGCCCCTCGGGGACACCGCCGGGGAACCGGCGGGCCAGGCCCGCGAACGTCTCCTTGCGGAACCACGACTCCTCCGTCTCCCCCGCAGGGATCGGGAAGCGCGGCATCAGGTTGTGGAACTCGAACATCCCCGCCGGGTCGACCTTCTCGGCCACCAGCAGCGTGTTGCGGCACCCCTCCAGCCACAGCTGTGAGGAGTCGACGGCGCGCATCTGCTCGGCGGACTTGATGAAGTAGCCGCCGCCCTCGAAGCGGAACCGGTTGGGGTCGGCGATGTTGCTGCCGGTCTGCACGCAGAGCAGGACGTCGTGCGCCTCGGCCTGCGCCTCGTGGGTGTAGTGCGAGTCGTTGGTCACCACCGGCGGGATGCCGAGCTTCTTGCCGATCTCGGTGAGCCCGTCGCGGACCCGGCGCTCGATGTCGAGGCCGTGGTCCATCAGCTCCAGGAAGTAGTTGTCCTTGCCGAAGATGTCCTGGTACGCGGAGGCGACCTTGAGCGCCTCGTCGAACTGGCCCAGCCGCAGCCGGGTCTGCACGGCCCCGGAGGGGCACCCGGTGGTGGCCATGATCCCCTCGGCGTTCTCGGCGATCAGCTCCATGTCCATCCGGGGCCACTTGACGTAGTGGCCCTCCATGGAGGCGCGCGAGTTGAGGGTGAACAGGTTGTGCAGGCCGGTCTTGTTCGCCGCCCACATGGTCATGTGGGTGATCGCGCCGTTGCCGGAGACGTCGTCGCTCTTCTGCTCCGGGCGGCCCCACTTCACCCGCGCCTTGTGATAGCGCGACTCCGGCGCCACGTACGCCTCGACGCCCAGGATCGGGGTGACCCCGGCGGCCATGGCCTGCTTGTAGAAGTCGTTCGCGCCGTGCATGTTGCCGTGGTCGGTCATCGCGACCGCGGGCATGCCGAGCCGGTTGGCCTCGGCGAAGAGGTCCTTCAGCCGGGCCGCACCGTCGAGCATCGAGTACTCGGTGTGCACGTGCAGATGCGCGAACGAATCGCCCATGCGTGGCGCCCCCCCGGGTCGGATCATGGGTTGTCGAGATCGGTCGGCCCACCCTATCGCCGGGGATCGGCCACCTCCAGCAGCCTCGCGGGGCGGGCCCTCCCGGGGTGGCGCGGATCTCTCCGGCGCGACGACGACGGGCTGGCGGTCGGCTGCCCGACCCGCCCGCGCGGCACCTCCCGCCCACCGGCACCTCCCACCGGCCCTCGGTGATCAAGAGGATCGCGTCGAAGTCGATCTCCAGCTTGACCGAAACTTCTTGATCACCGAGGCGCCCGGGGTGCCTGGGGCGACACAACGGTGTGACGGTGGACAATAGTGTGTGGCGCACAGTATTGTGTGAGGCGTGGTTAGCGACGACATCCTGCGGACCCATCTCCAGGAGCTACGCCGGGGCACGGTGGTGGTGGCGAGCCTGGTCGCGCTGCGCCGGCCCGACTACGGCTACGCCCTGCTCCAGCGGCTAACCGACCACGGCTTCCCCGTGGACGCCAACACGCTCTACCCCCTGCTGCGCCGACTGGAGGAGCAGGGCCTGCTGACCAGCGCATGGAACACCGAGGAGAGCCGGCCCCGGAAGTTCTACCGGACCAGCGACGAGGGAGAGTCGGTGCTGCGCCTGCTGCTCGCCGACTTGTCCGCCGTACAGAAATCCCTCACCGGCCTGATCGAAGGAGTGGCCCGATGAGTTCCCTGACCGACCGCTACCTCGCCGCCACGCTGCGGGCGGTGCCGGCCCCACGCCGGGCGGAGATCGCCGACGAGCTGCGGGCCTCCATCGCGGACATGATCGACGGCCGCACCGACGCCGGACAGGACCGCGAGACCGCCGAGCGCGAGGTGCTCACCGAGCTGGGCAACCCCGAGCGGCTGGCCGCCCGGTATGTCGACCACCGCCTCCAGCTCATCGGCCCCACCTACTACCTGGCCTGGCGGCGGCTGCTGCGGCTGCTGCTCGCCACCGTGCCGATCGCCATCGGCGCCCTGGTGGCCGTGCTCGCCGCCGTCGACGGCGGGAGCGTGGGCTCCGCGATCGGCACCGGCGTCACCACGGGCATCGAGGTGGTGGTCCAGGTCGCGTTCTGGGTGACGCTGACCTTCGCGGTCGTCGAGCGGTTGAGCCTGCCGCTCGACCTGCCCCGGTGGAGCGTCGACCAGCTGCCCGAGGACCGGCCGGCCGGGCGCGGCGTCCCGCTCGCCGACACGGCGGTGTCGATCGCGGCCCTGGTGCTCCTGATCGCATTCCTGCCCTGGCAGCACTTCCGGTCCTGGGTGCGCGACGACGGGGGCGACCACATTCCGGTGCTCGACCCCGCACTGTGGCGGTTCTGGCTGCCGGCGCTCATCGCCCTGCTGATCGCCGAGATCGTCCTACAGGTCGCCCGGCACCGGGCCGGCCGCTGGACCTGGCCACTGGTCGCCGCGAAGGTCGCCCTCGACCTGGCGTTCGCGGTGCCGGTGGCGTGGCTCGTCCTCACCGACCGGCTGCTCAACCCCGAGTTCGTCCAGCGCGTCGACTGGCTGCGCGACGGCGCCAACCTCGACATCGTCTACACGGTGGCCCTGGTGGCGGTGGTGGCGTCGCTGGTGCGCAACACGGTGGACATCGCGGTGAAGGCCCGCCGCCGGGTGGCCTGAGCGCCCGTCCGCATCCGGCCGGGCCGGTCCGCCACCAGCGGGCCGGCCCGGCCGATCACCAGGGCACGGTGTCCCAACCGGCCGGCAGCGCCGGTACCGGCCAGGCGGGGTCGGGCCGCCAGCGCGCCCAGGCCGGATCCCACCAGCGCTCCCCCGCGTCGAGCAGCGCGGCGATCCGGTCGCCCTCCGCGCGGATGGCGTCCGCCATCCCCGGATACCGCCCCTCGACCAGGCGCTGGGCGAACACCTCCACGTCCTTGAAGACGTACCGGTCGGCGTCCGCCGCCCACCACAGGTCCAGCTCGTGGTCGAGGGTGTCCACCCCGATCGGGGTACGCCGCACCGGGTCCTGGAGGTTGAAGTACCAGCCGGCGAACCGCCGCCCCGGCCCGCTCCAGAACACGTCGACGGAGTGCGCCTCGCCGGGGTGGTGCAGCATCAGCTTGCCGTGCCCGCGCCAGGCCCGCTGCCCGGCCACCTGCCACGGGTGCCGCCCGCACGGGAAGCTCCCGTGCTCGGGAAAGCCGAACTCCGCACCGCCGGGCAGATAGAGGGCGAGCAGATCCGGGGCGTCGACGACGCAGACCGTCGGGACCCCGAACCAGACCGCACCGCGCAGGATCTCCCGCCGGACGACCGTGTCACCCGGCGCGAACCGCCGCCCGCCCCCGGCCGCCACGGCTCAGCCGACCGCCGACATGACCTCGTCGGAGACGTCGAAGTTGGCGTAGACGTTCTGCACGTCGTCGCAGTCCTCGAGGACGTCGATCAGCTTGAAGACCTTGCGGGCGCCGTCCTCGTCCAGCTGCACGTTGACGCTGGGGATGAGGGACGACTCGGCCGACTCGTACTCGATGCCGGCGTCCTGCAGGGCCGTGCGGACGGCGATCAGGTCGGTCGGCTCGGAGACCACCTCGTACGCCTCGCCGAGGTCGTTGACCTCCTCCGCGCCGGCGTCGAGGACGGCCATCATCACGTCGTCCTCGCTCGTGCCGGCCTTGGGGACGATCACCACGCCCTTGCGGGAGAACATGTACGACACCGAGCCGGCGTCGGCGAGCGAGCCGCCGTTGCGGGTCAGCGCCGTGCGCACCTCGGTCGCCGCCCGGTTGCGGTTGTCGGTGAGGCACTCGATGAGCATCGCGACGCCGTTCGGGCCGTACCCCTCATACATGATCGTTTGCCAGTCGGCGCCGCCGGCCTCCAGGCCGGAGCCGCGCTTGACCGCCCGGTCGATGTTGTCGTTCGGTACGGAGTTCTTCTTCGCCTTCTGGATGGCGTCGTAGAGCGTCGGGTTGCCGGCCGGGTCGCCGCCGCCGGTGCGGGCCGCGACCTCGACGTTCTTGATCAACTTGGCGAACATCTTGCCGCGCTTGGCGTCGATCACGGCCTTCTTGTGCTTGGTGGTCGCCCACTTTGAGTGGCCGGACATCTGCTACCTCCGTCTGTTGATCACGCCTGCGTCGACTGCCCGCGCCAACTCCACTTCCCCACCGGCGTACGACGGGCCGGTCGGCTCTGCGTGGATGGCCGCAGCGGGCGCGGAGCCCTGCCGAACCGCGGCAATCCTACCGAGGTGGCGCGCGTCGGTGTCACACCCGGCACCGGCATGCCCGGCGGCCGACGCGCCGAGGGCCCGCCCGGTCGTCCGGGCGGGCCCTCGGTCACCGCTCAGGCGACCCGACGAGGTACGGCTCAGGCGACGCCGGACCAGGAACGGCTCAGGCGGTCGGCGCGCATCGACGCCGGCTCAGGCGGCGCGGACCAGGTCCACGAAGTAGCGGTGCAGCCGCAGGTCGCCGGTCAGCTCGGGGTGGAAGGACGTGGCCAGCAGGTTGCCCTGCCGGACCGCGACGATCCGCCCGGCGGCCGGCACCTCGGTCACCTCGCCGAGCACGTGGACGCCGGCGCCGACCCGCTCGACCCAGGGTGCCCGGATGAACACCGCGTGGAACGGATCCCCTTCGACCCCGGCGATCGTCACCGGGGCCTCGAACGAGTCGACCTGCCGGCCGAACGCGTTGCGCCGGACGGTCATCTCGATGCCGGCGAAGCCGCGCTGGTCGGGGCGGCCGTCGAGCACCTCGGTGGCCAGCATGATCATGCCGGCGCAGGACCCGTAGACCGGCATGCCGGCGGCAATCCGCTTGTCGATCGGCTCGCGCATGTCGAAGATGTCGGCGAGCTTGCTGATCGTGGTGGACTCCCCGCCCGGGATGACCAGGCCGTCGACCGCGTCCAGCTCCGCGGGCCGGCGTACGGGGCGCGCGTGCGCGCCCGCGCCGGTCAGGGCCGCGATGTGCTCCCGGACGTCGCCCTGGAGCGCGAGCACACCGATGGCGGGTGCTGCCGTCACGTTCGCTCCTCTCCTCGGGTGGCTGTCAGGAAGGGGCCCTTCCTATGCAGAATGCGTCAACAGGGGGCCCTCCTTGCACGCACGTCACCAGCCGCGCTCGGCCAGGCGGTGCGGCTGCGGAATCTCGTCGACGTTGATGCCGACCATCGCCTCGCCGAGGCCCCGGGAGACCTTGGCCAGCACGTCCGGGTCGTCGTGGAAGGTGGTGGCCTTGACGATCGCGGCGGCCCGCTGGGCCGGGTTGCCGGACTTGAAGATGCCGGAGCCGACGAAGACGCCCTCCGCGCCGAGCTGCATCATCATCGCGGCGTCTGCCGGGGTGGCGATGCCGCCGGCGGTGAACAGCACCACCGGGAGCTTGCCGGTCTCGGCGACCTCCCGGACCAGCTCGTACGGGGCCTGGAGCTCCTTGGCCGCGACGAACAGCTCGTCGGCCGGCAGGGAGCTGAGCCGGGCGATCTCCTGGCGGATCCTGCGCATGTGCATGGTGGCGTTGGAGACGTCGCCGGTGCCGGCCTCGCCCTTGGAGCGGATCATGGCCGCGCCCTCGGTGATCCGGCGCAGCGCCTCGCCCAGGTTGGTCGCCCCGCACACGAAGGGGACGGTGAACGCCCACTTGTCGATGTGGTTGGCGTAGTCGGCGGGGGTCAGCACCTCGGACTCGTCGACGTAGTCCACGCCGAGCGCCTGCAGGACCTGGGCCTCGACGAAGTGGCCGATGCGGGCCTTGGCCATGACCGGGATCGAGACAGCCTCGATGATGCCGTCGATCATGTCGGGGTCGCTCATCCGGGACACCCCGCCCTGGGCGCGGATGTCGGCGGGGACCCGCTCCAGGGCCATCACCGCGACGGCACCGGCGTCCTCAGCGATCTTGGCCTGCTCGGGGGTGACCACGTCCATGATCACGCCGCCCTTGAGCATCTCGGCCATGCCGCGCTTGACGCGGGCGGTCCCGACGACGGGGGTGGCGCTGGCGTTCGGGGAAGTGGTTTCGGGCACGGGTCATCGCTCCTCGGCGGGCTGGGGGGGTGGCGGCTAGCTGAATGCTACGACGGGCGTAACGCCGGTCCGACAGCCAATCAGACCCACGGTGGCCTGCCCTGTGGCCGTCGTCACCCCGCCCGGGCGGCTCAGGCGGGCACGTCGGCGGGGAGTTCGAGGGTCGGGTCGTCGATGTCGAAGTAGCGCGGCCAGGGGTGCCGTCGCCCCATCCGCAACAGCCGCACCAGAGGTCGGCCGCGCGCCGACCGGGCGTCGCGGACCAGGTCGGTGTGCACCTGGCGGGCCAGCGCGAGCCGCCGGCTCGCGGCGATCACGGCCTCGCAGTCCGGGTCGGTCGGGTCCAGCCGCACCGCCCGCAGCTGGCGGGTGAGGTCGTTCTCGGCGGCCTCCCGCTCCTGCGGCTCGGCGTCGAGGGCGATCCGGGCCGCCGCGTACAGCTCCACGCCGTAGCGCCGCTCGGCCAGCACGGCGGCCGCCGCGGCGCGACGCAGCAGGTGCGCGTCGAGGGCCCGGGCGGCGGACTCCGCGCGTACGCGCAGCCGCTCCACCCGGCCGGCGGTCCAGATCAGGTACGCCGCGACGAGCCCGACGACCAGGCTCGCGCCCACCACCCACCACATGCCCGGCATCGTAGTGCTGCTCCGTTCGCCTCGTCCGAAGTGCGCGTCACACTGCCCGCCGGCCTCAGCCGAGCCCCGCCCACTCCTGGTCGATGACCTGCCCGTCGGTCGCCTCGATCGCCGCCGCGTATACCTCCAGGACCCGGCGGGCGACCACGGGCCAGTCGAAGTGCGCCACCACCTGGTCGCCGCAGGCGGTCAGCTCGGCCCGCCGCGCCGGGTCGTCGAGCAGCGCGGCCAGGGCCGCCCGCAGCGCCGCGGCGTCGCCGGTGGGAAACAGGTGCCCGGCCCGGCCGCCGTCGAGCACCCGGCGGAACGCGTCGAGGTCGCTGGCCACGACGGTCGTACCGGCGGCCAGGGCCTCGGTGAGGATCATCCCGAACGACTCGCCGCCGGTGTTCGGGGCCACGTAGAGGTGGACGCTGCGCAGCATCCGCGCCTTGTCGGCCTCGGAGACCAGCCCGAGGAAGGTGACCTGGTCGCGCAGCGGCGCGGGAAACCGGTCGAACAGGTCGTCCGGGTCGCCCGGCCCCGCCACCAGCAGCCGCAGCCCGGGCCGGGAGCCGGCGAGTTCGACGAACGCGTCGCGCAGGATCGGGAAGCCCTTACGGGCCTCGGTGAACCGGCCGAGGAAGCCCAGCGTGCCGCCCTCGCCGGGCCCGTACTCCCCGGGCCACCCGGGCAGCGGGGCCGCGTGGCTGAACTTGGCGACGGTGACGCCGTTGGGGATCTCCACCGCGCCGCCGTCCATGTGCTCGACCTGGACCTTGCGCGCCAGGGCGCTGACCGCGATCCGGGCGGTGATCCGTTCCAGCACGATCTGGAGCACGCCCTGCGCGGCGGCGAGCACCCGGGACCGGGTCATCGCGGTGTGGAAGGTGGCCACCACCGGCCCCTTGGCCGACAGCACGGCCAGCATCGACAGGCTCAGCGTCAGCGGCTCGTGCACGTGCAGCACGTCGAACTCGCCCCGGGCGATCCAGCGCCGGACCCGGGTGGAGGAGACCGGGCCGAACGCGATCCGGGCCACCGACCCGTTGTACGGCAGCGGCACGGCGCGGCCCGCCGGCACCACGTACGGCGGCAGCGGGGAGTCCTCGTCGGCGGGCGCGAGGACGCTCACCTCGTGCCCGAGCCCGATGAGCGCCTCCGCGAGGTCCATCACGTGGTTCTGCACCCCGCCGGGCACGTCGAAGGAGTATGGGCACACGATGCCGATCCGCACTCCAGCGCCCCTTCGCCTCAGGCCGTCCCGGTGGCGGCCGGCGGCCCGGCGGCGGGCCGGGACCCGTCGTCGCCGGTGCCGCGCTGGTCCAGCCACATCCGCTGCAACATGTGCCAGTCTTCCGGATGCCGGGCGATGCCCGCCGCCAGACCGTCGGCAATGCGCTGGGTCAGCACCCGGACCCGCTGGTCCAGCGGCCCGCTGTCGGCGTCCGGCAGGGGCAGCGGGCCGGCGATCGAGGCGCACGCGGCGTCCGGTTCGTACCACATCGAGGTGACGTAGAGCGGGGCGCCGGTGCGGATCGCCAGCAGCGCCGGGCCGGCCGGCATCCGGGTCCGCGCGCCGAAGAAGTCGACCTCGACCCCCCGGGCCGAGAGGTCCCGGTCGGCCAGCAGCGGCACCACCGCGCCGCTGCGCAGCCGGTCGACCAGCACGTCGAACGCGGGGCGGTCCCCGCCGTGGGTGGGCAGGATCTCCATGCCCAGGCCCCGGCGGAAGGCGAGGAAACGCTGGTAGACGCCCTCGGGCTTGAGCCGCTCGGCGACCGTGGTCATCGGCCAGCCGGTGGCGGCCACCCAGGCCCCGGCGGCGTCCCAGTTGCCGGCGTGCGGCAGCGCCACCACCGCGCCCCGTCCGGCGGCCACGTCGGCGGCCAGCAGGTCGACGCCGGCGGGGGCGAGCCGGAACCCGGCGAGGATCTGCTCGCGGCGCAGCGACGGCAGCCGGAACGCCTCCATCCAGTATCGGGCGTAGGAGCGCAGGCCGCGGCGGACCAGGTCGTCCAGCTCGGCCTCGGGCAGCTCGGGGCCGACGACCCGGCGCAGGTTGGCGCGCAGTCGGGCCGTACCCCCGCCGCCGGAGCGGTGGGCGCGGTCGGCGCCCGCCCGGAAGGCCGCGGCCACGACGGGCCGGGGCAGCGCGCGGAGCAGGCGCCAGCCGGCGACGTAGCCCAGCTCGGTGAGGTTCACCCCCGGGGCCCGCTCGGCGTGGTCGCCTGGGCCTGCCGGTAGACGTGGGCCATCCGCTGGCCCACGGTGAAGATCGAGACGGCGGCCAGCAGCCAGAGCGCGACCTGGAGGGCGTACGGGACGCCGACGCCGGTGAGCAGGCCGCCGACGCCCACGATGAGCAGCCGCTCGGTGCGCTCGGCGATGCCGACGTTGCAGGTCATCCCCAGCCCTTCGGCGCGAGCCTTGACATAGGAGACGAGGCCCCCGGCGGCCAGGCAGATCAGCGCGGCGGCGACACCGGCGTGGTCGCCCTCGGTCGCCAGCCAGTAGGCGACCGCGCCGAAGACGGCGCTGTCGGCGACCCGGTCCATGCTCGAGTCGAGGAACGCGCCGAACCGCGTCGAGCCGCCGCTCATCCGGGCCATCGTCCCGTCGAGCAGGTCGGTGAGCGCGAAGAACGTCACGACGAGGGCACCGGCGACGAGGTGGCCGCGGGCGCCGAGGCCGAGCGCGCCGACGAGCACCCCGAGGGTGCCGGTCACGGTGACGGCGTTCGGGGTCACGCCCGCGCGGAGCAGGCGGCGCGCGATCGGCTCGACGACGCGGGTCATCCCCGCGCGGGCCGACACTTGGAAGATCTTCGCCATGGGGGTCCCACGATAACGGCCGGCACCCCGCGACGGCACGCCCCGGTCGCCGACCCGCCCGAGGAAGTCTTGTGCCGGCTCCGCAAGAGGTGTGAGATCGGGTGTGGGGGTGAGTTAGCTCACCCGCCGGACCGTCCCGTACCCGTCGTGCGGCGGATCACCGGAGGATGTCGCGGCGGCGGAAGCATCGGGCCGCTTCCCCGTCGCGCGCGGCGGTCGCCACCCACCACCGGCCAAGGGAGGTGCGCCCCATGGCGCAGAGGAGTCAGGAGAAGGGGGCCGCCGGCGGCGCGCCGACGGTCACCGAGCCCGGCGGGGTACGCAACGTGGTGCTCGTCGGGCACTCCGGGGCGGGCAAGACGACCCTGGTCGAGGCGCTGCTCGCCGCCACCGGCACGATCGGCCGGGCCGGCTCGGTCGCCGACGGCACCACGGTCTGCGACCACGACCCGGCGGCGGTGCGCCAGCAGCGTTCGGTGAGCCTGGCCTGCGCCCCGCTGGTGCACCACGGTGTCAAGATCAATCTGCTGGACACCCCCGGCTACGCCGACTTCGTCGGCGAGCTGCGCGCCGGCCTGCGGGCCGCCGACGCCGCCCTGTTCGTGGTCTCCGCCGTCGACGGGATGGACGCCGCCACCGCCGCGCTGTGGGAGGAGTGCGCCGCCGTGGGCATGCCCCGGGCGGTCGCGGTGACCCGGCTGGACCATCCGCGCGCCGACTTCGACGAGGCCGTGGCGCTGTGCCAGCGGGTCTTCGGCGACAACGTGCTCCCGCTGCACCTGACGATGCTCGGCGACGACGGCGAGTCGGTGGCCGGGCTGCTCGGCCTCGTCACCCGTCGGGTCCTCGACTACACCGCCGGCCTGCCGGCGCAGGTACGCGAGCCGGAGCCGGAGCACCTCCCGGCGATCGCCGAGTCCCGCAACGAGCTGATCGAGGGGATCATCGCCGAGAGCGAGGACGAGTCCCTCATGGACCGCTACCTCGCCGGCGAGGAGATCGACACCGCCGTGCTGGTCGCCGACCTGGAGAAGGCCGTCGCCCGGGGGCACTTCCACCCGGTGCTGCCGGTCTGCGCGGCGACCGGGGTCGGGCTGGACGTGCTGCTCGACGGCCTGGTGTCGGCGTTCCCCTCGCCGCTGGAGCACGAGCTGCCCGCCGTCACCGGCGCGGACGGCTCCCCCCGGCCGCCGCTGGCCTGCGACCCGTCCGGCCCCCTCGTCGCCGAGGTGGTCCGCACGACGGTCGACCGGCACGTCGGGCGGGTGTCCCTGGTCCGGGTCTTCTCCGGCACCCTGCGCCCCGAGCTGGCCGCGCACGTCGCCGGCCACGGCATGGCCGAGCGGGGGCACCCCGACCACGACGCCGACGAGCGGGTCGGGCACCTCTACACCCCGCTGGGCGCGAGCCTGCGCGAGGTGGGCGCGTGCGTGGCCGGCGACATCTGCGCGATCACCAAGTCGGGCAGCGCGGAGACCGGCGACACCATCTCCGCCAAGGACGACCCGCTGCTGGTCGCCCCGTGGGAGATGCCCGAGCCGCTGCTGCCGGTGGCCGTCGTCGCGCGCAGCCGCGCCGACGAGGACGCGCTGGCCCGCAACCTGGCCCGGCTCGTCGCCGGCGACCCGACCCTGCGGCTGGAACGCAGCCCGGAGACCCACCAGCTCGTGCTGTGGTGCATGGGCGAGGCGCACGCCGACGTGGTGCTCGACCGGCTGCGCGCCGGCGGTGCCGAGCTGGACACCGAGCCGGTGCGGGTGCCGCTGCGGGAGACCCTCGCCGCGCCCGCCAAGGGGCACGGCCGGCACGTCAAGCAGTCCGGCGGCCACGGCCAGTACGCCGTCTGCGACATCGAGGTGGAGCCGCTGCCCCGGGGTGCGGGCTTCGAGTTCGTCGACCGGGTCGTCGGCGGCGCGGTGCCGCACCACTACGTCCCGTCGGTCGAGAAGGGCGTCCGGGCGCAGCTGGAGCAGGGCCTGGTCGCCGGGCACCCGGTGGTGGACCTGCGGGTGACCCTGGTCGACGGCAAGGCGCACAGCGTCGACTCCTCCGACGCGGCGTTCCAGACCGCCGGGGCGCTCGCCCTGCGCGACGCCGCCGAGAAGGGCCAGCCCGTCCTGCTGGAGCCGGTCGACGAGGTGGTCGTCCGGGTGCCGGGCCACACCGTCGGCGCGGTGCTGGGCGACCTGGCCGGCCGACGCGGCCGGGTGCTCGGCACCGAGCCCGACCCGGACGCCGAGGGGCACACGCTGGTCCGCGCCGAGGTGCCGGCCGCCGAACTGCTGCGGTACGCCGTCGAGCTGCGCTCGCTGACCTCCGGCACGGGCACCTTCCGCCGCCACTTCACCCGCTACGACCCGGCCCTCACCACCTGATTCACCTCGCTCAGGGGCGGGTGGGTGGGGTGGGGGGCATGGGCCAGTAGGGGCGGTCGGCGGAACGCAGGGCCGCCGACCGCAACGCCGCCAGTTGGCGTTCCACCTCGGCGAAGTGGTCCGGGGTCAGCGGCCCGCGGGCCATGGCGGCGGCGTTCTCCTCCACCTGGGCGACCGTGCGGCAGCCGGGGATCGGGATCGCCCGGTCGCTGCGGGCCCAGAGCCAGCCCAGCGCCCCCTGGGCGAGGGTACGCCCGTCGGCGGTCAGCGCCGCCCGGACCACGCCGACCCGGCGCAGCCACTCCGGGGCGGGCCGGCCGCTGCGGAACCACTCCAGCCAGGTGGCCGTCGCCCCCCGCACGTCGTCGCGGGGCAGCGTGGAGCCGGCGGCGTACTTGCCGGTGAGCAGGCCCATGCCCAGCGGGCCCCGGTTGATGCTGGCCAGGTCGTACTTGTCGCAGACGGCGAGCAGCTCGGGGGCATCGCGCAGCACGGACAGGTCGTGCTGCACGGCGGTGGCGAGGCGGGCGCCCTGCCCGAGGGCGTCGGCCCGGTCCACCCGGTCGGTGCTCCACCCGTACGCCCGGATCAGCCCCTCGGCGACGAGGTCGTCGCAGGCCGCGAAGAGCGCCTGCGCGCGCGGCACCGGCAGGTCGCCCAGGTGCAGCTGATAGAGGTCGATGCGGTCGGTGTCGAGCCGCCGCAGCGAGTCGACCACGGCCCGGCGCAGGTGCGTCGGCGAGGCGTCCTGCCCGGTGGCCTGGCGGGCCGAGGAGTCGAACGTGTAGCCCCACTTGGTGGCGATCACGGCCTCGTCGCGGTGGCCGGCGAGGGCCCGGCCGAGGACCTGCTCGCCGTGCCCGGCACCGTACGTGTCCGCGGTGTCGAAGAGGGTCACGCCAAGGTCGAGCGCCCGGCGGACCGCCCGGATCGACTCGGCGTCGTCGACCGCGCCCCAGCCCAGCGGCTGGGCGCCCTCGGCCCAGGGGCCGCCGATGGCCCAGCAGCCCATGCCGAGGGCGCTGACCTCGATGCCACTGCGCCCCAATGTCCGTGTCGTCACTGCCACCGCCAGATCGTGCCACCCGGAGTGCCGCCGGGGGCAGCATTCTCACCGGAACGAGGCCGGATGGTCACCGAGGGTCAGCTCGGCCAGGCGCGGCGGAACAGGTCCCGGGTGTCGGCGAGCAGCTGCGGCAGGACCTTCGTCCGCCCGATCACCGGCATGAAGTTGGCGTCGCCGCCCCACCGGGGCACCACGTGCTGGTGCAGGTGCTCGGCGATGCCGGCCCCGGCGACGCCGCCCTGGTTCATGCCCAGGTTGAACCCGTGCGCGTTGCTGACCTGTCGCACCACCCGCATGGCGGTCTGGGTGAACGCCGCGAGCTCGGCGGTCTCCGCGAGGTCGAGGTCGGTGTAGTCGGGCACGTGCCGGTAGGGGCAGACCAGCAGGTGCCCCGGGTTGTAGGGGTAGAGGTTGAGCACCGCAAAGACGTGCTCGCCCCGCGCCACCACGAGGCTCTCCTCGGCCGGCAGGCCGGGGGCCAGGCAGAAGGGGCAGCCGCTGGGCTTGTCGTATCCGCCCTCGGGACGGTCCTCACCGGAGACGTACGTCATCCGGTGCGGAGTCCAGAGCCGTTCCAACCCGTCGGCCATGCCGTCGCCCGTGCGCCGTTCCACCCCTGTCACGCCGTCGATCCTACGTTCCCGGCGGCGGACAGGGGGTGAAGAATCTTGACGAAGAGACGCTTATCGATGAAACTTCCGGTCACAGCGATCTCGACAACCGTCGATGGGAGTACCACGTGAAGACCGCACTCCGACGGCTCGGCCGGGCCCTGGCCGCCTGCGCTCTCGCCGCCGCCACCACCCTGGTGGGGCTGACCGTGACGACCGGCGCCGCGCACGCCGACGGCTGCTACACCTGGGGCCGGTCGCTGGCCTCCGGCGCCACCGGCGAGGACGTCCGGCAACTTCAGATCCGGCTCGCGGGCTACCCCGGCTACGGCGCGGTGCTCGGCCTCGACGGCTCGTTCGGCCCGGCGACCCGCTCGGCGCTGATCCGCTTCCAGCAGGCGTACGGTCTGTCGGCCGACGGCGTCGCCGGCCCGCAGACCTTCAACCTGCTGTACGCGCTCCAGGACGAC
This sequence comes from Micromonospora sp. NPDC057141, assembly GCF_042670805.1. Lineage (NCBI taxonomy): Bacteria > Bacillati > Actinomycetota > Actinomycetes > Micromonosporales > Micromonosporaceae > Micromonospora > Micromonospora sp. NPDC057141. The sequence goes on along the minus strand of NZ_JBHUVA010000001.1, from coordinate 343,771 downwards.
GACTGCACGCCGGTCAACTTCAGCTACGCCGAGCTGAACAACTGCAACGGCGACTGGTCCGGCGGGGCGGTGTCGGCGAGCACCGCGCGGTTCAACGCGCTCGTGTCGATGTGGAAGCTCCAGGCGCTGCGGCACGCCCTCGGCGACCAGTCGATCCGGATCACCAGCGGCTTCCGCAGCTACGCCTGCAACAGCGCGGTCGGCGGCGCGTCCAACAGCCGGCACCTCTACGGCGACGGGGTCGACATGGGCTCGGGCCCGCACTCGCTGTGCCGGCTGGCCCAGCAGGCCCGCAACCACGGCTTCGCGCAGATCCTCGGCCCCGGCTACCCCGACCACAACGACCACGTCCACGTCGGAGCGGCGGGCGGCTGGTCGGCCCCGAGCTGCGGCATCTGACCGCCACCGGGCAGGGAAGGGTTCCCCTCGCACAGCGGCCGCCGGCGAGACGCTCAGCAGCTGTCGTGAGAGGGGAACCCTTCTCTACCGCATGCGTTAAGAGGGGGCCCTTCCTTACCCCTCGGCCGACGGGCCGGCGTTGGTGCGGGAGGTGACCACGTCGAGCACGTGGGCGACCGCCTCGTCGACCGGCACGCCGTTGCGCTGCGAGCCGTCGCGGTAGCGGAACGACACCGTGCCGGCGGCCACGTCGTCGTCCCCGGCGATCACCATGAACGGGATCTTCTGCTGCTGGGCGTTGCGGATCTTCTTCTGCATCCGGTCGTCACCCGCGTCGACCTCGGCGCGGACGCCCTGCCGGCGCAGGGTGGTGACGAAGTCCTGCAGGTAGTCGGTGTGGTCCTCGCGGATCGGGATGCCCACCACCTGCACCGGGGCCAGCCAGGCCGGGAACGCCCCCGCGTAGTGCTCGGTGAGCACGCCGATGAACCGCTCGATCGACCCGAACTTGGCGCAGTGGATCATGACCGGCTGCTGCCGGGTGCCGTCGCCCGCCTGGTACTCCAACCCGAAGCCCTTCGGCTGGTTGAAGTCGTACTGGATGGTCGACAGCTGCCAGGTCCGGCCGATGGCGTCCTTGGCCTGCACGGAGATCTTCGGCCCGTAGAAGGCCGCGCCGCCCGGATCCGGCACCAGGTCCAGCCCGGTCTCCCGCGCGCACTGCTCCAGCACCGCGGTCGCCGTCGCCCAGTCCTCGTCGGACCCCACGAACTTGTCGAGCTTGGCCTCGTCGCGGGTCGACAGCTCCAGGTAGAAGTCGTCGATGCCGAAGTCCTTCAGCAGGCTCAGCACGAAGTCGAGCAGGTGCTTGATCTCGCCCGGCGCCTGCTCGCGGGTGCAGTACGAGTGCGAGTCGTCCTGGGTCAGGCCACGCACCCGGGTCAGCCCGTGGACCACGCCCGACTTCTCGTAGCGGTAGACCGACCCGAACTCGAACAGCCGCATCGGCAGCTCACGGTACGACCGCCCGCGCGACCGGTAGATCAGGTTGTGCATCGGGCAGTTCATCGCCTTGAGGTAGTAGTCCGCGCCCTCGAGCTCCATGGGCGGGTACATGCCGTCGGCGTAGTAGGGCAGGTGGCCCGAGGTGTGGAAGAGACCTTCCTTCGAAATGTGCGGGGTCCCGACGTACTGGAAGCCCTCCTCGATGTGGCGGGCGCGGACGTAGTCCTCCATCACCCGCTTGATCACGCCACCCTTCGGGTGGAAGACCACCAGGCCGGAACCGATCTCGTCCGGGAAGCTGAACAGGTCCAGGTCCGCGCCGAGCTTGCGGTGGTCGCGGCGGGCGGCCTCCTCCAACAGCTTCAGGTACGCCTTCAGCTCGTCGCGGGTCGGCCAGGCGGTGCCGTACACCCGCTGCAGCTGGGGGTTCTTCTCGCTGCCCCGCCAGTACGCGGCGGCCGACCGCATCAGCTTGAACGCGCCGATCAGCCGGGTGTTCGGCAGGTGCGGGCCCCGGCACAGGTCCGACCAGCAGACCTTCTCCTCCTTGGCGTCGAGGTTGTCGTAGATGGTCAGCTCGCCGCCGCCGACCTCCATCACCTCGGAGGAGTCCAGCCCTTCGCCCTTGACGTCGATCAGCTCCAGCTTGAACGGCTCGGCGGCCAGCTCGGCCTTCGCCTCGTCGAGGCTGGCGAACCGCCGCCGCCGGAACCGCTGCCCGGACTTGACGATCTCCTGCATCCGCTTCTCGAGCTTCGCCAGGTCGTCGGGCTGGAACGGCTTGTCGACGGCGAAGTCGTAGTAGAAGCCGTTCTCGATCGGCGGCCCGATGCCGAGCTTCGCGTCGCCGAAGATGTCCTGCACCGCCTGGGCGAGCACGTGCGCGGTCGAGTGGCGCAGCACGTTGAGCCCGTCCGGGGTGTCGAGGGCGACCGGCTCGACGACGGTCTCCTCGGCCGGCGCCCAGTCCAGGTCGCGCAGGTTGCCCTGCGGGTCGCGGACCACGACGACGGCCTTCGGGCCGCTGGACGGCAGCCCGGCTGCGGCCACCGCGTCGGCCGCCGTCGTCCCGGCGGCGACGACGACGGGGTCGGCCACGACGGGGATACGGGGTGCGGACACGGTGACTCCTCCAGCTGACGACAGATGCGGCCGGCTGGCCGCCCCCGCTGATGCTAGCGGGCAAGGAAGGGCCCCTTCTTATCGCATTCGGTAGCGGAAGGGCCTCCTATTAACACCGGGAGGCCGGGCGGGCGATTGAACCTTTCGGCCGCGCCAACCGAACTACCGGGTGGGGCCGGTGTCGGAGCGGCCCGAGGAAGACGAAGGGGTGGGGCGAGGGTGGCGATGATCCGCAGGCGCAAGCGAGGGCTCCGGATGTCGGCGTCGGCCGTCCTGGCCGTCGCCGCGGCGACGCTGGGCTGGGCCGGCACGGCGCTGGCGGCGGACGTGACGAGCGCCCCCGAGCAGGCCCGCCAGGGCGACCCGGTACGGCTGGAGATCGTCGTACCCGAGGAGCGCCCGGGCGCCCGGACCGAACGGATCGAGCTGCGCCTGCCGGCAGCGGCGCCCGTCGGCGAGGCGTACCCGATGTCGGTGGCCGGTTGGGCGCCCCGGATCACCACCCGGAAGCTCGCCGAGCCGATCCCCGGCATCCACGGCACGACGATGGACGCGGTCACCGCCTCGGTGGTCTGGACCCGGGCCAAGGGCGCCCCCGCCGGCCCCGCCCGGCTCGCCGTCTCGATGGGGCCGCTGCCCCAGGCCGACCGGATGGTGTTCGAGGTGGTGCAGACGTACTCCGACGGCACGGTCGTGCGCTGGGCCGACCCGGCCGGCGGTGCGCGACCCGCCCCGGTGTTGACCCTGCTGCCGGCGGCGAGCGGACATGGCGGGGAGGCGGCCACCGGCGCGCACGGCGGGGGCCCGTCCGACCCGACGGCGGCCGGCGAGGCTCCCACGCCGGCCGTCGCCCTGTCGGACGACGACGCGGCAGGCGACCGCCGGCTGACCGACGCCCTGCTCGCGGCGGGGCTGGTCGCGGGGCTCGGCGGGGGCGCCGCGCTCGGTTGGCTGGCGACCCGGTGGCGGCGACGGACAGACCCGGACGACGCGACCGCGCCCAAGGGCGAGGAGTTGCGCCGGATCCTCGACGGCGACCCGACGCCGTCGAGCATGGACGGGTCAGCCGGCGGGGACGAGACGGCCGAGGCAGTGGACAGGACAGTCGGCACGGCGGGCGACACGGCGGGCGTGGTGAAGGAGCCTCAGCCGGCCGTGCGGTAGACCGACCGCGCCGACGGCAGACGAGGAACGGCGGGCCGGGGAAGCGGAGACGGCGACGGCGGGCCGGGGACGGGGCCGGTCAGCCGACCCAGTCGGGCAGGGGCTCGCGGGCGGCGAGCCAGTCGGCGGGTACGCCGCCCGGCGTGCCGACGCCGGTGTGGGCGGCCACGACCGCCCCGACGATGGCGGCCGTGGTGTCGACGTCCCCGCCCGCCTCGACGCAGGCCCGGATCGCGGCCGGGTAGTCGTCGAGGTGCGTCGCCGCCACCCAGAGCGTGAACGGCACGGTGTCCTGCGCGGTCACCCGGGAGCCGTTGCCGAGCGCGTCCACGGCAACGGTGAGGGGGCGGCCCAGCAGGCTGGCCGCGCGGCGTACCCCATGGTGCACCTCGCCGGGGTCGAGGGCCGCGGCCACCGCGGCGAGCAACCGCGACGGCGGTGGGCGGCCCCCGTCGAGGCGGGCCCGGGTGGCCAGGGCGGCGGCCACCGCGACCGCGACCGTCCCGGCGATGCCCTCCGGGTGGGCGTGGGTGACCTCGGCGGAGGCCCGGGCCTGGGCGGCCGCCTGCCGGGTCGAGTCGGCGAACCACGCCCCGAGCGGGCCCACCCGCATCGCCGCGCCGTTGCCGCACGAGCCCTGCCCGTCGAACGCTGAGGCCGCAGCGACGGGCCACGGCGTGCCGGTGCGGATCAGGCGCAGGATGGTCACCGCGCCGGGCCCGTAGCCACGGTACGGCTCGCAGCGGTGGGCGAAGGCCAGCGCCAGCCGGTCCCGGTCGATCTCCCCGCCGCCGGCCAGCTCGGCCACCACGGAGCAGGCCATCTCGGTGTCGTCGGTCCACTGCCAGGGCGGCGGCGGGAACCGGCCGGCGGCGAGGTCGGCGGGCCGCCGGCCCGGCACGAAGAACTGCGAGCCGAGGGCATCGCCGACGGAGAGACCGTGCAGGCTGTCCCGGGCCAGCGCGGCCCGGGTGTCCGCGAAGAGCGTGAAAGGCATGGCCGTACCAGCTTGCCCGATCGCCGGGTGCGCCGCAACGCGCCCGCTTGCCATCGCGAGTACGGTGCTGACGTGGCCACGGTGCTCCTGGTCGAAGACGACCACGTCGTACGCGGCGCGATGCTGCGGTCCCTCGCCGACCGTGGGCACGCCGTGCACGCCGTGGGCACCGCGCTGGACGCGCTGCGCCGCGTGGCGGCCCAGACGCCCGACCTGGTGGTGCTGGACCTGGGCCTGCCCGACCTCGACGGCTCGGACGCGCTGCGGATGCTGCGCGGGATCACCGACGTCCCGATCATCATCGCCACCGCCCGCGACGACGAGCAGTCGGTGGTGCGGCTGTTGCGGGCGGGCGCGGACGACTACATGGTCAAGCCGTTCACGGGGGCCCACCTGGACGCCCGCATCACCACCGTGCTGCGCCGCGCCGGCCGGGCCAGCCGGACCGTTCAGCCGGCCGTGCACACCGTCGGCGGCCTGCGGGTGGACGTCGGCGAGCGTAGCGCCCTGCTCGACGGGGTGTCCCTCGCGCTGACCCGCAAGGAATTCGACCTGTTGGCGTATCTGGCTGCCCGACCGGGGCGGGTAGTGTCCCGCCGGGAACTCTTGGAGGAGGTATGGCGGCAGCCGTCGGTCGGCGAGGACCAGACCATCGACGTTCATCTCTACTGGCTGCGCCGCAAAATGGGCGAGTCCGCGGCGAAGCCGCGCTACCTGCGCACCGTGCGGGGGGTGGGCTTCCGGCTGGTGGCCCCGGACTGAGGGTCGCGCTGGCCTGGCTCACGGCCGGCATGGGCGCCCTCGTCGCGCTCGCGTTCCTGGTCCCCCTCGGCATCAGCCTCGGCGAGCGGACCCGCGAGGAGGCCGTCGCGGACGCCGCCCGGCGCAGCGCGCTGGTCACCGGGGCGCTCGCGGTCAGCACCGAGCCCGCGGTGGTCCAGCGCGCGGTGGAGGCCAGCGGCGAGGACCCGGCGACCCGGCCGGTGGTGCACTGGCTGGGCGGCGACGACGCGGCCGGCCGGGCCGACGGGGCGGCGCTGGCCCGGGCCGCCGCCGACCGGCGTTCCGTGGTCACCGACGTGCCGGATGGGGTGCTGCGGCTCGACCCGGTGGTGCTCGGCGACTCGGTGGCGGTGGTCGAGGTCTTCGTCCCGGAGGCCGCACTCGACGAGGGTGCCACGGGCCGGTGGCTGCTACTGGGGGCGGTGGCGCTGGCGCTGGTCGGCGCCGCCGTGCTGGTGGTGGACCGGGTCGCCGCCCGGGCGGTCGACTCGACCCGGGGGCTCGTGCAGGCCGCCCTCGCCGTCGGCGACGGCGACCTGGGGGTACGCGTCGAGCCGAGCGGCCCACGCGAGCTGGCCGAGGCCGGGTACGCGTTCAACCGGATGGCCGACCGGCTGGTGGCGGCGCGCACCGACGAGCGGGAACTGGTCGCCGACCTGTCGCACCGGCTGCGTACCCCGCTGACGGTGCTGCGGCTCGACGCCGACGGGCTGGACTCCGACGACACCAGCGTCGGCTCGTTCACCGAGGCGGAGCTGGACCGGCGGCGGGCGATCCGACGGATCCGGCAGGCGATCGTCACCCTGGAGGGCGAGATCGACGTGCTGATCAACACGACCCGAAAGGCGGTCGCCCACGAGGCCGGGCCGGCGATGTGCGACGTCAGCGAGGTCGTCCGGGACCGGATGGTGTTCTGGTCGGCCCTCGCCGGTGACCAGAACCGGCCGCACCGGGTCAGCGGCGCGCAGTTGCGCATCCCGGCGCCGGTGCCCCGCGCCGAGCTGGCCGCCGCGCTCGACGCGGTGATCGGCAACGTGTTCCGCTACACCCCCCAGGGCACCGCGTTCGAGGTGGCGGTCTCCCGCCGGGACGGGTACGTGGCGATCCGGATCGACGACGCCGGCCCCGGCATCGCCAACCCTGACCGGGCGCTGCGCCGGGGTGCCAGCGACCAGGGCTCCACCGGCCTGGGCCTGGACATCGCCAAGCGGGTGGCGTTGCAGGCCAACGGGTCGGTGAGCATCGACCGGGCCCGACTCGGCGGGGCCAGCGTGGTGATGCTGCTGGCCGACCCGGAGGCCACCCCGCGGCAGGTCAGCCGGTTCGGCCTCGTCGGGCGGATGGCCCGGGACGCGCGGGAGCCGAAGACCGAGGGCCGCCGCTGGCTCCGCCGGCGCCCGTCGGACGGCTGACTCCCCCGGCGGACGGCTGACTCCCCCGCGACGGCTGACCCCCGGCGGCCGGATCGGGTCGCGGCGGGTTGTGCGCAAACGCAAGTCTTCCTTAGATCCGGATTAACCACGGCGGCACACCGGGCGCGGCGTGACAGGATCTGGGGCGAACCCATCAGTTCCGCCGGCCACTCCGGGATCTCCTCCGGTCGGTGGAGCCGTGCGCGCGGCGGGAGTGCGGTCCCCCCACAACCTCCTCCCGCCGCGCGCCAGCCCGGAAGCCGCGCGCCAGCCCGGGTCGCCCCGTCAGCCGGCCGTCGCGGCCAGGTAGCCGTCGATCTCGGCGGTGAGCCGCGCCTTCTCCCCCGCTTCCAGGAACGACACGGAAACCGCGTCGGTGGCCAGCGCCGCCAGCCCCTGCGGGCCGAGGCCGAGCAGCCGTGCCGCCACCGCGTACTCGTCGTTGAGCGTGGTGCCGAACATCGGCGGGTCGTCGGAGTTGATGGTGACCAGCACGCCGGCCTCGACCAGCCGGGGCAGGGGGTGCGCGTCGAGCGAGGCGACAGCCCGGGTGCGCACGTTGGAGGTGGGGCAGACCTCCAGGGCGATGCGGTGCTGCGCCAGATGGGCCAGCAGCTCGGGGTCGGCGGCGGCGGAGATGCCGTGGCCGATGCGCTCGGCGCCGAGGTCGCGCAGCGCGTCCCAGACCGTCTGCGGGCCGGTGGTCTCGCCCGCGTGCGGGGCCGAACGCAGCCCGGCCGACCTCGCCTGGTCGAAGTACGGCTTGAACTGCGGCCGGGGCACGCCGATCTCGGGGCCGCCGAGGCCGAAGCTGACCAGCCCCTCGGGCTGCTCCTCCAGGCAGATCCGCAGGGTCTCCTCGGCGGCCGGCAGCCCCGCCTCGCCGGGGATGTCGAAGCACCAGCGCAGGGCGATGCCGAAGTCGGCCTCGGCCCGCTTGCGGGCGTCCTCGATCGCCTCGCAGAACGCCGGCGCGGGGATGCCCCGGCGCACGTGGGAATACGGCGTGACGGTCAGCTCGGCATACCGGACCTGCTGGCGGGCCAGCTCGCGGGCCACCTCGTGGGTGAGGATCCAGACGTCCTCGGGGTCGCGGACCAGGTCCACCACGCTGAGGTAGACCTCGATGAAGTGGGCGAAGTCGCGGAAGGCGAAGTAGTCGGCCAGGGCGTCCGGGTCCGCCGGCACCGGGCTGGCCCCCTCGTGGCGGGCCGCCAGCTCGGCCACGATGCGCGGCGACGCGGAGCCGACGTGGTGCACGTGCAGCTCCACCTTGGGCAGGCCGGCGATGAAGGCGGACAGGTCGGTCACGGGCTCTCCTCGGGAGGGTGCGGCGGGCGGGCACCGGTGCGGGCGACGACGAACACGCGACGGAACGGGAAGCACACCCGCCCCTGCCGGACCGGGTACGCCGCCGAGAGGCGGCCGGCGAGCCCGGCGCGGAAGTCGGCCCACCGGGCGTCGTCCAGGGCCGCCCGGACGGGGCGCAGCGCGGTGCCCTCCATCCAGGTCAGCACCGGGTGGTCGGCGTCGGCGGGGGCCGGCAGCAGGTGCACGTAGGTAGTCTCCCAGGCGTCGACCGCACAGCCGGCGCCGGTCAGCAGCGTGGCGTAGCCGACGGCGTCGTCGACCGGGTCGTCGCGTTGCGCCGGGGCGAGCGCTGCGGCCCACGGCCCGCTGCGGGCCACGGCGCGCAGCGCCCGGTGCGAGGGCGCGTCGAAGTTCCCCGGTACGCCGAAGGCGAGCCACGCCCCGGCGGGCAGCTCGGCGGCCCACCGGGTCAGCAGCTCCCGGTGGCCCGGCACCCACTGCAGCAGCGCGTTGCTGACCACCACGTCGACGTCCGACGCGGGGTGCCAGTCGCGCGCGTCGGCGACCGCGAAGTCCACCTGCGCGTCCAGCGCGGCGGCCCGGTCGATCATCTCCACCGACGAGTCGAGGCCGGCGACTCGGGCGTGCGGCCAGCGGGCGGCCAGGCCGGCGGTCAGCGTCCCGGGCCCGCAGCCGAGGTCCACCACTGCCCGTGGCCGGTCGGCCGGGACCCGGGCGAGCAGGTCGTGGAACGGCCGGCCCCGCTCGTCGCGGTAGCGCAGGTACGTCGCCGGATCCCACATCGCGCCCCCCATACCGTACGTCCGTCTTGTTTTCAAGGTACGGCCCGCCGCGCGGCCGGGCAAGCGGATCACTAGGCTCGGGGCATGGAGCAGCGCACCTTTTCCCGGCTCGGGCGGCACGTCGGCGTGGTCGGGCTCGGCGCCTGGCAGCTCGGCGCGGACTGGGGCCGGGTCGACGAGGCCGACGCGATGGCCGTCCTGGCCGCCGCCGTGGACTCGGGCGTCACGTTCGTCGACACCGCCGACGTCTACGGCGACGGGCGCAGCGAGCAGTTCATCGGGCGGTTCCTGCGGTCCCGCCCCGACGCGGGGCTGACCGTGGCGACGAAGATGGGTCGCCGGGTCGAGCAGCGGCCGGAGGCGTACACGGCGGAGAACTTCCGGGCCTGGACCGACCGGTCCCGGGCCAACCTCGGCGTGGACACCCTCGACCTGGTCCAACTGCACTGCCCGCCCACCGCCGTGTTCGGCGACGACCGGGTCTTCGACGCCCTCGACGCCCTCGTCGCCGACGGGCGGATCGCCGCGTACGGGGTCAGCGTGGAGACCTGCGACCAGGCGCTCACCGCGATCGCCCGGCCCGGCGTCGCGAGCGTCCAGATCATCCTCAACGCGCTGCGCCTCAAGCCCCTCGACCGGGTGCTGCCGGCCGCCTCGGCCGCCGGGGTCGGCATCGTCGCGCGGGTGCCCCTGGCCAGTGGCCTGCTCTCCGGCCGGTACGACGAGCACACCACCTTCGCCCCCGACGACCACCGCACCTACAACCGGCACGGCGAGTCGTTCGACGTCGGGGAGACCTTCTCCGGGGTGGACTTCGGCACCGGGCTGGCCGCCGTGCGGCGGCTCGCCCCGCTGGTCGGCACGGGTCGTACCATGGCACAGTTCGCGCTGCGCTGGGTGCTCGACCAGCCCGGCGTCACGGTGGTCATCCCCGGTGCCCGCGATGCCGAGCAGGCCCGGCGCAACGCCGCCACGGCCGGTCTCGCGCCGCTCGCGCCCGACGAGCTGACCGCCGTCCGGGACACCTACGACGACCTGGTCCGGCCGCAGGTGCACGACCGGTGGTGACCCGCCCGGCGCGGGTGCTCGCGCACCGCAGCGACGACGCGCAGCCGGGCCGGGCCGCCCGCCCGGTGAGCGGAGGAGGAACGCGATGAAGGGGTGGCTGCCACTCGCCCTCGGCCTGCTCGCGGTGGTCGTCGGCGCCGTCTGGACGGTGCAGGGCCTCGGCTACGTCGGCGGCAGCGTCATGACCGACCAACGGTTCTGGGCGCTGCTCGGCCCGGTGCTGGTCCTGATCGGACTCGCCACCCTCTGGTACGGCCTGCGCGCCCGACGCCGCCGCCCCTGACCGCCGGGCGCCTCCCGGCCGGCGGCGGGAGGCGGTCGCGAAAGGGGGCGCCCGCCGACGGGGCGGGCACGTGAAAAGCCCCGCATCCCGAACGGGACACGGGGCTTGACTTGATCCGGGTCGGATCATCCCCTCGGCCGGCGGGCCGGCCACGGCTGCTCAGATCGGGCGGACCTGCTCAGCCTGCGGGCCCTTCTGACCCTGGGCGATCTCGAACTCCACCCGCTGGTTCTCCTCCAGCGAGCGGTAGCCGCTGGTCTGGATGGCCGAGAAGTGGACGAACACGTCAGCACCCCCGCCGTCGACGGTGATGAAGCCGAAGCCCTTGTCTGCGTTGAACCACTTCACGGTTCCCTGCGCCATGTGTATCTCCTTCTAAAACTGGCGGCCGAGCACGCCGTGCGGCCGATTGGCCGTTTTCGAGCAGCGGCGCCTGAGGCGGCCCCCTGTGCAGGAGACTTCTCTCAACCCACGCCGTCTCGCAACAGCGAGGAACAGCAAACCACGTAGCGAAAACTCTGCACAGACTACCGGACGAAATTCTTCGACATGTGACCCGAAGGACGCCCGGATTCCGGCCTCCCGGGCCCTTCCCGGCGGGCAGAAGGGCCCCCGCCCGGTCTCCCGGGAAGGGGGCCCACGCCTGTTGCGGCTGGTCAGTCGGGCCAGTGGCCGGTCAACCGGCGTACGCCCACCGCGCCGCCCCGGTCGACGGCCGCGCGTACCACCGAGAAGATCGCGCCCTGGAGGGCGGCGGCAGCGAGGATCTCGCCCCAGCCACGGTCCTCGTCGGTCGCGCTCGGGGCCTCACCGTCGCCGGCGGTCACCTTCCAGACCTGCCGGAAGATCGCGCCCGCGACCGCACCGGCGGCCAGCCCCATCAGCACCCCGACGGGCTTGTACGCGGCCTTGCCGATGCCCTTGCTCACCTGCGCCTCCCCCGGACGATCAACAGCACGATCATGGTAGCCACCGCACCTGCGGCGACCGCCGCCCACGGCACCGGACTGCGACCCAGCTCCGCGCCGGAGCCGGCCCGCTCCCGGGCGGCCTCGGCGCCCTGGGCGGCCTGCCCGCGCACCCGGGCCACGGTCTGCGCGGCCTGCTCCCGCATCCGCCCCTTCGCCTGCTCGGCGGAGGAGCGCAGCCGGGCCTTCACGTCGGCCTTCGCGGCCAGCGCCTCCATCGTCTCGCCGAGTTCCACCCGGGTACGCCGGATCTCCTCCCGCAGCGCCTCCGTGTCGCCGGTGCCGTTGGCACCGTTGCCCGTGCTGCCCGTCATGCCCGCCCCCTGTCCTTCACCGCGGCGGTGACGGTGTCCACGTCCGCCCGGACGCTGCGCACCGTCGCCGCCGGAACCGGCGGGACCGCCTGGCCGACCTGCCTCTTGCCGACCAGGGCGAGGATCCCGGCCATCAGGAAGAGCGCCACCGCGACGATCAGCGCGGCCAACCAGGCGGGCACTACCAGCGCCAGCAGCAGGATCCCGGCAGCGATCAGCGCGCCCAGGCCGTAGAGCGCCAGTGCACCGCCGCCGCCGAAGAGGCCGATCCCGATGCCGGCGTGTTTGCCCTTCTGGGTCAGCTCGGCCCGGGCCAGGGCCAGCTCGTCGCGGACGAGTCGGGAAACCTGTTCCGTGGCCCGCTGCACGAGTTCGGCGGTGGACGGCTCGCTCCCGGTCCGCGACGTGCGGTGATTCGCGACGTCAGCCATGCTGTCCTCCTTTCGTCATCACCGCGCTGTATGCCCGGAGTCGCCGCCCGTCAATCCTGCGCGGGGCGGCCAGTCGTACTGGCCGCGCCGCGCCGCGCAGCAGTCCCCGGGAGACGGCCGTTCAAACCCGCCCGGCCCTCCCGACGGAGCAGCCCGGCCCTCGGCGGTTCAACGCACCGCCACCGGGACAGGACACGTCGCGCCGCGCACGCCGTCAGCGCGGGGCGGCGCGGTTCCTCGACGCGGCCGGGGCGGCGCTCCACGCGGCCGGGGCGTCCTTCGACGCGGCGGCCTCGTCCGGGCGGGGGGCCGGCTCGTCCGGGCGGGAGGCGGACTCGTCCGGGCCCACGAACGCCTCGCTGCGGGCCGCGCCGTCGTCGCTGCCGCCGAAGACCCGGGCGTCATCGGGCACGTCCGGCTCGGTCCGGCGGCGCACCGGGCGGCGGGGCTGCACCGCCTGCCAGGGCAGCGCGCCGGACGCGTCGCCGACCTCGGCGCGCATCCGGGGCAGCGCGGTCGGGCGATGGTCCCGGACCCAGCCGACCAGGTGCTCGCGCACCAGGCAGCGCAGGTCCCACAGGCTGCCGGCGTTCGCCGCGCTGACCAGCGCCCGCACCGTGATCAGGCCACCCGTGGCATCGGTGACCTGCAGGACGCAGACCCGGCCGTCCCACAGCTCGCTGCCCTCCACCAGCCGGCGCAGTTCCTCCCGCACCGCCTGCACGTTGATCGACCAGTCGACGTCGAACTCGGCGGTGCCCAGCACCGCCGCCTCCGTGCGGGTCCAGTTCTGGAAGGGCTTGCTGGTGAAATACGAGGTGGGCAGGATCAGCCGGCGGTCGTCCCAGATCTGCACGACGACATAGCTGAGGGTCAGCTCCTCGATGCGTCCCCACTCCCCCTCGACGACCACCACGTCGTCGAGGCGCACCGCGTCGCTGAAGGCGAGTTGGAGACCGGCGAAGACGTTGCCGAGCAGGCTCTGCGCGGCGAGTGCGGCCACCACACCGACCACGCCGGCGGAGGTCAGCACGCCGGCCCCGACCCCACGGACGCTGGGAAAGGTCATCAGCATCACGCCGACGGCGAGGATCACGATCACCGCGATCGTCAGCCGGCGCAGCATCACCACCTGGGTACGGACCCGGCGGGCGTACCGGTTATCCGGCACGTCGACCCGGAACCGGGCCAGTGCGACGTCCTCGACCACCACCAGCAGCGAGGCGACCAGCCAGGACAGGGTGGCGATGATGCCGAGCACCAGCACGTGCAGCACCACCTGCCGCCACGGTGCGCCGACGGCGTAGCCGGTGGAGAACCGGACGGCGAAGTGCACGGCGAACACGGTCGCGGCGACCTGGAACGGGCGGTACGCGTGGTCGGTCAGCTCGGTCATCAGCAGCGAACGCCGGCCGAGCCGGCGGGTCGTCCGGTGCACCACCTCGGCCAGGAAAAGGGCGATCGCCGCCGCGGCGAGCGCGGCGACGATCGTCATGAGGTAGCTCTGCACGGGTGTCTCTCCCCCTTCAGCGGGTCCCTCGATCCGGGCAGCGGCCCAATGGTGCCCGCTGTCCGCCGTTCCGGCCAGGACAGGCCGAGACAGGCCAGGCCGGATCAGACCTTGCGGTACCGGGACTGGAGGAAGCAGTACCCGCCGAAGCAGGCGATGCCGAGGGCGACCAGGGCGAGCAGGAACGGGCCGTACGACTGGTCACGCAGGGCGCGCAGCGCGGCGTCGAGGCCGCGGGCCTTCTCCGGGTCGTAGTTGACCGCGGCGACGACCACCAGCAGGCCGGCGGTGCCGTACGCGACGCCCTTGGCGACGTAGCCGGCCGTGCCGAGGCGCAGGGCCAGGGTCCGGGTGTGCGCGTTCATCTGGCCGGTCCTGAGGTGCTTCTGGAACTTCTTCTTCCAGCCGTAGCTCACCAGGCCGACGCCGATCGCGGCGAGCACCAGCCCGGCCAGGCCGACCAGCAGGCGACCGCCGCCGGACTCCATCAGCTTGCCGGTCAGTGCCTCCTGCTGGTCGGCCCCGCTCGACCCGGCGTTGGCGAAGACCTTCCAGGCGGTCCAGGCGAAGTAGAGGTAGACCAGGGTGCGGGCGGCGGAGGCGATCCGCTCGAAGACCCGCTCCCGGCCACGCTCGGCGCGGTGCCCGACGGCGGCCTCCAGCGCCTGCCAGATCGCCATGGCGAGCATGCCGACGGCGATCGCGACGCAGAGGAACTTGCCCATCGGCTGCTCGGCCAGGGTGCTCAGCGCACCGGACTGGTCGCCGTCCTTGCCGCCCGACTCGCCGAAGGCGATCTGCAGGGCGAGCCAGGCGAACAGCAGGTGCACCACGCCGTAGCCGATGAAACCGGCCCGGGCGAGTAGTTCGAGCCACCGGCTGTTCGTGGCCTGCGAGGCGGTGGCTTCGGCGTTCCGGGTGAGTGACATGGCGCCACAATCTCCGATTGCGGAGATTGTCAAACGTCGGCCACCGCCCGGGTGCGGCGCCGTTAGCCGTTGGGGTTGCGCGAGACGCGGATCACGACCTGCTCGTTGGTGACGCTGTCCAGGGTGACGGCGAAGCCGCCGACCTCGGTGGCCTGCTGGCCCACGGTCAGCGACAGCTGCTCGCCGGCGACCTCGACGGTCACCTGGTCGCCCTGGGCGCCGACCAGCTTGGCCTCGACCCCGAGGATGGTGGCCCTCGCCTCGACGCCCCGGTCGAAGGTGACCGCACAGGAGTCCAGGCCGCAGTCGGTGGAGGCGCCCTCGGAGCTGCAGCCGGCGAGCAGGGCGACGCCGAGTGCCAGGCCGGCCAGCAGGCCGGCGGCGCGGCGGGTGGGGGTGGACGGGAAGGTACCGCGTCGGTTCGTCACGCGATCAAGGGTACGAGGCCCCCGCGACCTGCCCGGCGTGCAAGGAGGGGCCCCTTGTTAACGCCTCCGGTAGAGAAGGGCACCCTTCTCGCACCTCCACCGGCCGGGACGGGAACGGGCGGACCGGAGGCGAATTGGACCGGCCGGCGGGGGTGGGGGGCAGAATGGCCAGGTGAGCTTCCTGGTCGAGGACGATCCCGCCCGCCACCGCTTCGAGATCCTGGTCGACGACGCGCTGGCCGGGTTCACCGCGTACCTGCCCCGGGGCGAGGTGCTGATCTTCACCCACACCGAGGTCGACGCGAAGTTCCAGAACATGGGCGTCGGTACGGCGCTGATGCGGGCCACCCTGGACCAGATCCGCGAGCGCGGCGGCCGGGTGGTGCCAAAGTGCCCCTTCATGGCGGCTTTCATCGAGCGCCATCCCGAGTACGCGGACCTGGTCACCCCCGCCGCCTGACCGGCGCAGCGACACACCTGACCGGCGCAGCGGCACCTGATCGCGCCGGGCGCCGCCGATCGCAGGGCTCAGCCGACCACGGGCTCAGCCACTCCGGCCAGCGGCGTCGCGGTGACGCGTCCCGTGCCGACCAGCAGCTCGGCGGCGGCCAGGGCACCGGCCCGGGTCGCGCCGTGAGTGGCGATGTGCACGGTGCCGGTGACCAGGGCCGGCACGCCCAGCTCAACCACCACCGCGTCCGGGCGGGCGGCGAGGGCCCGGGCCACGGCGGCGCGCATCCAGTCGTGCCGGTGCAGGTCGCGGACGACCAGCACCAGCGGCCGGCCGGCGGCTGCGGCAACGGCTCCGGCAACAACCCCGGTGGCCCCGACGTCGTCTGCGGCGGGGAGGTCGCCCGCGCCGAGGCGGACCGCGGTGGTGCCCGGGCGCAGGGCGGCCAGCGGGGCGGCGATCCCCCACGGGGTCTCCGCCCCGATGGCGATGTTGCGGGGCGGCTCGAACTCGATCACGTGCGGGGCCCCGGCCAGCGGCAGGGCCGCGTCGGCGGTCGCCGTGGTGACCCGTACGGCGCGGCGGGCGGCGGCCAACCCGATCGGGGAGCCGTCCGGGGCGGCGGTGGGGCGGGACGGGGTGCCGGCCCGGGCGGCCACCGTCCAGGCGGCGAGTTGGCCGACGCGCTTGGCCGCCTCGGCCAGCCGCTGTTCGGGCAGCTCGCCTGCGACGACCGCGGCGACGATCGCGTCGCGCAGCTCGCGGGCGGCGTCCTCGTCGGCGCGTTCACCGCCGACGCAGATCGCGTCCGCCCCGGCGGCGAGGGCGCGGACCGCTGCGCCGGCGAAGCCGTACCGGTCGGCGACCGCCCGCATCTCGACCGCGTCGGTGACTATCACGCCCGAGAAGCCCAGCTCCTCGCGGAGCAGGCCGCCGAGGATGCGGGGGCTGAGGGTGGCCGGCAGCTGGGCGTCGAGCGCCGGGACGAGCAGGTGGCCGGTCATCACCGCCTGCACCCCGGCCGCCACGGCGGCCCGGAACGGCACCAGTTCGGCGGCGTCGAGCTGCTCGCGACTGCCGCCGATGCGGGGCAGGTCGTGGTGGGAGTCGACGCGGGTGTCGCCGTGGCCGGGAAAGTGTTTGGCGCAGGCAGCGACGCCGCCGGACTGGAGGCCGCGTACCCAGGCGGCGGTGTGCCGGGCGACGAGGGCCGGGTCGGCGCCGAAGGCGCGTACCCCGATCACGGGGTTTGCGGGGTTGGAGTTGACGTCGGCGTCCGGGGCGTAGTCGAGGGTGACGCCGACGGACGCCAGCTCGCGGCCCAGGTCGCGGGCCACCTCGGCGGTCAGCTCCGGGTCGTCGACGGCGCCGAGGGCGAAGTTGCCGGGCCGGGAGCTGCCCCGGCCGGACTCGATGCGGGTGACGTCGCCGGCCTCCTCGTCGATGGCGACGACGACGTCGGGGCGCTCGGTGCGCAGCGCGGCGGTGAGCGCGGCGACCTGGTCGAGGTCGACGATGTTGCGGGCGAAGAGCACCACCGAGCCGAGTCCGTCGCCGAGCCACCGCAGGACCCACGGGGGCGGGGTGGTGCCGACGAATCCGGGTTGCAGGACGGCGGCCGCCAGGCTCGCCAGGTTCCCCGTCGGTGCGCTGCTCATGCGGCTGCCGTACCCCCGTCTTGTGCTGTGTCGGACCGCCCGCGGACCGCGGCGGTGCTGCCATGGTCACACCACCGCCGGCAAATAGTCAATAAACCTTACTGTTACTGTCTGGTGCCGCCCGGCCCTTCGTGGGAGAGTTCCCACATGCCTGTCCCGCCACTCGCCGACGCCACCGGCGTGGCCGACGTGCCCGGCGTCCGCCTGCTCGGCCTGATCGTCGGCGGCCTCCTGCTGCTCGCCGCGATCCGGGCCATGTTCGGCCGCCGCTGATCCACCACGGCCGCCCCGCCAGGGCCGCCCCGCCGTTGGCCGGTGCCGACCGCCACGGCCGCCGCCCGGCCGCGCCGGGTTCACCCCGTGACCCATGGGGTACGGCTGTCGTCGTGCCGCCGGTGCGCCGCGCACCGGGCACGGCGAGGGGGAACGATGAGGATCGGCTACTTCCTGTCCAGCGAGGAGCTGACCCCGGCGCAACTGCTGGAGCAGGCCCGGGGCGCCGAGCGGGCCGGCTTCGAGGCGCTGTGGATCTCCGACCACTACCACCCCTGGACGGACGCCCAGGGCCAGAGCCCGTTCGTCTGGTCGATGATCGGGGCGCTCAGCCAGGTCTGCTCGCTGCCGGTCACCACGGCCGTGACCTGCCCGACGGTCCGCATCCACCCGGCGGTGCTCGCCCAGGCGGCGGCGACCAGCGCCGTGCTGCACCACGGACGGTTCGTGCTCGGGGTGGGCTCCGGCGAGGCGCTCAACGAGCACATCTTCGGCGACGCCTGGCCGCAGACCGACGTGCGGCTGGAGATGCTGGAGGAGGCCGTCGAGGTGATGCGCGAGCTGTGGCGGGGCGGGTTCGTCAACCACCGCGGCAGGCACTACACCGTCGGGCACGCCCGCCTCTACACCCTGCCCGACGCTCCCCCGCCGGTCTACGTCTCCGGCTTCGGCCCGAAGGCCGTCGACCTGGCCGCCCGCATCGGCGACGGGTACGTCAGCACCTCGCCCGACGCCGACCTGGTCCGCCGGTTCCGCTCCGGTGGCGGCGGCGACAAGCCGTGCCAGGCCGGTTTCAAGGCCGCGTACGCCGACAGCGAGGACGCCGGCGCGGCGATCGCGTACGAGCGGTGGCCCAACGCCGGCGTGCCGGGCGAGCTGTCCCAGGTGCTGCCCTCGCCCCGGCACTTCGAGCAGGCCGCGCAGCTCGTCCGGCCGGAGATGATGAAGGAGTCCTTCGTGTGCGGCGACAGCGCCGACGCGCACCTGGAGATGATCGGCCGGTACGCCGAGGCCGGCTTCGACGAGGTCTACGTGGCCAACACCGGCCCGCACCACGAGGGGCTGTTCGAGCTCTACCGCACCCGGGTGCTCCCCCGGCTGCGCTGAGGCGTCGCCTCCGCCCCGCGCTCGGCGCCGGGTGCCCGGCGTGCACATGTCAGGAAGGGCCCCCTGTGCAACAGAATGCGTTAACAGGGGCCCTCCCTTGCTCCCCCGCCGGGTTTCGTGCGGTGTCCGAACAGGGCCTGTTGACCCTCGACTAGCCTGAGCCGGGCCACCGGCCACGGGCACCGAGATGGACCACCGTGCCCACGGCACCGAGATGGAACAGACGAGAGGAGCGCGGTCGTGATCGAACAGCCGGCGTACACCGGGTTCGGTTTCTCCGACGAGGAGTGGGGGCTGCTGGTCGGCCTGCCGCAGTCGGTGCTGACCGCGGCGAGCGCCGCCGAGCACGACAGCGCCCGCCGCACCATGGCCGAGAACGCGGCCGGGCTGGAGAGCATCGCCACGGGCCGCGAGTCGGGTAGCCCGCTCGTGGCCGCGGTGGCGGGCGAGATCGTGTCCCGGGTGGGTGACCCGGAGGCCGGCGAGGAGCTGCCGGTGATCGCGCAGGCTGACCCGCGGACGGTGATCGAGGACGTGCTGAACCGGGCGGCCTCGGCGGCCCGGCTGCTGGCCGAGAAGGTCGACGAGGGCGAGGCCGGCGCCTACAAGCACTGGCTGGTGGAGATCGCCGAGCAGGTGGTGAGCGCGGCGTCCAGCGGCGGGATCCTGGGCCTCGGCGGCGACGTGGTGAGCGACTCCGAGCGGCGCTTCCGCGACCGGCTCTCCCAGGTCCTCAACGACTGACCTCGGACGCCGCGCCGTCGCCCGGGGCCACGTCGGCGCTGCGGCGCTGCGGTTTTCGATGATCGTTTGCTGTCTACCGGCACCCCCACCGGCGTGTCGTGCCGGTAGACAGCAAACGATCAAGACAGCCGTGCTGTGCGTCAGCGGCGCGTACCTACGCTGAGGGGCATGCACGGGCGACAGCGAAAGAAGCGAGCGAAGCGCCTGGTGGAGGCGTTGCTAC
The DNA here is from genome assembly GCF_042670805.1 of Micromonospora sp. NPDC057141. Lineage (NCBI taxonomy): Bacteria > Bacillati > Actinomycetota > Actinomycetes > Micromonosporales > Micromonosporaceae > Micromonospora > Micromonospora sp. NPDC057141. The sequence continues at coordinate 324,388 of NZ_JBHUVA010000001.1, read as the reverse complement.
GCGGAGACGCAGCGATCGTCGGCGCCCTCCTGCGCGCCGGAGCGGCCCCCGACGCGGCCGACCGCGAGGGAACCACCCCGCTGTACCAGGCATCCGTGCAGGGCGCGACCGACCTCGTGCGGCTTCTTCTTGCCGCCGGCGCTGCGCCGGACCTCGAAAGCGGGCACGGCCAGGAGGGAACGCCCCTGTGCGCTGCCGCAGCCTGGGGACACACCGCCGTCGTACGAGAACTGCTCGCCCACGGCGCAGACCCGAACCTTCGCGAGGACGGAGGAACCGGCCACTCGCCGCTGGACTGGGCGCTGCAAGGAGAACACTCGCAGACGTGGATCTGCTCCTGTCCGCCCCCTCCCGCCCCGTCCCTCCCTCTGTTCGCCGATCTTGCACTTTGGGCCCCACCGATGGACGCTTCACCCCTTCTGCCTGGGCCGTGACTGCAAGATCGGCGCGGGATGCCGGACGTGGCTGAGGTCCGGGGAACGGCCGAACACGGCAGGCCCGGCCGAGGGCTGTTCGGTCAGCGGCCGACCTTGTCGAGCTCGGCGAGGTCCTCGTCGGAGAGGGCGAGGCCCGCGCCCGCGATGTTCTCGCGCAGGTGCGTCGTGGACGAGGTACCGGGGATCAGCAGGATGTTCGGTGACCGCTGCAACAACCAGGCCAGGGCGACCGACATGGGTGGCGCCTCCAGCCGGGCGGCCACGACCGCCAGCGCCGAGGACTGCAGTGGGGTGAAGCCGCCGAGCGGGAAGAACGGCACGTAGGCGATGCCCTGGTCGGCGAGCGCGTCGATCAGCTCGTCGTCCTGGCGGTGCGCGAGGTTGTACATGTTCTGCACGCACACGATCGGCGCGATCGTCCGGGCCTCGGCGACCTGTTCCGGCGTCGCGTTGCTCAGTCCGAGGTGCCGGATCAGGCCCTGCTGCTGAAGCGCGACGAGCGTCTCGAACGCCTCGGCGATGGGGCCGGGCCGGGGGCCCTCGGCGTCGCCGAGCCGGAGGTTGACCAGGTCGAGCACGTCGAGTCCGAGGTTGTCGAGGTTCTCGCGGACGGACCGGCGCAGGCTTTCCGGATCGCGGGCCGGGGGCCAGCCGCCGCGCTGGTCGCGGTTCGCGCCGACCTTGGTCACGATGTGCAGCGAGTCGGGGTACGGGTGCAGCGCCTCCCGGATCAACTGGTTGGTGACGTGCGGCCCGTACGCGTCGGAGGTGTCGATGTGGGTGATGCCGAGCGCGACGGCCTCGCGGAGGACGGCGAGCGCGCCGTCGCGGTCGGCCGGCGGGCCCATGACCCAGGGGCCGGCGAGCTGCATGGCGCCGTAGCCGAACCGGGTGACGGTCAGGTCTCCCAGTGTCCAGGTGCCGCCGGGAAGGGAAGTGGACATGCTCGTACCTCTGGTTTCGTGTGACGCTGGTCGGTTCTGGTGCACCGCGGATGCCTGCTCCACTGTGATCGGGTAACTTCCCATCCGGAAGTAGGCACCCGAAGGTGTGTAACGCACCGGCGGCGGTGGAGGGGGCGGCTCGATGGCAACGACGACGGCGGCGCAGAAGAGGGTGCAGGCGAAGGTCGAATACGATGCTTTTGTGGCACAGTGTCCGAGTCGCCAGCTGCTCGACCGCATCGCGGACAAGTGGGTCACGCTGGTGCTGGCCGCGCTGGGCAGCGACGGCTCGCACCGGTTCGGCGCCGACTGCGCCGGTGAACCCCGGCCGCTGCGATACTCGGAGCTGTCGCGCCTGCTGGCCGGCGTCAGCCAGAAGATGCTGACCCAGACGCTGCGCTCCCTCGAACGCGACGGCCTGGTCACCCGGACCGTGACGCCGACCGTGCCCGTCACGGTCACCTACGAGCTGACCGACCTCGGCCACTCCCTGCACCGGACGATGCGCGGCGTGAAGGGCTGGGCCGAGGCGCACATGGACGACGTGCTCGCCAACCGCGCGACGTACGACGACCACGCCGCCTGAGCCGACAAGAATCGGGGCGGGCGGGGATCCACCGGGGATCAGCAGGATGTTCGGCGAGCGCCGCAACAGCCAGGCCAGGGCGACCGACATTGTCGACATCGACATGGAGACCGACTCCCCGAGCCAGCGGATCGTCGTCGGAGACCCCGGCCTGAGACCCTGGTCGGACCGCCACGTTCACGTCGGCTTCGTAGGCCCGCACCCACGCCGCCGACGCGACGGGCGAGGTGGCGGACGAGGTGGCGGACGAGACGGCGGGCCCGCACACAACAGGGGGCCGTGGCGAGGCGTCCGCGACAACACGATCGCGGACGGCCGCCCGGTGCCGCCAGGATCCCGGCGGGGCGCTCAGGCGTCCTCGAGCAACTCCAGCACCCGCAGCTCCGCCTCCGCGCGGGGGGTGTCCGGCCCCACCGGGGCGACCACACCGTCGTGGAACAGGTCCACCACCCGGGGGTCCACGTACGAGGTGCGGGCGACGGTCGCCGTGTTGCCCAGCAGCCCCGCGACCTGACGCATCACCGCCGCCACCACCCTGCGGCGGGCCGTCAGGGAGCATGCCGGCGCGTGGCCGGCCAGCGCGGTGGCCGCCAGCACGGTGGCATGCCAGGTGCGGAAGTCCTTCGCGGTCATCTCGCCGCCACTGGCGTCGCGCAGGTACCCGTTGACCTCGTCGCTGCGCACGTCCCGCCAGCCCCGGCCGTCCCAGTAGCCGAACAGCCGCTCGGCGGCGCGCCGGCGGCGGCGCAGGTTGGTCAGCACCCGGCACAGCTGCGGGTCCTCGATGCGGCGCACCTGTTCGACGCCGCCCTTGGCGGGGAACTCGAGCACCACGCAGCCGCCCCGGCTGCGCGCGTGCTCGGGGCGCAGCGTGGCCACGCCGAAGGTGGCGTCGTCGCCGACGGCGTACTGGTCGCTGCCGACGCGGAACATGCCCATGTCGAGCAGCCGGGCGACCGTGGCCAGCACCCGGCCCCGGTTCAGGCCCCGGCCGGACAGGTCCTGCCCCACCCGCTCGCGCAGCGCGGGGAGGCGCTGGGCGACCTCCAGCACGTGGTCGAACTTCGCCTCGTCGCGCTGCTGCCGCCACCGAGGGTGGTAAAGGTACTGCTTGCGCCCGGCCGCGTCGACGCCGGTGGCCTGGATGTGCCCGTTCGGGTGGGGCGAGATCCACACGTCCCGCCAGGCCGGCGGGATCACCAGCTCCCGCAGCCGGGTCAGCTCGTCGGGGTCGCGGACCAGGTCGCCGGCCGGGTCGAGGAAGAGCCAACCCCGGCCGCGCCGGCGGCGGCCGTATCCCGGCCTGCCCGGATCGCTACGCCGTAACCGCGCCGGCAACTCGCACCGCCTGTTCCACGTCCGCCACGGCCGCGAGCACCTCGCCGACGCCGATCGCCGCCAACGCCAAATCGGGTTCCACCCCGACGGACGCGGACCAATCCCCCTCCCGCCCGCCACGCCCGTGCTCCCCCACCCACAGCGCCCGGTGCCACCGCCGGCCCGGCGGGGGGCCCCATCGGGCCGGCGGGGCGGGGCCGAAGAGCACCACCGACGGGGTGCCGTAGCCGGTGGCTAGGTGGGCGACGCCGGTGTCGCCGCTGACCACGAGGCGGGCGTGCGCCACCAGGGCGGCCAATCCACCGAGGTCCGTGCGTCCGGCGAGCACCGCGTCCGGCGCGAGTCCCGCCCGGCGGGCCACCCGCCCGGCCAGCTCCCGCTCGTCGGCCGACCCGGTGACCACCACCCGGTGGCCGCGCCCGGCGAGCGCGCGGGCCAGCGCCGCGAAGCGCCCTGCGGGCCAGCGCTTCGCCGGGATCTTGCTGCCCGGGTGCACGACGCTCACCCCGGTCGGGGTCCGGCCGGCGGGCGGGCGGCGCAGGGCCAGGTCGGTGCGGTCGGCGGGGATGCCGTACCAGTCGAGCAGGCGGCACCAGCGGTCGACCTCGTGCTCGTCGGGCCGCCAGTCGGGGCCGTCGGCGTGCCCGGCGTCGGGGTTGGCGAAGGCGAGCAGCCGGCGTGGCCGGGTGGCGGCGAGCAGCCGGTGCGACTGCGGGCCGCGCCCGTGCAGGTTGACGGCCAGGTCCGGGGGCGGATCGGGCCGGTCGAGGGGGTCCAGGCCGGCCGCCGGCACGATGCGGTCGACGCCGCCGACGAGGTCGACCAGGGGGGTCAGCCAGGCGGGGGCGGCCAGGGCGAGCGCCTGGTCGGGGTGGGCGGCGCGCAGCGCGCGCAGCGCGGGCACGGCGGTGGCGAGGTCGCCGACGCCGAGGGCACGCAGGGCGAGGATCACGGGTACGACGACTCCCGCTCGGCGCAGACGACCAGTTCGCGCACGGCGCTGCCGGGCGGCTGGGAGAGGGCGAACATGACGGCGGCGGCCGTGTCGGCGGGGTCGTTGAGGCTGGCGTCGGGGCCGGGCCGGTACTGGGGATCGCGTTCGTCGAAGAAGGCGGTGCGCATGCCGCCGGGCACGAGCAGGGTGACGCCGACCGTGCCGGCGAGCTCGGCGGCGAGGGCGCGGGTGAAGCCGACCACGCCGAACTTCGCGGCGCAGTACGCGGTGGCGTCGCCGACGGCCTTGACGCCCAGCGTGGACGCCACCGTGACCACGTTGCCCCGGGCCGCCTCCAGCCAGGGCAGGGCTGCGCGGATCACGGCGGCGGTGGCGAGCAGGTCGACGGCGACGATGCGGTCCCAGGTGTCGCCGGGGACGTCGGCGAGCCGGCCGGGCGCGTCGATGCCGGCGGCGGTGACGACGGCGTCGAGGCCGCCGGAGCGTTCGGCGAGGTGTCGGGTGGCGGCCTCGGCGGCGCGGGTGTCGGCCAGGTCGCACTCGGCCCAGGGCACCCCGTCGGCCGGCGCCTGCCGGTCCAGCACCAGCGGCCGGCCGCCGGACTTCGCCACGGCGGCCACCACGGCCGCCCCCAACCCGCTGGACCCGCCCGTGACCAGGACGGTCGGCCCGGCTCCCGGTGCGCTCGCGCTCATCGTGCCCCCCTGATCGTCGTGCCGTCCACGGCCACCTCCACGCCCACCCCGGGAACCGGCGCTCGGGCCCCGACGGGTCCCCGGCCGGCGCGGGCAGCGGCGATCATGTCGGTGGTCGAGCGCCCGTCGAGGTACGGCACGACCACCGTGTGCCCGCCCCAGCGGCGCAGCACCTCCGCCTCGGGCAGCGCCGGCTCGCCGCCGCCGGCATAGTCGCCGCCCTTGACCCACACGTCCGGGCGCAGCCAGGTCAGCGCCGCCTCCGGGGTGGGCCCGTCGAAGACCAGCACCGCGTCGACGCAGCCCAGCGCCGCCAGCAGCCGGCTGCGGTCGCCCTGCGGCACCACCGGCCGGTCCGGCCCCTTCAGCCCGGCCACGCTCGCGTCGGAGTTGACGCAGACGACGAGGCAGTCGCCGAGCTGCCGGGCCGCCTCCAGGGTGGCCACGTGCCCGGCGTGCAGCAGATCGAAGCAGCCGCCGGTGGCCACCACGGTGCCGCCCGCTGCGCGGACCCCGGCGACGACCTCGGCGGCGGCACCGACCCCGATCCGGGGCCCACCGGGGCGCGACGGGGGCACGAGGACGGCCCGGGGCGGCACCGGCAGGACGGCGGCCACTCCCCCGGCGGAGACGTACGCCGACGCCTCGGTGACGGCCGCCTGCACCGCCTCGGAGACCAGCGCGCCCCGGGACAGGGCGATGGCGGCGGTCGCGGCGAACCGGTCGCCCGCGCCGCAGGTGTCCCCCTCGGCGCTGGCCGGCGCGGGCACCACCAGCGGGGTGGAGCCGGCGTGGCAGAGCAGCGCCCCGTCGCCGCCCAGGGTCACGGTGACCGCGCCGGCCCGCCAGCGCCGGCGCAGCTCCTGCGCGCCCCGCGACGCGGTGGCCAGCCGGGACGCGCCCGGAGCGGCCTTCACCAGCTCGCGCACCTCCGACTCGTTCGGGGTGGCCAGGTGCACACCCGGCACGGCGGCCGGGCCGCGCGGGTGCGGGTCCCACACCACCGGCGCCCGGGTACCCGCGAGCGCCGCCCGCAGGGCCGGCTGCCGGGCCACCCCCCGGCCGTAGTCGCTGACCAGCACGGCGGACGCGGTGGCCAGCAGCCGCAGCACCGCCTCGCTCGGCTCGCCGGGCTCCCCCGCCGCCCCGCCCCGGTCGTGGCGCAGCAGCACCCGGCCCCGGGCGTGCAGCCGGATCTTCTCGCAGGTGGCGCCGCGCAGCGGCAACGCGTACACCCGCACCCCGGCGGCGGCGAGCAGCTCGGCCAGCCGTGCCCCGCCCGCGTCGTCGGCGAGGGCGGCCACCAGTGCCACCTCGGCGCCCTGCGCCGCCGCGAAGACCGCCGCGAGGCCGGCGCCGCCGGGCCGGTCGACGGCCGTGGACTCGTCGAGGACCGGCACCGGCGAGTCCGGACAGAGCCGGTTCACCACCCCCTCGACGTCCCGGTCGAGCAGGATGTCACCGACCACCACCACGGGTCCCGTCATCGGCTCGCCTCCTCATTCCGCCTCGACCTGCCGGCCGGTACCGTCGTCCAGCACCACCTCGACCCCGGCGCGCACCGGTCCGGCGGCCGGCCCCCGGCCGGCCGCCCTCGGGCGGCCCGCCGCGGCCAGCGCGGCGGGGAGCACCCGGTCGACGTACTCGCAGAGCACGTGGGTGGAGACCAGGTGCAGCTCCTGGACGACCTGGCTGTCGGGGGAGGCGATGGCGAGGGTGTCGTGGCAGGCGTCGGCGAGGGGGTTGGGGGTGGGGCCGGTGAACGCCCAGCAGCGCAGGCCGGCGTCGCGGCCCGCCTGGGCGGCGGCGACGAGGTTGGCGCTGGCGCCGCTGGTCGACATGAGCAGCAGGATGTCGTCGGGTCGGCCGTGGGCACGCACCTGGCGGGCGAAGACCTCGTCGTAACCGTAGTCGTTGCCGATGGCGGTGAGCGCGCTGGTCTCGGCGTGCAGGGCGATGGCGGACAGCGGTTCGCGGTCGTCGCGCAGCTTGCCGACGAGTTCGGCGGTGAGGTGCTGGGCCTCGGCGGCGCTGCCGCCGTTGCCGGCCACCAGCAACCGGCCGCCGGCGGCCAGCCGGTGTGCCAGCTCCCCGCCCCAGCGGGCCAGCAGCTCCTCCGACCGCCGGTAGGGCAGGAGCGCGGCGGCGAGGGCGGCCAGGTGCGCGTCGAGCACCGACGCGGCGGCGGGCCCGCCGGGACGGGCCGGGCGGGACGCGGCGGCGGGACGGGCCGGGCGGGCGGCGGCCATCAGGCGACCACCCGGGTGGGTCTGCGCACGGCGGCCACCGCGCCGTACACCTCCGCCAGCCGCTGCGCGGTGGCCGCCCAGGAGTAGCTGCGCCGGGCCCGGTCGCGGGCCGCTCCGGCGTACGCGAACCGGCGGATCCGGTCGTCGAGCAGGCCCCGGATCGCGGCGCCCAGCACGCGCGGGTCCCGGGCCGGCACGAGGTCGCCGGTGACCCCGTCGAGCACGGTGTCGGTCAGCCCGCCGACGGCCGTGCCGACCACGGGCACGCCGCAGGCCATGGCCTCCAACGGGGTCAGCCCGAACGGCTCGTACCAGGGGGCGGCGACCAGCACGTCGGCGGAGCGGTACCAGCGGCCCATCTCCTCCCGGGGCACCGCGCCGACCAGCCGCACCCGGTCGGCGACGCCGCACTCCCCGGCGAGGGCGCGCAGCCGGCGGGCGTGCGGGTCGGTCTCCAGCAGCCCCTCGGGCGGGCCGCCCACCACCACGCACTCCGCGTCCGGGACCAGGGGCATCGCGCGGATCACGTCCTGGAAGCCCTTGCGTTCCACGAGCCGGCCGACGGTGAGGACGCGGGCCCGGCCGGGATCCCGCTCGGCGGCCGGGCCGAGCGGGGCGAACGTGGCCAGGTTGACCCCGGACGGGACGACGCTGATCCGGTTGCGGGGCACCCCGAGGCGGACGAGCTCGCCGACCTCGTCCTGGCACTGGGCCACCACCCGGTCGACGGCCCGGCCCAGCTCCCGCTCGTCACGGATCCGGCCGGGCGGGCTGGTGTCCTGGGCACCCTGGTGCCGCCGCTTCACGGTGCCGAGAGCGTGGTACGTCTGCACCACCGGCACCCCGGTGCGCCGGCCGGCGGCCAGCGCGGCCAGGCCGCTCATCCAGAAGTGGGCGTGGATCACCTCCGGCGTCCAGCCCCCGCCGCGCCACCGCTGCGCCAGCCAGCGGCCGAACGCCGGCATGTGCGGCAGCAGCGCGTCCTTGGCCATCGGCTCGGCCGGGCCGGCCGGCACGTGCACCACGTCGTACCCGTCGGGGGCGCGGACCGTCACCGGCAGGTCCACCGCGTCGCGGCGGGTGTAGACCCGCACGTCGTGACCGGCGGCCACCAGCGCGGCGGAGAGCTCCGCGACATGCGTGTTCTGGCCGCCGGCGTCCTCGCCGCCGAGGACGGCGAGCGGGCTGGCGTGCTCCGAGATCATCGCGATGCGCATACTTCCTCCTCCAGCAGCCGGTCCCAGTCGGCGAGGAAACGCTCCAGGCCGTAGCGGTCCCGGGCGGCCTTCCGCGCCGCCGCGCCCGCCCGCCCGGCCGCCTCGGGGTCGTCGAGGAACCGGCGGGCGGCGCCCAGCAGGTCGTCGACGCGGGTGGAGAGCGCACCGGCCTCGGGCGGCACGGCCACCACCGCCTCGGTGGTGGCGAGCGCGACGACCGGCATGCCGATGGTCATGGCCTCGATCAGGCTGAGCCCGAGGGAGGTCCACCGGCACAGGTGCAGGTACGCCCGCCGCCGGCCCAGCTCGGCGTGCATCCGCTCCTGCGGCACGTCGTCGTGGCTGGTGACGCGGTCGGCGGGCAGCCCGAGCCGGTCGGCCAGCCCGGTGACGCCCATGCCGAAGACGTCGAGCGGGGCCAGCTCGGCGAAGCGGGGCAGCAGGTCGGTGCCGGTGACCCGCCAGCGGCGTACCGGTTCGTTGACGACGACGGCGAGCCGGTCGAGTTCGCCGGTCCAGTCGACGGCCGGCGCGACGACGCCGTGCTCGACGACGGCGGTGCGGGTGGCCCCGTTGTCCCAGAACAGTTCGTTGAACCCGGTGACGTGGGTGAGCAGCAGGTCGTCGCGGTCGGCCATCGGGTGGCGGGTGTGGGGCACGTCGCCCTTGGGGGTGTTGTGCTCGACGTAGATCGCCGGCACGTCCCGGCCGACCCGCCGGCCCAGCCAGTCGCAGGCCAGGTCGAACTCCTCGGGGCGCTGGAGGACGACCAGGTCGACGTCGGCCCGGCGCAGGTCCCGGGGGGTGACCTCGACGGCGCTGTCGGGCCACGGGTAGGTGCGGGCCCGGCCGAGCCCGTAGGGGCCCCGGTCGGGGGTGACGGGCACCAGGTAGCGGTGCCTGCCGTGCACGAAGGACGTGGTCCAGGAGCCGTGCACGTGCCACACCAGGACGTTCATCGGCCGCCCCCGCCGCCACCAGCCGGCACGGCCACCCGGGCCGCCGCACCGGCCGCCCCACGGTCCGGGCCGCCCGCCGGTCCGCCATCGGGGCCGCGCTCGCCGGCCGGGCCGTCGTCGGGGGTGCCGCGCTCGCCGGCCGCGTCGCCGGCCGTTCCGCCGGCCGTGCCGTGCCCGCCGGCCGTGCCGTGCCCGCCGGGCGTGCCCCGGTCGCCGGACGTGTCGCCGGGCGTGCCGGCGCGGACGCCGAGGAGGCGGAGCGCGTCGAGGACCGCGCCGGGGTCGACCCCGGCCAGGCAGGGGTGCCCGGGGACGGGACAGGTGGCGGCGCGGGTGTCGCGGCAGGGTGCCTCGGGGTCGCCGAGGCGCACGGTGGGCACCCGGTACGGCCCCCACTGCCCGTACGGGACGGTCGGGGCGAACAGGCTGACCACGGGCACGCCGAGCGCGGCGGCCAGGTGGGCGGGTCCGGTGTTGCCGACGACGAGGGCGGCGGCGCCGGCGATGATCCCGGCGAGCTCGGCCAGCCCGGTGCGCCCCCCGAGGTCGACGCCGCCGGCGGCGGCGGCCCGGTCGGTGAGTTCGCGTTCGCCGGGTCCACCGGTGACCACCACCCGGTGTCCGGCCCCGGCGAGCGTCCGGACGATCCGGGCGGCCAGTTCGGGCGGGCAGGCCCGGGCGGTGGCCGTCGAGCCGGGGTGCAGCACGACGTACCCGGGTCGGTCGAGCTCCGACGGCGGGGCGGGCACCGCGTCGCGGCGCAGGCGAAGCCGGGGCTGGTCGTCGCCGGGCAGGGCGTGGCCGGCGGCGACGGCCAGCGACAACGCCCGCTCCGGCTCGGGCACCCCCGCCGGCACCCGGTGGCGCACGTCGAGGAGGCTGCCCGGGTAGTCGTCGCTGATCGCGGCGATCCGGGGCACGCCGGCCAGGCGCAGCAGCAGCGCCAGCGGCAGCGGCGACTGGTGGAAACTGGTGAAGATCACCGCCTCGTCCGCGCCCACCGCCGCGAGGCGCTGCACCAGCCGGTGGGTCCGGTCCGCGTCCACCGGGCCCGGGTCCGGGTCGATCCACTCCAGGGGCCACTCGATGATCTCGTCGACCCCGGGCAGCAGCTCCGCCGCCGCCCGGCCGCGCGGCCCGCACAGCAGCACCACCCGCCGCGCGTGGGCGGCCACCGCCCGGATGCCCGGCCCGGTCACCAGCACGTCGCCGGCCGAGTCGCTGCGCACCACCAGCACCGTGCCCGCCGCGCGGGGCGCGCCGGAGGCCACGGCGGCCTGCCGGCGCAGGATCTCCTCGACCGCCGCCGGCAGGGTGGGGCTGACGCAGGGTGCCGCCGCCACCTCCTCGGGCCGGGTCACCGGCGTGGGCACCAGCACCCCGTACGCCCCGGCGGCCAGCGCGGCGGTCATGTCCCGCCCGATGTCCCCCACCACCACGCACCGCTGCGGCACCGTGCCCAGCCGCGCCGCCGCCGCCCGGATGAGGCCCGGGGCGGGCTTGCGGCAGTCGCATCCGGCGGCGTCGTCGTGCGGGCACACCTGCCACGAGTCGAACGGCCCCAGCAGTTCCTCGATGCGGGCGTGCACCCGGTCCAGCTGCCCCGCCGTGAAGCAGCCCCGGGCCAGCCCGGACTGGTTGGTCACCACGGCCAGCCGCAGGCCGGCGGCGCGCAGCCGGTCCAGGGCCTCCCGCGCGCCCGGCAGCGGGCGTACCTTCTCGGGGTCACCGTTGTACGGCACGTCCTCCACCAGCGTGCCGTCGCGGTCCAGCAGCACGGCGTCGAACAGGACGCCGCCGGACCCGCCCCGGCCAGCACCCGGGTCGACCCGGGCTGACCTGCGCTGATCCGGCTCCATCTGGTCCCGTCGCACGGGCGGCGGGTTCCCTGGGCCCTGCGGAGTAAACGTGGTCCCCGCCGGCGGCGACGCCCCGCTCGTGCGCCGGCTCCGGGCGGCGACGCCCCGCTCGTAGGTGCGGCGATACCCGCCGCCGCCGAGAAGCTAACCCGGCCGGGCTCCGGCAGGCTCGGGCTCCGGGCGGGGCTTCCCGTCCTGCGCACGGCACGTCAGGCGCGCGGGACGGGGAGCCATTACGACATGGAACGGGCAACTGGCTACCCTCTCAGGTAAACCTGTCGGCAAACCGAGGATGTCCGTCATGATCGAACCCGTGCAGTTGCCCGCCCCCTGGCGGGACGCACGCCTGACCGTCGTGGTTCCCACCTACAACGAGGCGGGGAACCTCCCGGTCCTGGTCGAACGGCTCCTCGCGCTGCCGCTGCCGGGCCTGAAGGTGCTGGTCGCCGACGACAACTCCCCGGACGGGACGGGCGAGGTGGCCGACAAGCTGGCCATCGAGCACCCCGACCGGGTGGAGGTCGTGCACCGCGCCGGAAAGGAGGGCCTCGGCCGGGCGTACGTCGACGGGATCGGCCGGGCGCTCGACGGCGGCGCGGAGTACGTGGCGCAGATGGACGCGGACCTGTCCCACCCGCCGGAGGCGCTGCCCGGCATGCTCGGCGCGCTGCTGTCCACGCAGGCGGGTGTCGTCATCGGTTCCCGGTACGTGCCGGGCGGCCAGCTCGACGAGGCGTGGCCGCTGTACCGTCGCGCGCTCAGCGGCTGGGCCAACCTGTACGTGCACACGCTGCTGCGGGTGCGCATCCGCGACCTCACGGCGGGCTTCAAGATCTGGCGGGCCGACGCGCTTCGCGACATCGGGCTGGACCGGGTGCAGTCCAACGGCTACAGCTTCCAGGTGGAGATGCACTACCTGGCCACGAAGCTGGGGCACACCATCCTGGAGGTGCCGATCCGGTTCGAGGAGCGCCGCGAGGGCACCTCGAAGATGACCACCGCCACCAAGATCGAGAGCGCGCTGATGCCGTTCAAGCTGCGCACCCGGCACCGCAACATCGAGCCCTGACACGGCCCGCGCACCCCGGGCGGCTCAGCGGTAGACCGCGCGGTGGGCCGCGCCGACGACGCCCGCGTACAGGCCGCCGGTGAGCGCCCGGTCGCGGGCCAGGGCCGCCCGGGCGGCGTTCGCGCCCGGCGCGCCGTGCACCCCGCCGCCGGGGTGCGCCGAGGCGCTGGCCAGGTACAACCGGTCCACCGGGGTGTCCGCGCGGGCCAGGCCGGGGACCGGCCGCAGGAACAGCTGCTGGTACGCCGCCGCGGTGCCGCCGCCCAGCGCCCCGCCGACCAGGCTCGGGTCGCCCCGCTCCAGGTCGGCCGGGCCGGCGACGTGCCGGCCGAGGATCCGGCCGCGGAAGCCCGGGGCGGCGGCCTCCAGCACGTCCTCCATCCGCTCGACGTGCGCCGCGACGTCCTCGGCCCGCCAGTCGCGGCGGAACGGCAGGTGGGTGTACGACCACAGCGACTCGGTGCCGGGCGGGGAGCGGCTCGGGTCGGCCACGCTCATCTGCCCCACCAGCAGGAACGGGTCGCGGGGCAGCTGGCCCCGGGCCAGCTCGGCGGAACATGTGGTGAGCCCGTCGAGGTCCGCGCCGAGGTGCACGGTGCCGGCCGTGGCCACGGCCGGGTTGGTCCACGGCACCGGCCCGGACAGCGCCCAGTCGACCTTGAGCGTGGAGCCGTCCCAGCGGAAGTGCGCCAGGTCCTCCACGAGCCGGGGCGGCAGGGCCGCCGCGCCGACCAGGTCCAGGTAGAGCGCGGGGGCGGGGACGTCGGCGAGCACGGCCCGCCGGGCCCGCCAGGCGCCGCCGCCGACGGTGCGTACCCCCGTCGCCCGGCCCCGGGCGGTGAGCACCCGGTCGACCCGCGCGCCGTGGACGATCCGGCCGCCGCGCGCGGTGAGCCGGCCGACCAGCGCGTAGGTGATCCGCTGCGCCCCGCCGACCGGCACCGGCCAGCCGACCTGCTGGCCGAGCATGGCCAGCAGCCAGCCGTACACTCCGGAGCCGGCCTCCTCCGGGGAGAGGTCGGTGTGCAGGGCGCAGCCGGCCAGCAGCAGCGTGCCGCCCTCGCCGTCGAACAGCTCGGCGCCGAGCTTGCGCACGGGCACGACGAGCCGGCGGGCCAGCCGCAGCGCCCCGCCGACCTTCAGCCGGCGCAGCAGGCCGACGCCGCCGCGCACCGGCGGGAAGGGGGTGGTGATGGCCGCGAGCATCGGCCCGGCCACGTCGAGCCAGTCGGCGTACGCGTGCCGCCAGCGCTCCCCGTCGGCGGGCGCGAACGCGGCCAGCGACGCGGCGGTGGCGTCGAGGTCCCGGTTGAGCACCGCCGCCCGCCCGTCGGGCAGCAGGTGGGCCAGCACGTCGGGGGCGTGGGTCCAACGCAGCCCGTGCCGGTCGAGGCCGAGGCCGGCGAGCACCGGGGAGGCGTACCCGAGGGGGTAGAAGGAGCTGTAGAGGTCGCTGAGGTATCCGGGGACGGTCACCTCGGCGGAGCGCACCGCGCCGCCGGGCGAGCCGGTCGCCTCCAGCACCAGCACGTCCCAGCCGGCGTCGGCCAGCAGGTTGGCGGCCACCAGTCCGTTGTGGCCGGCGCCGACGACGATCGCGTCGGCGCTCTCCGGGCCGGTCGGCCCGCCGGACGCGGCGTCGGTCGGGATGCCGGTCGAGGTCATCCGGCCCGCCTACCCGGGGCCGCTCGCGGCGAAACGCGTTTGCCGGGCCGGGGCCGGGGGATGCACCGCCGCATGTACACGGTTGCGCAGCTAATCGGTGGAGTGTGGGGTGCCGGCGGCGCGGGGGGCGAGCTGGTCGTCCACGATCCGGCCGACGGCCGCCGGGTCAGCACGGTGCCGGTGGCGACGGCGGACGAGGTCGGCAAGGCGGTGGAGGCCGCGCGGGGCGTCGCGGCCGGGTGGGCGGCGACGGCCCCGGCGGAGCGGGCCGCCGCGCTGCACCGGGCCGCCGCCGTCGTCGAGGCCGCGACGGAGGAGCTGGCGGCGGCGGTGACCGCGGAGATGGGCAAGCCCCTGGCGGACGCCCGGGGCGGCGTCGAGGCGGGCGTCGGCACCCTGCGACAGTACGCCGAGCTGGCCCCGGTGCGGGGCGGGCGCACGCTGCTCGGCGGCGCGGAGTCGATCGACTTCATGACACCGGAGCCGCGCGGCGTGGTCGCCGCGATCACCCCGTGGAACGACCCGGTGGCGGTCTCCTGCGGGCTGCTCGGCGCGGCCCTGATGACCGGCAACGTGGTGCTGTACAAGCCGAGCGAGCGCACCCCGGCGACGGGGTGGCTGCTGGCGCGGGCGTTGGACGAGGTCCTGCCGCCGGGGGTGCTGTCGCTGCTCACCGGCGGCGGCGGGGTCGGCGCGGCACTGGCGGGCGGCGACGTGGACGTGGTGGCGCACGTGGGGGCCACGGCCACCGGCCGGGCGATCGCCGCGGCGGCGGCCCGCACCGGGGCGAAGGTGCTCCTGGAGAACGGCGGCAGCGACCCGCTCGTGGTCGACGCCGGCGTCGACCCGGTCTGGGCGGCGGAGCAGGCGGCGCTGGGCGCGTTCGCCAACGCGGGGCAGCTCTGCGTGGCGGTGGAGCGGATCTACGTGCACCGGGACGTGGCGGAGGACTTCGTCGACGCGCTGGCGCGCCGGGCCGAGGCGCTGCGGGTCGGCCCGGGGCGGGCACCGGGGACGGAGCTGGGGCCGCTGGTCGACCGGCGGCACCGCGACCACGTGCACGGGCAGGTGACGGCGGCGGTGGCGGGCGGGGCGCGGCTGCGCGCCGGCGGGGTGCTGCCGGACGGGCCGGGGGCGTTCTACCCGGCGACGGTGGTCGTCGACTGCCGGCACGAGATGGCCCTGGTCCGCGAGGAGACGTTCGGGCCGGTCGCCCCGGTGGTGGTGGTCGACTCGTTCAGCGAGGCGCTGCGGTGCGCCGCCGACTCGCCGTACGGGCTGGCGGCCACGGTGCTCACCGGCTCGATGAGTCACGCCCAGCGGGCCTGGCGGGAGCTGCCGGTCGGCACCGTGAAGATCAACGCCGTGTTCGGCGGCGCGCCGGGCGGGGCGGCCCAGCCGCGCCGGGGCAGCGGCCAGGGCTTCGGCTACGGCCCGGAGCTGCTGGACGAGTTCACCGCCACGAAGGCCGTGCACGTCGAGGCACCGGGCGACGGCCACTGGTGAGCGTACGGCGGGAGCCCGGGACAGCGCGGTCCCGGGCTCCCGCCGTGGTGGTGGCCGGTCAGCGGCCTCCGCGCGCCCGGCGGGTGGCGTTGTCGTTCGCCTTCTCGATGGCCTTGACCAGTTCCGGCTTCGTCATCCGGGAGCGCCCGGGGACGTCCAGCTTGCGGGCCACCGCCAGCAGGTGGTCCTTGGTGGCGTTGGCGTCGACGCCGCCCGCCGTGGGGGCGCGTCGCGCCGGACCGCCGCCGGCCGCCTGCCGGTCGCTGGGCCCCTTGCGGCCCTTGGGCTCCCAGTGGTCGCCGACCTTCTCGAACTCGTGCTTCACGGCGGCGAACGCGGCGCGGTGCGCCCGCTCCCCCTCGCCGTACGTCTGCACCGCCGAGTCGTGCGTCTTCTCCCAGGTGCGCTGCGCCTTCTCCGGAGAGCGTCGCAGCGTGCTGGGCAGTACCTCGCGCCCGGGCATGTCGTCCTCCTCCGCGTCGACTGCTTCCCGATCGACCGTTCCCCGGGGCCGCGCGGGCAAACCGCCGGCCCTCTGCGGCGGACCGGGCCGCCCGGTGTCGGGTTTGTCGATTTCCGGCGCTGGGTACCGGCGGGGCCAGGCGAACGCCGGGTGCCGGTCACCCGGCCGCCCGGGCGCAGGGGGCGATCATGGCGGCGACGACGGAACCGGGCACGGTGGCCCTCGACGGCGGGCGGGCGCGGCTGCCCCGGCGGGTCCGGCAGCTCAGCTGGCCCACCTGGCGGGGCGTACTGCTGCGCAGCGGCCAGAACTTCGTCAGGGACAACTGCGCGGACTGGGCCGCCGCGCTCACCTACTACGGGGTGCTCGCCCTGTTCCCGTCGACGATCGTGGTGGTCGCCCTGGTCGGCCTGGTCTCCGACGGCGAGCGGACGGTGGACACGGTGATCGACCTGGCCCGGCAGGTCGGCGCCGGGTCGGTGGTCGGCAACGAGGAGTTCGTCGGCGTGGTGCGGGGCGTCGTCGACCAGAGCAGCGGCGCGAAGACGCTGCTCAGCTTCGGCCTGCTCGGCGCGCTGTGGTCGGCGTCGGGGTTCATCGGCGCCTTCACCCGCGCGTCCAACGCCATCTACGGCGTGCGGGAGGGCCGGCCGGTGTGGAAGCTGCGCCCGTTGCAGATCGGGCTGGCCGCCGTGACGCTGGTGCTGCTGGCCGTGGTGGCCACCGGGCTGATCGTCAGCGGCCCGGTGGCCGACGCGGTGGGCGACCTGCTGGGCGCAGGCGGGCTCGCCCGGACGGTGTGGGGCGTGGCGAAGTGGCCCGTGCTGGCCATGGTGATGCTGGTGCTCCTGTCGCTGCTGTTCTGGATCGCCCCGAACGGGCGCCAGCCCCGGTTCCGCTGGCTCACCCCGGGTGGCGCGGTCGCCCTGGTCTCCTGGGCGCTGGTCTCCTCCGGTTTCGGCCTGTACGTGGCGAACTTCGGCTCCTACGACGTGACGTACGGCAGCCTCGGCGCGGTGATCGCGTTCCTGGTCTGGCTCTACCTGTCCAACTCGGCGCTGATGTTGGGCGTGCAGATCAACGCCGAGCTGCAACGGGGCCTGGGCATCCGCAGCGGTTTACCGGCGGCCGCCTCGGGTAGCGCAGAAGGCATGGAACGTGGCAGCAGCAAGCACAGCCCGAGGGTCGACGAGCAGATGAGCCAGGAGGTCAGCGGCCTGGTCCAGGGCCCCGGCACCGGCGGCTCGCGGGTCGAGGAGTTCCGCCAGCCCGAGCCGGCGGGCGAGGACCAGCCGGAGGCCACCACGGCCCCGGCGGGCGAGCTGCGCACCGGATCCCCGCAGGGGATGAGCTCCACCGACGTGGAGCAGCGCAGCCGGCTCGGGCGGTTCATCACGATGACCGCCCTGCCCGGCGACCGGGAGGCGCTCGTCGCCAACGCGCGCGACAACGACGCGCCGGCCGACCTGGTCGCCGCCCTGGAGGGCCTGCCGCCGGGCACCCGTTACCAGACGGTTTCCGAGGTGTGGGCCGCGCTCGGGCACCGGAACGAGACGACGCGTTGGTGAGTGGATCGGCCCACGGTCCCGCCCCGCACCGACGTACTGAGGAGGTTTGCTGATGAGTGGCGTCACCGAGCACGTGGACGTGTCCGTCCCGATCCGGACCGCGTACGACCAGTGGACGCAGTTCGAGGAGTTCCCCCACTTCATGGAGGGGGTGCAGGAGGTCCGGCAGCTCACCGACACGAGGACCCACTGGACGGTGGAGATCGCCGGGGTCAAGCGCGAGTTCGACGCCGAGATCACCGAGCAGCTGCCCGACGAGCGGGTGGCCTGGCGCTCCACGGGCGGCACCCAGCAGGCCGGCGTGGTGACCTTCCACCGCCTGGACGAGGCCAACACGCGGGTGACCCTCCAGCTGGAGTTCGAGCCGCACGGCGTGGTGGAGCAGGCCGGCGACAAGCTCGGCGTGGTCGACCGCCGGGCCAAGGGTGACCTGGAACGGTTCAAGCAGTTCATCGAGCGGCGCGGTCAGGAGACCGGTGCCTGGCGCGGCAGCGTCGACCGCCCCCGGCCCTGATCCTTCCCCCACCTGAGCTGACATGGCCGCCGGCATCCGGCGGCCATCGTCGCGCCCGGGGTCCCTTCGCCGGTCACGGGACGGCCGCGCCCGTTTGCGTTCACCGGCCCCGGGTACCGCGAAGGCATGACGGACAACGACCGCCACGTGTGGCGCGACGAGGAGCGGCTTGGCCTGGAGGAGCTGGACCGGGCGCTGGCCCGGTCGACCCTCGACGGGCAGGCCGACGACGTGACCGGCAACGACGCGGGCGAGGAGGCCGCCTTCGGGCACGGCCCGGAGGCGGTGGACCGGGGCGCGTCGCCGTCCGACCGGGAACGCGAGCGCACCGACGCGGAGCGGGCGTACCGGCCGTCGACCACGGGACGGACCGGCCCCGACACGATGTGACCGGTGCCGGCCGGCCGAAGTCGGGGCTCGGCGGTCAGGGCCGGCGGGACGCGACGGCGTGCAGGGCGGTCAAGGCCGCGGCGAGGACCACCAACGCCGGCCCGAGGGCCTCGACCGAGGTGTACGCGACCAGCGCGCCGACGCCGGTGGGCACCAGCGCCCCGCCCAGCCCCGCCGCCGCGATCTGGAGCCCGATGGTCCGGTCGGCGTGCGCGGCGCCCACCCGCTCGGCGGTGCCGAGGGTGAGCAGCGGGAACACGGGCGCGGCGGCGAAGCCCAGCACCAGCAGGCCGGCCACCGCTACCCAGGCCGGCGCGGGCAGGGCGATCAGCACCGCCCCGGCGACCATGCCGAGCAGGCTGGCGCGCAGCACCCGCCCGGTGCCGAGGCGCTCGGCGACGAAGCCCTGCACCACCCGCCCCAGGAACAGGCTCCCCCAGTACCCGGAGACGCAGACGCCGGCCACCCCGGCGGCCAGCCCCCGCCCCTCGGTGAGCAGCAGGAACGCCCACAGGCCGGCGGCGATCTCGATCGCGACGTACACGGCGAAGGCGAGGGCGCCCAGCCAGACGGCCGGCAGGCGCAGCGTGTCGCGTACCCGGACGGGGTCGGTGGTCGCCAGCGGGGCCGGGCCGGCGGCGGGCGCCCCCGGCGCGGGCCGGTCGGCCCAGGCCCGCACGGTGAGCGCGAAGGCGGCACCGAGGGCGAGTTGGGCGGCGGCGACTATGCCGTACCCCCAGCGCCAGGCGAGGCCGGCGCTGAGCACGGCGGTCATGATCAGCGGGCCGATTGCCACGCCGAGGCCGAAGAAGGCGTGCATCCAGTTCATGTGGCGGGGCCCGAACGCGTTGGCCGCGTACGCGTTGAGCCCGGAGTCGATCGCCCCCGAGCCGAGGCCGAGCAGCAGCGCGCAGCCGGTCGTGACGGCCAGCCCCGGGCTGGCCGCGTAGCCGGTGAGCGCGAGGCTGGCCAGCAGGGTGCTGCCGGCGAGGAGCCGGCCGACGCCGAGCCGGGCGAGGGAGAACCCGGCCAGCACGCTGGCGGTGAGGTATCCGGCGGTCCCGGCGGTCAGCATCAGGCCGACGGCCTCGGTGGGCACGTCGAAGTCCGCCCGCATGGACGGCCAGCCGACGCCGAGCAGCCCGTCGGGCAGGCCGAGGCTGACGAAGGCGAGGTAGGCGAGCAGGAGCAGGGCGGGACGGGGCGCTGCGGGGGTGGACGGCGCGGCGGGGGTGGACACGATCGACCATCCTGCCTCAGGCAGGCCCGGTCGACCACCGGCTTCTCGCGCCTCCCCCGAAGCGGCAAGAAGCGCGGTACGTCCGGCCGGAAACCCGGACAGGTCATCCAGAATCGTCCGATCGGGTGACGGCGATCCCGACACGTCGCGCAAGACTCTCCGAATGCAGCAGGGCTCCGGCTTCCTCACCGTTCGTCAGCGTCGCCTCGCCTGGCTCGGCTTCCTCCTCGCCGCCGTCCAGGCGCCGGTCGCCGCCAGGTTCGCCACCGACGACTCGTGGCTGTTCAGCCTCTGCGTCGCCCTGATGGTCGCCACGGTGATCATCGCCGACGACGCCGCCCGCCGCCGCCCGGCGAACGCGCGCTCCTCCGACTAGCTGCGGCGCCGCCGCGGATCGGCCGATAGCTCACCCTGAGTCATGCTCGCCCAGTCCTACCCGACCACCGCACCTCCTGGCCCGTAACTCGGTGCCGTGGTGGGCAGGCGGCAGCATCCCGGCGTAGCCCGCCACGTCGCACCCGTCGCCGCGACCGCGGCGCGCGGGAGGCGGGCCGACGCCTATCGCACTGCGTTCGGAAACGGGTGGAGCGCGATCAGCCCGCCGGGCCACCTGGACGGCCGCCCGCTGAGCTGGCCCCACCCCCACCTGCTGCCCGCCTACGCGCAGGCGCCGCCGGACTGGAGTTGACCGTCTCGTGGCCGAGGTGGCGCACGGCGGGCGGTCCCTCGACGGAGGCGCGCTGCCGACAACCTTGCCCCTTTCATGCATGCACATCTATTCTTTGACGGCCCATCGACTGCCAGCGCAGGCAATCGAATATCGTCGAATCGCTTCGACAACCCAACGTGACGGTCGGCTCGAAGACGGGAGATGCTTGTGAAATCCACACTCAGGAAGGTTCAGTTCGCCATACTTTCCGGCGTACTGGCGCTGGCCGGATCCACAGCCGTGCTGACGAGTTCCGCGTCGGCCGACAGCATGGCCCAGCTGAACGCCACCCAACTCGTTGCCAACATGGGGGCGGGCTGGAATCTGGGAAACAGCCTGGAGGCCAACGTCAACGGGATCCCCAGCGAGACGGCATGGGGCAACCCGGTCGTGACGCAGGCCTTCATCGATCGGGTGAAGGCAGCCGGATTCAAGACGATCCGCATCCCGGTCTCCTACCTGGGAAACATCGGGTCAGCCCCGAACTACACGATCAACTCCGCCTGGCTGAATCGGATCCAGGAAATCGTCGACTACGCCTACGGTCGCGGCCTGTATGTGCTGATCAACATGCACGGCGACGGCTACAAGACCATCACCGGCTCGTGGTTGATCTGCGACTCGGCGGATCAGACGACGATCAGGGACAAGTACCAGAAGGTCTGGCAGCAGATCGCGACCAGGTTCCAGAGCTACAGCGAGCGCCTCATCTTCGAGTCCATGAACGAGGAGTTCGACGGACAGTGGGGCAACCCGACCCAGCCTTGCTACTCGAACATCAACGCCTACAACCAGATCTTCGTGGACACTGTCCGCCGGTCCGGCGGGAACAACAACTCGCGCTGGCTGCTCATCGCCGGCTGGAACACCAACATCGACTACACCGCAGGCAACTACGGCTTCGCGCTGCCGACGGACCAGTACCGGTCACCGTCCGTTCCCGCCAACGAGCAGCGGCTCATGATCTCCGTGCACTACTACGACCCCTGGGACTTCGCCGGCGAGGAGAACGGCACCATCACGCAGTGGGGTCCGGCCGCCACCAATCCCGCACGGAAGTCGACCTGGGGACAGCAGGACTTCATGGACACGCAGCTGAAGAAGATGCGTGACACCTTCGTCTCGCGTGGATACCCGGTGTTCGTCGGTGAATACGGTTCGGTCGACAAGACGTCGGCCGACTCGACGAACAACAGGTACCGCGCGGACTACGCGCGCACCCTGGTGTCCACCGCCAAGAAGTACGGGGCGGCCACCGCCTACTGGGACAACGGCTACAACGGGGCGTACGGGTTCGGGCTGTTCAACCGCAGCAGCGCCACGGTCACCCAGCAGGGCATCATCGACGCCATCATGAGCGGCGTCGGCAGCACCACCCCGACGACGCCGCCGACCACCGCCCCGCCGACAACCACGCCGCCGCCGACCACCGCCCCGCCGACGACCCCGCCGCCGTCGAACGGACGGTCCTGTTCAGCGTCGTACACGGTGACCGGTCAGTGGCAGGGCGGCTTCCAGGCCGAGGTACGGGTGACCGCCGGCGGCTCGGCGATCAGCGGTTGGACGGTGACCTGGACGTTCGCGAACGGGCAGCAGGTGACGCAGGCGTGGAGCGCCATGGTGACCACCAGCGGCTCGACGGTTACCGCCCGCAACGTCGGTTACAACGGTTCGATCAGTGCCGGAGGGAGCACGACCTTCGGCTTCCTGGGATCGTCGGGCAGCGTCAACGGCATAACGTCGTTGTCCTGCGCGGCGAGCTGAGCAGGTCGTGACCGCGCGGGCCGGACGTCTGTGACGCGGCCCGCGCGGTCACGGCGCTGAGGCGGCAACGAGCCGTCGATGCCGGGCACGGCGGGCATATCGCGGATCCGGGCTCGGACCGGATCCGCAGCTTGCACCCCGAGAGCATGGCACCCTGGAGTTCGTCGATGCAGGTCATGTCCGGCATGGAAGGCAGGCCGACCACTTTACGAGGGCCTGCCCGACTTCAGGCAGTGAACGAGTACGGTCATCGGGCCCTTCCTACTGCGTTGACCCAAGGGGGTACGGCGGCTTGAACCGTCGGCGGCGTGCCTGTTTCGCCCCAGAACATGGGGCCGAAACTCGCGACCATCCCGAAGCGACCGGGTCCTGACCATGTCAGCGCCCAGCCCTGCAATGACGTCAGGGGCTGACGTCCGTCTGTACCGCCATGTCGTTCGCGAGAAAGTCCATGTTGACCATGACCTGGCGGCGCTGAGCCCAAGCCCTCATGACGGTCCGGTCGGCCATGCGTCCATGACAATCCAGCGTCACCAGGCCATAGACCGTACGCGCAACGCGGCGGGGGTCCGCCTGCACGAGCACGAACAAGTCAAGGAGCGGCGCCGGCAGGCCCGGCACCCGGCGCGTCGGCGTCCCGAGCTGGTCGCTGACGCTGCGCGGCAGGTCTACAGCTGGGACATCACCAAGCTGGCCGGCCCGGTCAAGGGCGTCTACTACGACGCCTACGTGATGATCGACATCTACTCCCGATACATCGTCGGGGTGCGGGTCCACGCCCGAGAGTCCGGACCTCTCGCCGAAGACATGATGCGGGAGGTGTTCGACGCCCACGGCGTGCCACACGTGGTGCACGCCGACCAGGGCACCTCGAAGACCTGAATGTGACCCGCTCACACTCCCGGCCGAAGGTGTCCAACGACTGCGATGATTTTCTTACGCCTCCCCGGGCCGGGTCTGACCCCTCGCAACGACCGGCCTTGGTGCCTTCGGGTTGATCTGTCGGCCCGTGTCCGGGGTGGCGCCTGGCCCGCCGGCCAGGCGGGTAGTGACCTGATAGGAGCCTGGCCTAGAGGCACCGTCGCAGTCCTGTCCACCCGCCCGTCCGGCGGTGGCCACCACCACCGATCGCGACGGAGGAGACAGCCATCACCAGCATGCCGCACCCCGAGACCGGACGGCGGATCACGGTCGGCGTGGACACCCACGCCGACACGCACGTCGCAGTCGCCCTGGACCAGCTCGGGGCTCGCCTCGACGAGCTACCCATCCCCACCACACAGGCCGGCCACGACCAGCTCGAGCACTGGGCCATCTCACTCGGCCCGGTCGACGCGTTCGGGGTGGAAGGTACCGGTTCCTACGGCGCTGAGCTCGCCCGAGTACTGCGCCGACGCGGCTACCGCGTCATCGAGGTCAACCGGCCCGACCGGGCCACCCGCCACCGCCGGGCAAGAGCGACCGGTCCGCGGCGACGAGGTTGGTGTGAACGACGATTTCAGCGGCGCTGGTGAGTCCGAGCGGGTCGGGGATGCCGCCGGCGGAAACCGGCTGGACAGCAGCGGCTAGGCGGCGGTGTAGCGGGGGTTCAGCGCGCTGCGGCGGACCGTCGCGACGACATCGTCGATGGGCGATAGCGGCTGACGCACTCGCGGTGCTCGTCCCGTGAGCCCCGGTCGATACGTCGCCGCGGGTGTAGGCGACCACGGGTCACGCCTCACCGGACGCGGTCGGAGGGCGCGCCGTCGACTGTCGCGACGTGGATCCGGCGCCGTGGGCGGTGACTTTGGCCCTGACGTTACCGGCGCTGGGGTGGTCGAGGCCGGTGAGTAGTTCGAGGGACTTGTGCCACGACCGGAAGGCGTTGACGCTGTCGCCCATGTCGTGCTGGGTGTCGCCGAGGTGATCGAGTGCCTCCGCCTCGCTGAACTGGTCGCCCAGCTCTCGATGCACGTCTACCGCCTGCTCGTAGCAGACGACGGCCTGGGCGTGCTGGCCGAGGTGGTGGTGGATGTGGCCGAGGCTGTCCAGGGTCAGTCCCTGACCGGCCCGGTCGTTGAGCTCTCGCAAGAGGATGAGGGCCCGTTCGCAGTAGGCCAGGGCCTGTTCGTGGTCGCGGAGCAAGGTGAGATGCCAGCCGATCGCGTTGTGGCATCTGGCCTGCCCGAGCCGGTGGCCGGTTTCGCGGTAAAGGTCAAGGGCTCGGTGGTCGTGTCGGAGAGCCTGGCTCAGGTCACCCCGTCGCTCACACATGATGGACAAGGTGTTGTGGATGTGGGCCTGTTCAGTGCGATCACCGGCTCGGACGGCGAGGTCCAGGCCGCGGTGGAGCTGGGTGTCGGCGTCGTCGAACCGGTACAACCGCGTGTACGCGCGGCCGAGTTGGCGGTGGGCGCGCGCCTCCATGACCCGATCGGCCAATCGGGCCGCGGCCGCGATCGCGGTCCGCCAGATCACCAGCCCGTCGTGCCAGTGCCCCCGGCGGTCCAGGAAGACCGCTACAGCCTGGGCGAGTTGTCCGACCTGCGCCTCCCGGCCAGTGGTGGCGTGGTCGATGAGGTTGAGCAGGACAGCGCGTTCGCTGGTGAACCAGTCGAGTGCGTGCTGGTAGTCGGTGAACTGTTCCGGCACGGTTCCCTCGGCCGGCGGGGCCGGTTCGGTGTGGTCCGTCGCGGGGTCCAGCAACTGGTTGGCGTTGTACGCCGTGTGCAGGTAGTGGTCGAAGATCCGGCCGATGGCGGCCCGGCGGTCCGGTGCGGATTCGGTGGACCGAGCCAGGTGTGCGGCGTAGTCACGCATCAGGTCGTGCCAGGTGTGCCGGCCGGGATGACGCTCGGCGGTGAGGCTCGCCGAGATCAGTTCGAGCAGTGACGCCCGCGCCTCGGGGAGGGGAACGGCGGCGAGGCTGCCCGCGGCCGCGATGGTGACATCCGGGCCCAGGTGGAGGCTCAGCAGCCGGAACAGCCGGGCCGCCGGTGGGGTCAGTGCCTGATAGGACCAGGAGAACACTGCCCGGACGTCGGTTTGCGGGTCGCCGTCCCCGAAGACGTCCAACCGGCCTGGTACGTCAGCCAGTTCCCGGACCACGGCCGCCAGCGGCAGCTCCAGGTACATCGCTGCGCGGGCGGCGACCACGGCCAGTGCCAGTGGAAGCCGAGCGCAGCGGTCGACGATCTCGTCGACCGCTTTGGGTTCGGCGGCGACCCGGTCGAGGCCGAGCCGGTCGGTCAGCGCGTCCTGGGCCTCCACGGTGGTGAACAGGTCGAGCATGAGCGGGTGAGCACCCTCGACGGCCACCAGACTGGAGAGCCGGTTGCGACTGGTGATCAGGACCAGACAGCCGGGTGCGGCCGGCAACAGCGGACGTACCTGGACGGCGTCGCGGGCGTTGTCCAACACGATCAGCATGCGCTTGTCGGCGAGCAGACTGCGGTAGAGCGCTGTCTGGGCGTCCAGATCGGCGGGGATACGGCTTGGCGGCACCTCCAGGGCGTCGAGGAGACGGCGGACCGCCTCGGCCGGGTCCACCGCCCGGCCGCTAGGATCGAAGCCACGCAGGTCCACGTACAACTGCCCGTCACGGAACCGGCCGGCTACCCGGTGCGCCCAGCACACGGCCAACGTGGTCTTGCCCACCCCCGCCGTGCCACCGATGGCGACGATCACCATCGTGCCCGCGCGGGCGCTCATCTCGGCCAGGGCGTCCAGCGTCGTCAGCTCGTGGGCGCGACCCGTGAAGTGGCGCACCGCCAACGGAAGCTGTCGGGGAACCGGCATGCCGCCCGGGTGGTCGACACCGCCGCCGTCGGGATCCGTTGGTGCGGCGGACTTCTCGCTGAAGGCGTACTCCAGCAGGGTGTATCGGGGGCGCCAGTGCTCTTCGATGCCGATTGCCACCGACAGCCGGTCCAGCCGGCCGTTCTCGTCGGCGTACCGCTGGCAGTTGGTGACCAGGCCCTTGATCAATTCCCAGTCGGGAAGTCGCCGAATCTGGCCGTTCAGCACCGCCGCGAGCTGAGTCTTGCCGCGGCCGAGCTGCAGCTCCAAGGCCCGCAGACTCGGTCCACCGGCCTGCCTCCGCAGGCGCCGTAGATCATCACACAATCGCCGCAGGAGCTGCGGGGCGGAGTCAGCGGCCAACTGGGGGCCTCCGGTGTGTACGCCGCCGTCCGCCTTTTCCCACGGACAGCGCGCATTCACCTGCGCCGCACAGTTCGAGTGTCCGCAGCTGTCCGGTATCCACGATGGTCAGTATACCGACCGATGAAAATAATTCACTGACGTCGTGCTGACGAGAGGAACGCGATCATGCCGCCGACCTACTACGTCGGGTATCGGCCGCTCAGGTCGCCTGCCTTCGCCGGCAAAACTCCTCCCCGGCCGAGGAATATGACCAAGCCTTACCGGACATAGTGGTCGATCGGCCTACGAACCGTGTCCAGGGTATCCACGTGAACCATCCACGGTGAACGCGGGCCGCCGAATGGTCTGACCCACATGTTGGCCGGAATTCGTTGCGGGAAGGAGCAGCCTGTGCGGTTTCGCATTCTTGGCACACTGGAGTTCATTGGCGCGACCCGCCGACTGTCGTTCGCACCGCGGCAGAGGATTGTCCTCTCCATGTTGTTGCTCCAACCCAACCGGGCGGTGTCTGTCGAACGTCCGGTGGACGCCGTCTGGGGCACCGCGTCGCCGTTGACGGCCAGGGAGCAGATCCAGATCTGTGTCTCGGCCATCAGGCGGACTCTGGCCGCCGGCGGCAACTCCGGCGCCATCGTGACGCGCCCACCGGTTACTCGATCCGGTGTGTCGTACGGGAGTTGGACCTGATGGCGTTCGACTACCTGGTGGCCAGCGCACGGCGAGGACTTGCCCGACACCGGCTGGTGACGCGGCGAACGCCTTACGTGACGCGTTGCGGTTGTGGCACGGCACCGCCCCGCTGGCGGGAGTTCGCAGCCAGCTCGTCCAGTACATCGACGCTCAGCTGGTCGAACGGCAGCTGACCATGGTCGAGATGCACATCGACGCGCGGCTGCGACACGGTCAGCACAACGAACTGGTCAGCGGCCCGGTCGACGGCGGCGAGGCGTCTCCTGCAGAGTCGACGGCTCACTCCCCCCAGGCCCCACCGCCCGCTGACGGACCACGACGACGGGGCCTCGCACCTGTCGAGCGACCACGGGATTGTCCGCCACGAAGCGGAACTTCCACCTCGTGTCCATCACGTCGAAATGGCTTCGGGTTATGCACTTCAGGATCCTTGGTTCGCTCGACGTCTCACTTGGTCGAAGGGCTTTACAGTTTCCGAACGGGCGCCAGCGAACCGTGTTGGCGATGCTCCTCATGCAGGAAGGAAACCTCGTATCGCTCGATCGGATCACTGAGGGGATATGGGGAGAGGATCCACCCGTCACCGCCAAGGGGCAGATCCATACCTGCATCTCCGCTTTGCGGCGTGAGCTGCGAAAAATCGGTTACGACCATGTGATCGTCACCAGCCTGGTGGGCTATACGATCCATCTTCCCGCCGAGTCGCTCGACTCCGCCGTGTTCCGCCAGATGGTCGACTCCGGCCGGGAACTGGCTGCTGCCGGGAAGATCAGGGACGCGGCAGCCGAGCTTCGTGCCGCACTCGCGCTCTGGCGCGGCCCGGCGGTAGCCTCGGACGTCGAGAGCGGGTTGGTCAGAACGATGGCGATTCGGCTTGAAGAGGAACAAATCAGGACCACCGAAGAGTGTATCGAGCTCGAGCTCAAACTCGATCGGCATCACGAACTCGTAGCCGAGTTGAGTGAGCTCGTCCGAGCTCACCCACTGCGGGAGTCGCTGAGAGCGTTGCACATGCTCGCCCTGTACCGGTCAGGCCGGCAAGCAGACGCCCTTGAATCGTTCCAAGAAATCCGGGCCATCCTCAGAGAAGAAATCGGGCTGGAGCCGTCTGACCAGCTTGACAGGCTGCACAAGTCCTTCCAGAAACGGGTCAACTCGCTGCCAGTCGCGCCCCGAACTGGTCTCGGGCCGGAACCCACCGGCAGGGTTGACGCCATTGTCCCCCGACAGCTTCCGCCGACTGTCGCCGACTTCACCGGTCGAGAGGAACTGGTCGATACCATCATCACGAAGCTCTCCGGATCGAGTTCCGCGGAAGGCCGGCGCTACATGCCTGTCGTGTGCCTCAACGGCAATGGAGGCGTCGGCAAGACGACCCTGGCCCTACACGTGGCGCACGCCGTCCATCACCTGTATGACGAAGGCGCGATCTTCGTTCAGCTCCCCGGCAGCGACGGCCATCGCAGCGCCCCGCTGGATGTGCTGGCCAAGCTGCTCGGCTCGCTCGGCTTCCCCCCGGCGGCACTTCCAGAGGAGCTCGAACACCGGATGGCCGTCTACCGGAGCTGGCTCGGCGATCGCAAGGTCCTGATCCTGCTCGATGACGCCGACAGTGCGGCCACCGTCACGACGCTGATGCCAGGAAACTCCAACTGCTGTGTGATCGTCACGAGCCGCTACCCGCTCACCAGCCTGCCCGGCGCCGTGCACGTTCATGTCCAGAACCTGGACGAGGCAGCCTGCGTCGAGCTGCTCGGCAAGATAGTCCACCCTGAGCGCGTGGCAGCCGAGTCCGACATGGCACTCGAACTGGTCAGGCTGTGCGGGTGCCTGCCACTCGCCGTCCGGATCGTGGCCGCCAAGCTGGTGAAGTGGCCGCACTGGAGCATCGGGCAGATGGTCTCCCGCATGAAGGATGAAACTCGGCGACTTGACGAGCTGACCCTCGGTGACATGAGCGTCAGGGCCACGATCGCTTCCTCACACAGTGGCCTCAGCCAGGGTGCGCGGCAGCTGTTCACCAGGCTCGGGCTCCTCGGCCCGGCGGACTTCGCATCCTGGGTCTGCGCTCCGTTGCTCGATGCCGACAGTGATTCTGCGGCCGACCTGCTTGACGAACTCGTCGCGGCTCGCCTCGTTGAGGTGAGGGCGAACGACACGGGCCGATACCGGTTTCGACTGCACGCTCTGGTGCGCATCTTCTCCCTGGAGCGGCTGGCCGCGGACGAGGTGCCGAGCGAGCGCCGTGCCGCACTGTCCCGGCTGTTGTCCTGCTGGCTTTCCCTAGCCGTAGACGCTCACCGCCGCGTCTACGGCGGTGACGGGCCGCGCTGTGCCGCGCAGTTGTGGATGCTGCCGGCCAGCGTACGCGATCAACTCGTGGCGGACCCGCTTGGTTGGCTCCGGCTGGAGAGCGCGGGACTGGTTCTCGCCGTGTCCCAAGCAGCTCATCTCGGACTGGACGAGGTGTGCTGGGGGCTGGCTGTCGCCCTCGTCGCACTGTTCGAATCCGATCACCGGATCGAGGACTGGCTGCGGACGCACGAGACAGCGCTTGACGTCGTCAGACGCACGGGCAAAAAGCACGGTGAGGCCGCGTTGCTGTACTCGCTGGGGACGATGACCCTCAACAGCGGCGTGAAGGATGCCACGTCCACCCTCGAGTCCGCCCTGCGCCTCTCCGAGGAACTCGGCGATGCGCCCGGCCGGGCACGGGCTCTCGGTGCGCTCGCGTTCGCTGACCGAATGGCCGGCCGGTTCGACCAGGCGCTGCTGGGCTATCGGCGGGCTCTGGCCGACTACCGGTCTGTCGGTGACCAGGTAGGCGAGGTCGATGCGCTGGGCAACATAGCGCAGATCTACATGGACAGGGGACTCTGGGACGACGCCAGGCCGCTCCTTGACCAGGCGGTTGCCAAGAGCGCCACGCAGGCGCCACGCACAGCCGCCCGGGTCGAGCATCGGCTCGGTGCCTTCTACCTCCGCACGGGGAACTGGCGGCACGCTGAGAAGTCGTTCATCAGGGTGCTGGCACGGGTGCGGGAATGCGGTGACACGGTGGGCGAGGCGCACGCGTTGGCCGCTCTCGGCTCACTCCTGACTCGCCAGGGACAGTACGAGTCCGCACAGGTCGCCCTGTGTGCCGCGCTCACGTTGTCGCGTGGCACGGCCAGTGGTCTAGCCAGTGGCCGAGTGCTGCTGTCATTCGTCGAGTTCTGTGTTGTCGTCGGGGACTGGGACCGCGCCGCCACCCTGATCGGCGAGGCGCTGATGACCTTCAGTGAGACCGGTCCGATTCCGGTGCTCCGTGCCAGGTTCCTTGAGTTCAAGGCCCACGTGGAGACGAGTTTGGGAAATCCCCGGGCCGCGGACGCAGCCCGTGGCGAGGCCCTTGGTATCACCCAGCAGTACGGCTCCGGCATCGCGTCGGATCTTCACGGCGGCTATCGACTGTGTAGTGGCGCCTCATTGGACTGGCCTTGAGTGTCTGGCAGCCCGCTCCTTCCCGACCCCGCACTCGTCGCCGGCCAACCGATGGGGTTGTCAACACCAACCGGAACTGCCTCGCAGACGACGTAACGGCGCGGCGTCATCGCTGACGGGTGTGCCGGTAGCGCGGCCATGCACCGTGCGTGAGCTTGCTCCGGCGTCCGGACGGAATCGGAAGCCTCGACATACGCCACAAGCGGTTCGCCGGCCACCTGTGAGAAAATCCGCGCTCTGGCTGGCGCGAACGTGTCATCGAGGAGTCCCTGGACCTCAGCCAGGTCAACCCACTGGATATCGGTCTTGACCCAGCTCGAGTCCCGACGGACTGGCTCCATCTGAAGGACGTCGACGATACCCTCGTGATCAAGGTCGACGCCGGATGCCGCCACCAGGAGACGCTCAACGTCCTGCAGCAACGATGTCAGGTGTTCCGCTGGCACCCGGCCAAGGTCGGAACTCCAGCCACCCAGTTCCACCTCGCCTTCCAGCCTGGAAACATCGAATCGGACGGGTGTCGCCAGACGGAACGGCATAGGGTGACGGCGCAGTCGGGTCCGACTCAGCATAGCGGTCAGGTACTCGGGCGATGGTGGATGTTCCTCCACAGGTACACCGCTTTCGATGACACTACAGTTGTAGATGGCATCGAAACAGAAGAAGACACCGCGGTCATGCGCTATCCGGTTGCCGACTTCTTCGAGCTCATAAGCATCGTAAACGCCGTGCATGCACCCTTTCAGCATGCCACTCCACGCGTTTCTTACCAATTCATCGAAGCTCGCGGATCCGACGTCGATGGCGGCGATACCTGTTTGTGCAAGCGTGCCGACGTAGTCGTAGAGGTGGCGCTCAAAACGGTTCGAGGGCATCACCGGAAAGACTATTTCGCGATAGCCGGTACGCACGGAGAGCACGGCGCACACCGCAGCAAGCAGACAGCTGGACCGGCTGGTTCGCGTGCGTGCGCTCACGCACCGCGCGGCCAGCGCGGCGGCCGGTGATGACATAAAGACGCCAACCGTTTCGTCAGCATTCGCCTCGGTGAGTTCGGGCCCCGCAGAAGGCGTCAGGTAGAGAGGCGAGGGCATCACGGCAAGCTTGCGGCTCCAGTATTCCAGCGTTTTACGACGTTTTGCACACTCACGCTCGGAGCGTTCGAGTTCCGCCTGATCCAGCGGCTGATGGCGAGGCGGTCCCATAACTCGGGCCGAGGAATCGCTGATGAGTTCAGCCAGCTCATGTTCGAGGATCTGCGCGCCAGCCCTGTCCACCGCCATGTGAGAGAACTCGACGAGGACCGCGCATACCACGTCAGCGCTCGCGGCCAGGGCAACTCGCAACTGGTGGCCAGCCAGCCGCTCCCCCGCGGGCCGTGGTGGAGTTGTGCTCTCCAGGTACCTGGCGAGCTCAGCCTCGACGTCAACCCGATCGGCTCGGGCGTCTTCCAGCGAACAGATGTCGACCATCACCGTGCCAGCGGAGGAAACACGCTGACATGGCGGCGGTCCGGTGACGAAGGACGTCCGCAGCACTTCATGGCGAGCGATCAGCAGGGCAATACTGTCAGTGACATCCTCCACGCTCGTCGTCCCACTCAGGCTGACCGCACACGTCACGACAGGATACGGCTGGCCCTCTCTCGAACCGAAATCATTAATCCACTTCAGAATGTTGATCTGACCTATGGTCAGTGGCCCCTGCCGGGCGGTGCCGGCGGAGAAATGTGCGGGTACTGACGATCGCGGGGTAAGTTTGATGACTGACATACCACTTCTCCATGCACGCTCACGGAGTGCAAGCCCTGATGGTTCTGCCATCGACTTCAACCAGTTCTAGCGCAGGCAACTGTCATCGTCAATAAGCGAGATACATGCCTTGACGTCATGACTGAGGGATGATTACGTCTTCGCGTACGGCTGATGTGGCCATCCTTCCGAGAGGAGCGGCCGGGTGCGCGTCAACAAGGGGGCCAAACCGCTCGGGTTCCTGATGAGGAATCCTCGCTTCGGAACGTTGCTGGTCGTCAACCTGGTCTCGTCGTTGGTGGGAGCGGGCGTCGGCATCGCCTTGAGCGTCCATCTCTACCAGCTCACCGGCTCGCCGATCTGGACAGCCGTGCTCGCGGCCACCCCGACCGTGGCCGGGGTGGCCTTCGGGCACCTGGCCGGGACGGTCACGGACCGCTGGGGCGCTCCCCTGCGGATCATGCGGATCGCGCTCTTCCTGCGGGTGCTGGTACTGATGGCCCTCTTCGCGGTCGCCGACTCGCCGCTTGGCCTCATCTGCGCGGTGTTCGCCCAGGCCGCCGTCCAGCAGCTCTACACTCCGGCCGAGCAGGTCCTCATCGCCGACTACGTCACCGTCGAGGACCTGGCCGAGGCCAACGGCCTGAACTCGTTCGCCTCCAATGCCACCAGGCTGGTGGGGCCGGCACTCGGCGGGTTCGCGATGGGATGGGCCGGATTCCGCTGGACGGTCATCGGGGTGACGACGCTGATGCTGCTGTCCACACTGCTCAGCCTGCTCCTGCGAGGCTCCGGGCGGAAGACGCCGCCCGCCGGCGACACGGCGGAGGAAGGCACGGAAGGCGCCGGCGACAGGTATCTGGCGATCGTCCGACGCAGCCGTCGCGTCCGGGGCCTGGTACTCCTGCAAATCCTCGACGCAATCAGGGAGGGGCCGCTGTCTTCCCTGTTCCCAGTGCTCATGCTGGGCGTGATCGGCGCCACGTCCGGGCAGATGGGCCTGGTCAACAGCTTGTTCGCGGTCTCGGCCCTGATCGCGGGCCCGATGATCGGCACGGTGGTCCGCCGACTGGGGTACCGCCTTCCCGTCCTGCTCGGCGCCGCCATCTCCAATGGCGCGATCGTGGTGCTGGCGATCTGGCCGTCGCTCCCGCTGGCGTTGATCGCCTTCGTCGTTTCCGGGCTGCCCTTCACCATCTCGTGGGTGGGCGGACAGACCTGGCTGCTGCTCAGCACGCCGCTCTCGCTGCGCGGCCGGATCGTGGGCACGACCGGCGCCATCTACGCCGGGGTGTCGCTCGTCGCCATGCTCGCGAGCGGCGTGCTGGCGGAATGGTTCGGCCCGCGGTGGGTCATCGGCGTGGGAGCCTTCATCGCGCTGGTAGGCCTGATCGCCATCGCCGCACTACTCAACGATCGCCAGCAGCAGACCAGCACCAGCCAGACGGCACAGGCCACATCCGCGACGTGACCACGACACGCGGCCTCCGCCTGCTTCCGCACGCGCTGGCCAGCGGCCGCGGGCTCTACTGGAGAGCTTCCACCTGGGCACCGCGGGTTGGTTGTCCTGCCGGCGGGACAACCAACCCACCGCGACGTTCCGATACCTCGGAAGCTGACCACTGCCACTCGGGAAAGCCGTTCTGAGGCTGCCGGAGCGCTGGCACATCACAGCGTTGACAGTGGCGGATTTCGGCAGCCAACATTGCGACATGGACATGTCGATGCCTCCAGCAGGACTCAAGTCCGCCTTATTCTCCGATTCGGGATTCAGCGATCAATCCCGCATTCAGTCGCTCATGGAAGACATATTCCGGCATGCAGAAGACCCCATGATCACCTTGGACGACCGGGTCAGCGTCCTGTCTCAGGTCCTATATCTCATGTATCTGGCGCGCGCCCGGAAGGCCAGCTCCATAGCCGAGATAGGTTTCAGTATCGGCTACTCGAGCATCGCCTTCCTGGAGAGCTCGCCCGCCGTGCAGGTCACGTCCTTTGAAATTCACAACGAGGCACTGGCCAAGTCGGCGAAGGAGTTCATCGACTCTCGTTACCCGGATCGCCATCACCTGATCTACGGAGACTCCACGCACACGGTCCCAGCCTTCGAGGCGCACCGGTCAACAGACGGTTTCGATCTCGTCTTCATCGACGGCGCCCACGAGTACCCGTCGGTGAAGGCGGACATCGCGAACGCTCGACGGCTGGCCAAGCCAGGTGCCACGATCGTGGTCAACAGCCTGACTCCCTGGTTCAAGTGGGGAATCGGCCCAACGACCGCATGGGACGAGGCGGTCCGGGACGGCATCGTCACCCCGCTCGAGTACGTGTCCGACGCGCGTGCCGTCAGCAGAATTCAAGGGCCGGTCGACCGTGCGTGGGCAGTCGGACAATTCCAGTAAGCGAACGCTCGGGACGCCGGCACCGAAGTGTTGACAGCAAAAGCTTGAGAAAGACAACATTCACGTATGGACACGTCAATGCCTCCAGCAGGACTCAAGTCCGCCCTATTTCCTGATTCGGGAGTCAGCGACCGATCACGTATCAACTCGCTCATGGAGGGCGTATTCCGGCGTGCACAAGGGTCCGGAAGCGCACTGGACGACGGAATCAGCGGCCTGGCCCAGGTCCTCTATCTCATGTATCTGGCGCGCGCCCGGAAGGCCAGCTCCATAGCCGAGATAGGTTTCAACATCGGCTACTCGAGCATCGCCTTCCTCGAAAGCTCTCCCCAGGCGAAGGTCACATCCTTCGAAATCAACACCGAGGCCTCCGTCGAGTCGGCGAAGGAGTTCATCGACTCCCGTTACCCGGATCGCCATCACCTGATCTACGGTGATTCAACGCACACGGTTCCCGCGTTCCAGGTGCCCCCGTCATCGGATGGTTTCGATCTCGTCTTCATCGACGGGGGCCACGACTACCCGTGCGTGAAGGCGGACATCGCGAACGCTCGACGGCTGGCCAAGCCAGGTGCCACGATCGTGGTCGACGACCTGACCCCTTGGTTCAAGTGGGGAATCGGCCCAACGACCGCATGGGACGAGGCGGTCCGGGACGGCATCGTCACCCCGCTCGAGTACATGTCCGACTCGCTCGCCGTCAGCCGAGTTCAGGGACCGGCCGAGCGCGCGTGGGCGGTTGGGCAATACCGGTGAACAGCGTAGCGGCCGAACACGTCGAGGATGTGCGGCGTCAACGCACGATTTTGCCGGTGACAACGAACCCCAGTGTCCGGGCTTACCAGCCGTATGCGTACCCGGTCTCCATCGTCGAGGCGCATGCCCCCATGAACCGTGACTGGATTCTCTCGAACTTCATACACCTGGCCTACGACGAACACCCGATAGAGTCTCCATCGCTGTGCTTCTATTCATACGATTCCGCGGCCAATCCGTATCTGCATACGATCAGGGCCGGCCGCGAGTGGATGCAGCGGTGGATCGGCCACAGCTTCGCGCAGTTCGTACACGAACAGCTTCTCGACGGTTGGTATGTGCACACGTTCATCGACGAGTTCTTTGTTCCGCGGCGACCGACGTACGGGCAGAGTCCTCGTCATCATGACGTTCTCGTCCATGGATCAGACAGTGACGCGGGGATCGCGCATCTGCTGGGTTACGACGAGGTGATTCGGTTCGAGACCACCCAGGTTTCCTGGAGAGAGCTTGACGCCGCCTACGAATCCTGTGCGAACGCGGACCACCCGTGGTCGCGATCATTCATTCTCTTCAAGTTCAACCCACTGGCGTCCTACCGGTTCGATCCACGGTTCGTGGTTGCCGAGCTCGAGCTCTTTCTCGCTTCCGGGAACCCGGGTCGAGCTACGCAGGGCCTGGTCATGCCGGACGATCGCCTGTACGGCGTAGCGGCGCTGGAGGCGTACCGGGACGAGCTCCTGGACACGCCGCCCGACGACACGGGGCTCGATCTCCATGCCCCGCGGGCGCTGTTCGAGCACAGCAGTCTGATGTCCGAGCGGTTGCGGTTGCTGCTCGGCGATGGTCTGTGGCAACGCTATATCAGCGAGCGATACAGCACGGTCCTCCGATTCTATTCCGCTCTGCCCGTAGCGGTGTTCAGTGCGAAGCACAACAATGACCGCTCGGCGCTACGCCGACTGATGGCCGACTATCCCGAGATCATCAAGCAGCAAATAAGTACGGTGACGGACGCACTGGACTGTCGAGCACGATGACCTCAGGCACGCGGAGTGCGGGGGAAAGCCGACGGGCCGTGATCGCGGCGATCTGACTACCTCGCGTTACGCGAAAAAGGAGGCTGACGATGCAGGCGCGCAAAGTTCTTGAACAAGAGTTCCGCGTGGTGACTGGTCGCGAACTGACGGACATGGCGGTAGACGTATTCGGGCTTGGCCTCGACTCGCTGGGGATTCTCTCCTTGCTGGGAGGACTGCGGGAGGCCGGATACGACGTTTCACTGGACGACCTCCTGTCCGCGGCCAGCATGAATGAATTCGTGGTGATGATGGCGGACGCCGCGTGACCAAGGGGAAGCGATCATGATCAGCTCTGGTGTGGACGGACAAGCAACCCTGGCGACGGTGTTGGCAGAGCGCATCCGTCGTGGAGCGGCCGAGACAGCCTTGGTGGACAGCACCGGCAATGTCCTGTCGTACGCCGACCTCGGCGCGCTCGCCCGCACATGCGACGACTTCTTCGGTCAACGGCACGCGGAACGGGTTGTCATCGTCGGCGCGGCGTCGATCGAGGTCAGCGCATTGATCGCGGCATGTTTCTGGACGGGGCGGACCTTCATGGTCATCGACGACCAGGAAAGCGACGCCGTGCGGCGGCAGCTCATCGACCAGTTCGGCGCCGACGTGGTCCTCCTGGCCGGCGCATCCGCCGACACCACGCCGGCGAACCTGACGAACGAACCGGTCACCGTTACCGGACGGGACCTGAGTAGACACGCTCAGCAATGGGATGACCATGCTGTGCTCGAACACAGCGAACGCATGGCGGTGCGGACACCGCGGGCAGCGGCATACTGCGTCCGGACTTCTGGCACGACAGCGGACCCGAAGCTGATCGAGATGAGCCGTGCGGCGATCGAGCACTACTGCGCGGAGTTCATCGGCAGATACGCCCTCGCGCCGGGCCACCGCCTGGCACTGTGGGCGGCCCCCACCTATGACGCCCACTACTGCGAACTGATCCCGGCCCTGGCCAGTGGCGCGGTAGGCGTTGTCGCGCCGATGTCCATACGCAATGACGGGGACGCGGTGCTTCAGTGGCTGAGTGAGGCACGCATCACCCACTTCGAGACCACTCCGTCGATCCTGAGGCGGGTGGCGTCCGCCGCGGTGCGGCCCGAGGCGTCGTGGCCGCCGCACCTGACGGAGGTGATGTGCAGCGGCGAGCGGCTCGACCCGCGAGTGGCGCGGCAGGTCTTCGACGCCGTGGAGCGCTGCGGGGCCACGGTCAGACTGCACAACGAATACGGCCCTTCGGAGTGCATTCTGCTGACCTGGCACCAGGTCACCGCGGAGGACGCCGACTCGGGCGACATTCCGGTCGGTGACGCGATCGCGGGACGGACACTGTCCATCGAGCCGTTGGACGACCAGTCCGGCTCCTCAGCGCAACACCCCGGCGAGATTGTGGTGGAGTCTCCGTACCTGTGTCGCGGTTACGGGTCGGAAGAGGTTGGCTCGCTCGTCGCATTTTCGGCACCCCGTGGCGTCCCGCTCTTCCGGACAGGGGATCTCGGCTATCTGGACCACCATGGTCGTCTGCGGTTGTCGGGACGGCGTGACCGAACCGTGAAACGACGCGGTGTACGGATCAATCTCGACCAGGTGGAGGCGGTGCTCCACGCGCTCCCGGCCGTGGGGCAGGCGGCTGCTCGAGCCGATGAGGCAGACGGGCAGGTGCTGATCCACGTCTGGGTCGTGCCGTCCGACAGCAGCCTCGATCGTGTCGCGGTCCTGACGCAGATCGCCGAGACGATGGAGGTCCGCCTCCTGCCCGACCGGGTGATGATCTGTCCACACCTGCCGCGCCTGCATTCCGGGAAGGTCGACTACCGGTCTCTCGAGGTAGCCGACTCGGGCGACGAACAGGTGGAGGTGACGGCGGACGAGACGACGGTGAAGGCGGTCGCCGCGGCGTTCGAGCGGGTACTGCCCGGCGTGGCCATAACACGCTCGACCGACTTCTTCGCCAGCGGCGGACACTCCCTCCTGGCACTCGAGTTGAGCGCCCACCTGGAGCGCGGCCTGGGAGTCAGGCTCACGATCCGTGACTACCTGGCCCACCCCACGGTCGCCGGGCTCGCCGGCATGGTTGACCGCAACCGTCGTCAGACTCCGCGATCCGCGCCGACCGCTCCCCCCGTAACCCCCGATGAGGAGCTGACCTCCACCGAACGGCCGATCTGGGTGTGGAGTCAGATGTTTCCCGGCGACGGTGCACTGAACGTCGTCGGGGGGTTCACCACACATGCGGGCATCACCGAGCAGCGCCTCCGGCACGCGCTGTCGACCTTGCTCGAGGACGTGGCCCAGCTGAGAGTCCAGTACGTCCCGGGCCGCGACCGCCCACGACGGGTTGTGCGCGAAGCAGGCGTCGCGCGGGTCGACGTACTCCAGATCTCCACATCCGCTGACACCTTCCCCCACCCGGAGGTGGACAGCAGTGCCTACCAGCCGTTCGACGTCGCGGCGGATCAGCTGGTCCGGGCCATACTGGTTCGCTCGCGCACGGAGCCCGCACCGGTGGGCGTCTATCTGGTCGCCCACCACCTGGTGTGCGACGGAGTGAGCATGGGACTGCTGGTAGCGGAGCTGCAGCACCGCCTCAGCGCACCGCAACGCCGAACATCGCTGTCCTCGCGGTGCGTGCTGCCCCCGACGCGACCGGACGCCCGTCTCGTCCAGTCCGCGGCCGGGCACTGGTCCGCGGTCAGGCGTGGGGTGGCGGCCCAGCCATACGACGAGCGGCTGCGCCCGAACGATGCCGCCGCGGGAACCTCGAGCGTTGTTTGGCGGCTGCCGACGCAGCCGGTCAGGGAACTCGCGTACTGCCTGTCGGTGAGCCGGGCGGCTGTCCTCATCGCGTTGATCGCCACGGCGGTCGGCCGGGTGCTGGACCGGGACCAGGTTGTCGTCGAGACACCGGTCTCGACACGGACGCCAGACGAGGTGCGCTCGATCGGCAACTACGCGGTTGACGTGCCCCTGCTGGTCGATCCTGCCGGCCAGGACATCACCCGCGTCATCGGCGCGGTCAACCGCGACCTGTTGGCGGCTGTCGACTTCGCGGCGCTGGTCCCGGGGTTCGGCAGCGTACGACCGGGACAAGCGTGGGCACCCGTCGGCGACGTCGTCGTCGTCCTGGAGGACCACGTGCCCGTGCCGGCTGTCGAGATCGACGGCGTGGCGAGCTCGCTCACACCGCCCATCGGCTCGCCCCCGCGCCATGCCCTCGCGTGCTACTTCCGGACCAGCGCACTGGCCGAGGACATCACCTGCGTCGTCACGGGCCGCTCCGACGGTGGGCTGGCACGTGCTGTGCGTGCTGAGGCCGACGCCACTCTCACCGCCATGACGAAAGCAGTTCTCAACGAGGAGGCCCGGCGATGGCCAACGTCGTGATTCGGCCCGATGAGCGCTGGGAGCTCGAGCACCTGATGGCCGGGCTGGTCCTCTCCCCTGCGGCCGGTACTCGGGAAGAGGCGGATCGATGAGGGCAATCGATTACCCGCGGGTCCTGGAAGAGGTCGAGGCCTGCTGGCGTGACGTCGCGCCGACGTCCGCGATGACGCTGGCACCGCACGACAACCTCTTCGAAGGCGGTGCAGACTCGTTCACCTTCATCCGGCTGGTGCGATCGGTTGAAGCCGCGTGCGAGGTCACGCTGCCGCTGCTCGAGGTCTTCGAGGATCCTCAGCTGGCCACTATCGCGCGCTGCGTCATCGAAGCGAGGCGACGCTGAGATGGCGACGGTTCTGCCTGCCACCGCGGCCGAGTTCGGCCTGTGGTACCAGGAGCAGACGGCGGAACTGCCGGGGCGCTACCTGTGCCTCGCGGCCGCGGAGCTACGCCCCGGGAAGCGGGTGAGCCTTCGCCACGCGGCCAGCGCCATGACCGCTGTCCGGGCCGGCCATCCCGAGGCGCTGGCACGGTTCGCGGTCGACGAGCAAGGCCTACTGCACAAGGTCCTCGAGTCGCCCGCGGCGACGCTACCCGCGGAGTTCCTCGCGTTCCCGGCGGAATGGTCGCGCACGGACGTCATCTCCCACTTGACCGGGTTGCCGACCCCCCTCGCGACCGGGCCGCTGGTCCACCTGGCCGCACAAGCCGATGACAGGGGAAACGCCGCGCGGCTGTTCGTGCTGGCCCACCACATCGTCTGGGACACACATTCCGAGGAGATCTTCTGGACCGAGGTCGACCGCCGGCTCACCGGACCCCGGGAAGGCGACGGGAGACATGACGATCCCGGCGTCACCCCTTCGGTGCACCACATTGCCACGCGAGACCATGCCCCGCTCGTGACCGACCCACAACGGCACCTGACGATCCCGAACGGCGACCGTGTGTGGGAGCGGCTCGCGGCTGCGGCGCGGCGAGCCGGAGTCACCCCGTTCGCCTGGACAGTCGGGCACCTGGCGGCCGCAGCGGCGGCGTGGTCGGAGCCGGCGGCGATCAGGGCTTACATCGACGTGGACCTCCGCCCGCTGGCCGGCACGTCCCCGGACACGATGGGATTCCATCTAGCTCAACTGGACATCGCCACCGTCGACCGCGGCACGTCCGGTGCGGCCGCCGCCGCCGCCGTCCACACGGCCGTGCTGCGCCAGCTGGCCGCCGCCGTGCGGCAGGAGATCCGCCCGGACAGCGAAACCACCGGCCGCGGCGGTCACCCCGTCAAGTTCTACTTCCGTCACATCCGGTATCAGCATCGTCTGCACAACCTGCAGCCCGTTGCTATCCGCTTGCCGGTGGCACGCAACCAGCTGTCGGTAGGCGTGACCGTCACTGATACCAGCCTCGACATGACGGTCACCGCACGGCGCGGCACCGCCGACAGCATCGATGTCGAGCGTTTGGCGCGGCTGGCACGCCAGCACCTCATCTCGGCAGCGGCACACGGTGAAAGGGCGGCCAGCGATGCAGCATCTTAGGCTCGGCGGCCCACCGGAAGTGTGGTGGCACAACAACTCCGCGGCGGTCGCGGAGCACCTCGGCCGTGACGGTGCGGTCGTCATCGACGGCGACGGGTTG
Source organism: Micromonospora sp. NPDC057141 (assembly GCF_042670805.1). Classification (NCBI taxonomy): domain Bacteria; kingdom Bacillati; phylum Actinomycetota; class Actinomycetes; order Micromonosporales; family Micromonosporaceae; genus Micromonospora; species Micromonospora sp. NPDC057141. The sequence continues at coordinate 282,941 of NZ_JBHUVA010000001.1, read as the reverse complement.
TGCCAGGACGTGGCGACCTTCCAGCGACTCGCCGCCGCGGCGTGCGGGCCGCTCGCCAAGGACAACCCGGAGCACACGAGCATCGACGACGACCCCACGGGCACGATCAACAGTCCGACCCCCTTCTCCCGGACCAGAAAGCTGCTGTGGCACAACGAGAACACGTTCGCACGCCTGTGGCCCAGACGAATCATCTTCGGTTGCCAGGAGATCGGGGACGGTGGACAGACACCGACCGTGGACATGACGGCCGCCTATACGCGACTCAGCAGCGCGGCCAGGGACGTCCTCGCCACCGGGGTCACCTACGTTCGCAGACTGGGCATGGACCTCGGGCTCGACTGGCGCCAGGTCTACCGCACCACCGATCCCACCGTTGTCGAGCGCGCCTGCGAACGGGAGGGCACCACCTGGAGGTGGGATGAGCGCGGCGGCATCCTCACCACCGAGCAGCGACGGCCGGCTGTCATCCTCGACCCGGCCACTGGCCGACCCTCGCTGACAGCACAAATCCTGCATTGGCATCCTCACGCGCTGGACGAGGATGTTCACGATTCGCTCCGCCTGTTGTACGAGCCTCACGAGTTTCCCAAAGGGTGCCGACGTGGAGACGGCGGGCCGATTCCCGACGCCTTCATCGACGAACTCGTAGAAATTTGCTCCGACCTGGAGGAAGTCGTGCCCTGGAAACCGGACCGCGCGATAGTCGTCGACAACCTGCGCCGCAGCCACGCGCGTAACCCCTATTCGGGCGTGCGTCGTTTGCTGGTCGCCGCCGGCGACCCCGTTGACTGCACGGAACTGGCACGGCCGTGACCACACGCGCGCACAGCCTCGTCGGCGACCTGACCAGTTCCACCGCCGCCGCGGTCATCGAACAGGGCGTGGTCACCACCCACGCACAGCTGCTGTCGCAGGCACGCGAGGTCGCCGTCCATCTGCGCCGATGCGGGGCCGAACCCGGGGCGATCGTGCCCATCCAGGCGGCACCGAGCACGACCGCCCTCGTCCAGATCGTGGCCATCCTGATGACCGGAGCCGCCTTCGCTCCGATCGATCTCCGCATGCCGCCCCGCACTGCCGCCAGGATCGCCCGTCTGTGCGGTGCCGACTTCATCCTCGGGGCCGCCGGCGGGACGACCGACGGCGTCGTCTGGCTAAGCCCCGGGGACGTGGCCAACGATCCAGGCACCCACCGCCTCATCCCCACCGTCCCGCGGGACACCGTGTACGTGATCTTCACCTCGGGCACCAGCGGCGAGCCGAAGGGAGTCGTCGTACCCGAGTCCGCCGTGGCGGCCTACCTCGGCTGGTCGATGCGCGAGTACGACTGCACCCGAGGATGGGGGGCGCCGCTGTTCACCTCGTTGGGCTTCGACCTGACGATCACCAGCCTCCTCGGACCGCTCCTGAACGGCAGACGAGTAGAGGTTCTCGATCCGTTGCGTTGGCCGCTGCACGTCGCCAACGACCCCGGCATCCTCCAGGGCGCCAGTTTCGTGAAGATGACGCCAAGCCAGGTCACCATGCTGTGTGAGCTGCTGGAGGCGCGTGGGGTCCAGTGCTCGATGCCAGTCCTGGTCGTCGGAGGTGAGGCCCTGTACGGGCGCAGTGTCGCCCGCTGGCGCGACAGCCTCCCCGACACGCTGGTGGTCAACGAGTACGGCCCTTCCGAGGCGACCGTGGGCTGCTGCCGCTACACCGTGCCGGCCGACTGCACCAGTCACGAGATTCCAATCGGGACTCCTCCCTCCGGCGTCGAGTTGAGTATCGAGGGACCGCCTCCCCGCGCCGGAGACGAGCTCGAGGAGGGCGAGCTGGTGATCGCCGGGGTGCAGGTCGCGACGGGTTACCTCACCGCCTCGGACTCGGACGACGCCGCGGCTCGCCGCGGGCAGTTGCGACCGTTCCCCAGTTCCGCCGGCAAGCGCAGCTACCGCAGCGGAGATCGCGTGCGACGCGACCACGACGGGACCTACACCTACGTCGGCCGGCTGGGACGGGAGGTGAAGGTCGCCGGCTTTCGGATCAACCTGGCCGCTCTCGAGTCGTGCCTCAACGCCTTTCCGGGGGTGGTGAGCGCCGCCGTCCAGGTGGACGAGGTGCACGGCCTCCGCTCGGCCGTGGTGACTCGGGACGGCGGGACGACCCAGGACGACCTTCTCGCGCACCTGCGCGAGACATTTCCGTCCTATGCGCTGCCGAATTCCATTCGGATCAGCACACAGATCAACATCACAGAACGTGGAAAGTCGAGCGTGTCATGGGAATAGCGGGAAAGACGTCGGACATCCCGATCACACCATCCGACTTGGACAGCGACCTGACCGCCGCGCTGAGTAAGGAGCAGTCCCGGTATGTCGACGAGCGGCTGATGTCAGCGGGCCGTGTCCTGTTCCGAGGATTTCCCCTCGAGACCACGGCCGACTTCGCGAAGGCGGTTCAGACACTGGGCGGCGACCCATTGCCCTACACGGAACGCTCCACGCCGCGGAAGCAACTCGAGTCCGGGATCTACACGTCAACCGAGTACACCCGGGAGGAGGAGATCTTCTTCCACAACGAGAACTCCTACCAGGCGACCTGGCCGGGCCGGCTCTTCTTCTTCTGCCAGCGGCCGCCCGCTTCGGGTGGGGCAACGCCGCTGGCCGACGTGCGTCAGGTCACCGCCTCGCTCGACGTCGGCGTCGTCGAGGAGTTTCGCCGGCGCGGCTGGCGGCACATCCGGAACTACCATCCACAGATCGGCCTGCCGTGGAGCGAGGTGTTCGGCACCACGAGCCGCGAAGCCGTGGATCTCTACTGCGGAAAAAACGGCATTCAGACGCACTGGAGCAACGAGGGGACTCTCCGCACCGTCGCCGATCGGATGGCCCTTCACCGCCATCCAGAAAGCGGCGAAGAACTATGGTTCAACCACATAGCCTTCTTCCACTGGACGACCCTTCCCGAGCGTGTCATCGGAGTCCTCGAGCAGCTCTTCGGCAGGGACGGCCTTCCCAACAACACCGTCTACGGTGACGGGGCGGAAATCCCCGCGGAGGTATGCGCCCACATCCGCGAGAAATATCGTGAGGCGGCGACACGGTTCGACTACCAGCAAGGCGACCTGCTAATGATCGACAACATGCTGACGGCCCACGGACGCGAACCGTACGAGGGGGAACGACAGATCGCGGTGGCGATGACCTGACGCCGACGAAACATCTGCTCAAGGCTCATCGAGAGTGAAGAAACCGATGTGAACCCGCGGTGTCGACGAAGAGGAGCTGCAATCGTGCGGTATGTCCTGGGAATCAGTGGGCTGGGCCAGAGCCAGCCATACATGCGGCAGTCGTTTCCGGGGCTGGGCGAGCGCGTATATCGGCTCGCCCAGGGCGCGGACTCGGCAGCGGCTCTCGTCACCGAGGACGGCATCGTGGCCGCTGCGGCCGAGGAGCGCTTCGTGCGGCGCAAGGGCACCGGAGAGTTCCCGCGGGCCGCGATCGAGTATGTGCTCGGCGCGGCTGGCATCTCTCCGCGTGACGTGAGCGCGGTCGCACACAACTTCGACTTCGGCCGGTATCAGACGTACTTCGAATCCGAAGGCGCGATCGAGGAATACCAGAACGTGTACGCGCCCGAGGTCATACAGCGCGATCTGTTCGCGGCATTTCCCAGGGACCTCTGGAGCGATGACCTGAAGGTCATCCCGATATTGCACCACCAGGCCCACGCCGCCAGCGCGTTGCACTGTTCCGGCTTCGGCTCCGCCGATGTCCTGGTCGCCGACGGGATAGGCGAGTTCGAGAGCACATCGCTGTACACCGGCGGATCGCAGGGACTGCGGTTGCGCGGCCAGGTGGGCGGACTGCACTCCATAGGACTCGTCTACGGTCTGGTCACCATGCATCTGGGTTTCTGGATGAACTTCGACGAGTACAAGGTCATGGGACTGGCGCCCTACGGGGACCGGCGGCGACTCCGTTCGGCGTTCGACGCCCTTGTCGTCCGCCAGAACGACGGCCGTTACACCACGCCACTGACATACCTGAATGAAACACCACAGGAACGCGCTACATACCAGAAGTCACGGGAACATCTCGCCTCGGTTCTCGGCCCGCCCCGGGAACCGGATGCGAGCCTCGATCAGCGTCACCTCGACATCGCCGCGGCGCTGCAGGCCGTGACCGAGGAGACCATCGTCGGTTTCCTGGCGGCACACCAGGATGAGCAGTCCAGCGAGAACCTGTGCCTGGCCGGCGGCGTGGCCCTGAACTGCGTCGTCAACCAGGCCATTCGCAAGAGCGGGATGTACCGGCGGCAGTTCGTCCAGCCAGCGGCCGGCGACGACGGAACGGCGCTGGGCGCGGCGCTGACGGTGATCGAGGAAGGCACCGAGGCGCCCGGCAGGCGGGTTCGCCCGCGCATCGGGCCGCCCTACCTCGGTCCGGCTTTCACCTCCGAGCGCATCCAGGCCACGCTGGAGCGCGCCGACCTGCGATGGCGGCGGTGCGAACTCGACGACCTCGTCGGTGAAGCCGCCGCGCTTCTGAATGACGGGAAGGTCGTCGCGCTCTTCCAGGGCCGGATGGAGTACGGCCCGCGTGCGCTGGGGAACCGCAGCATCCTCGCCGATCCACGAACCGTCGAGATGAGGGACCGGATCAACTCGATGGTCAAGCAACGGGAGGAGTTCCGGCCGCTCGCGCCGGCGGTCCTGCTCGAGTACGCGGAGCAGTGCTTCGAGATCGACGATCCCGACGAGTACCTGTGGATGATCGAGACCGTCGATGTTCGTGAGGCGTGGCGTCCGAGACTCGGGGCGGTGACGCACGTCGACGGCACTGCCCGGATCCAGGTGGTGCGACGCGAGGACAACGAGCTCTACTGGCGGTTGATCGATGCCTTCCGGGCGATCACCGGCATCCCGATCCTGCTCAACACCTCGTTCAACTCGCGCGGGGAGCCGATCGTCTGCTCACCCGAGGACGCGGTGGCGACGTTCTCCCGGATAGACATCGACGCGATGGTCATGGGCGACCTTCTGGTGTTGCGATAGGAGGGCCGGCGGATCCGTGGATCCCCGTGGCCAAGGCACACTCTCGGACCTCAGGAGGCAGCCGTGCGAACTATCGATGAAACCCAAGAGCTGATCGGGAGCATCTGGGTTGAGCTTCTCGGCCTTGACGCACCGCCTGACCGCTCGGCGCACTTCTTCACCGTTGGCGGCGACTCGATCCTGTGTGTGCGCTTCGTCGCCATCGCGCGTACACGGGGTGTCGAACTCACCATCCGCGACGTACTGGAAGACGACGAGCTCGAGTCCCTTGCGGCCCGAGCACGTCCAACGAGGGAGCGATCGTGAACGGTCGGGGCCGCGACACCATCTCCGAGTCTGTCCGCGCGACGCTCTACGCGACAGCCGAGGCCAGCGAGGCATTCGAGGTTCCGGACGACCGATGGGCGCGGATACCCGCGCTGGGCCTCGTCTCGCCCGCGGATCATCGACGGCTGCCGGCCGGTGCCGTGGATGCCTTCCCGATGAGCGAGCAACAGGCCGCGATGGCCACCCGGATGCTCATGGCCGCTGCTCTCCGAGACCGCGGCGCCGTCGGTGTCCCGGCCTATCACAACGTCGCGACCTCGCGTCTGACCGTACCTCGCGTGGAGCCCGCGGCCTTCGAGGCGGCCGGGCTCGGCCTGGTGCGGGAGCACGAAATGTTCCGCTCGCTGCTGGACCTGGACCGCTACTCACGCCCGATGCAGATCGTACTGGAGCACGTCGACCGGCCATTGGTGACAGTGTGCGACCTGCGAGGACTTCCCGACGGTGAACAGCAACACCGGTTGGCCGAGTTCGCTGATGCCGAGAACACGCGGACCATCGACCTGACGGATCCGCCCCTCGTCACGATCACGGTCCACCTCCTGAGCGAGACGGCGATCACCCTGACCCTGACCGAGCCGCACGCGATCGCTGACGGGTGGAGCACCCACCTGAACCTGGTGGAATTCCTGGACCGTTACGTCGCGGAGCTCACCGGGCGGCCACCCGAGCGGCCGGCATCATCTGACGCGAACGGCTCGCCCCGCTTCAGACTACGCGAGCACAGCGCGCAGCAGCTCTTCCAGTCGCTCACGGTCGCCGACTCACAGTGGTGGAGCCGGTACCTTTCCGGACTGGAACCGCGGTCGGGTGCCGAGTCCACTCGCGACGGCCACACCTGGCAGGACTCGGTGGAGATCGCGGGCCAGGAGAATCGGATGCTGAGTCGACTCGCGGCGAGTTCCTCCGGGTTGAAGGCCGTGCTTCTCGCCATCCACCTCGAGGCGCTGGCACGACTGGTCGGCGAGCGGAGCATTCTCACCGGCATCCCTGTCAATACCCGGCTCGCGGTACCGAACGGCGTGGACGCGCGGGGGATGTTCCTCAACGTCGTCCCGCTGCGAATCGACGTCCCGGCACCGGGCAGGGAGGCCGTCGCCCGGGCGCATCGGGAGCTGATGCAGGTCACCATGCGCGGTCGGACTCCGCTGGCCCAGTTGGCCCGCACCGTCGGCCGGGCAGTAGTTCCCGCGTCTCTGTTTGGTTTCAACAGCTTCCACAGCATCGCCGGTGTCGCGCAAAGGCTCGGCCTGGACACGCTGGAGGCGTTCGAGGACTGGTCCCACACGGACTTCCCGTTCGAGGCCAGCTTCAACCGAAGCGAGGAGGTAGGTGAGCACATCCGCGTTCTGCTCTATGCCGAGGGCTCTCCACATACTCGCGCCGACGCGACCGCGGCGTACCGCGACGCCGTTGCGCGGTTCGCCCGGCTTGAGGGATGAGTCAGCTGACTCCGACGGCTCGCGTCGCCGGGTTCGGTTCTCGCGAAGCGAATGCCAGGGTCGCACGAGCTGCCTGCTCGAGCATCTGCTGCGCCCACGTGCCAACGGTGAGCTGGGACTTGCTGGCCGCCTCCGTGATCATGGCAAGCTGATCGTCGGTGACATCCAGGTACAGTTTCGAGGCCATGGCGGTGTCACCGATGCCGGCGTCTTCACGCCCGGCGTGAGCGTCTGTGGTCGCCCCGGCCGCGATACCTCGGTCAGCCAGGTCCTCGCCGCGCGTGGAGAGGCTAGCGCGCACCTCGCGCCGCAGCTCGTTCCTCGACCAGCTGAACAACTCCGCCTTCCGAAGCCAGTAGTCCTGCTCCGGCTCGGGGAGACTGGCGACCGCGGCGTGATGCTCGAAGCTCAACCCCGCCCTCCGCCTCGGGTGCGCGAACTTCCTGGCGACCCACGCATAATTGCGCAGCGTCTTGTAGTCAAGCGAGGTCTGCTCGACAGCACTGCGGTAACGCCCGGTGAAGCGAGTTTCGCCGTAGATCAGCCAGTCGCCCAGGCACCATGCCGAGTTGCTCGCGGCCTCGGCCAACCTCTGGCCAATTCCCAGCCAATTGTCAAAGGGTATCCCACTCTCGAGGCGCAGTCCTGGTGAAGGCAGAACGGCGACGCCGGCCGTGATAGTGTCCGCGGGCAGGGGCGGGAACTGAGATGACACTGGCACTCCTGACTTAGCTCTCATTGCCCAGCCTCGCTGAATATGATGCAGTTAGCGGGACTCACCAGCAGGGTGATCCGGTAAACATGGCCCCGGTTGGCCGTGAAGCACACCCCGATCGCCGAGTTTTGGGGCGCGTACCCGAGCGTGCTGAAGTATTCGGCAAGATCGAATTCAAGCCGATACGGTCCATGCGGTAGTGAAAGTTCGCGCAAGCTCAGGACCTGCCCATTTTCGTCTGCTCGCCCAGTCCATCGCCGCACGAATTCACCATCGAACTCTCGACTGAGGGTAACCGTGAGTCCGGCGGCCGGCCTCCCGTAGATGCCGTCGATGACCCGGACAGAGACGCTCATGACGAGATTCGACCCTCCTTATGATCATGAATCATGAGCCGACCCTTTCGGGCATCTGGCTCACACATCCGATCATGGAAGACGCCGGTCCTCCTTCGCTCTCACGGCGCTCTTGCCGGCCCCCTCTCGGGTCAGCACACAGACACCGCGCCGGTAGTGGCGTGAGAGCGACATTCGACAACGTGGTCGCATGCCCAACCACCCACAGTTGTCCGTGGTGATCCCCACCTACAACCGGGCGCCATTGTTGCGTAAGACGCTCACGTCGCTCACCGAGCAGCGCGACCCGCCGCCGTTCGAGGTCATCGTGGCCGATGACGGATCCGCCGACGACACAGAGCAGGTCGCGGAGGAGTTCAGCGACCGCCTGGCGATCCGCTACCGCTATCAGGAGGACCAGGGGTTCCGGCCGGCCAAGGCGCGGAACATGGGCGCGGCCATCGCCAGAGCGCCGATCCTGGTGTTCCTGGACAGCGGCAGTTCCATCACGCACCACGGACTGGGCCTGCGGACCCCCTGGCCCGACAACAGCTTCGACCGCGTCGTGATCACGTCCCGCTTGTCGCGGCTGTGGCCGCAGTGGGGCGAGTTCATCCGAGCCGAGGCCTCGCGGATCGGCGTCAGCGCCCACTACGCCCCAGCCCTCGACCGCGAAACCGGCACAACCGTTTCCTCGTAGTACGTCCCGCTCCCTGGCACAGCTCCCTCTGACGATCGGCGCGGTGCATGCCGGGCGTCATGACCGGCACTCTCTTTGGAAACCCCCGAACGGGCCTCGACATCAATTCGGCGCGGCATACCCGAAAGGCTGACAATGATTACCATCACCGGGCACAATCTCACCATCAACGACGTGGCACGGGTGGCGATCGACCGGGAGACGGTCGAACTCGACGAGCAGGCGATCCAGAGGGCACGCGAGGCGCATGAGCGGATCACCGAGTGGGGGATGAACCAGCGCCCGATGTACGGCGTGAACACCGGCTTCGGCGAGATGGCGCACGTGACGGTGCCCGCCCGCTACATGAGTGAGCTGCAGGTCAATCTGCTCCGCGGGTGCGCGGCCGGCTGCAGCGAGGTGTTCGACGAGCCCGAGGCCCGCGCGATCCTGCTCGCCCGGCTCAACTGCCTCGCCCGGGGCTACTCTGGCGTCTCGACGGAGACCCTGTCGCTGATGGCGGATCTGCTCAACCGCGGCATCACCCCGGTGATCCCCAAACAGGGCTCCCTCGGCGCCAGCGGCGACCTCTCCCCCTTGAGTCACATGGGACTCCCGCTGATCGGCGAGGGCGAGGTCTTCTTCGGCGGCGACCGCGTGCCCAGCATGGACGCGTTGCAGGCCAACGGTCTCAAGCCGGTGGTGCTGGGGTACAAGGAAGGTCTCGCGCTCAACAACGGGACCTCGGCCATGACCGGGGTCGCGGCGATCGCGCTCTTGGAGGCCCATGACCTACTCGAGAACGCGGTGCTCCTCGCCAGCGTCGCGATCCAGTGCCTGCGCGGCTCCGCGGCGGCCTACGACGCGCTCGGGCACGAACTGAAGGGCCATCCCGGTCAGATCCAGATCGCTGAGCGGCTACGGTCACTGCTGACCGGCAGCAGGCTCACCCGCAGGCACGCGGAGCTGATGACGGCCATCGAGCAGCAGACCGGTGACGACGACGCGGTCACCGACACCGGGATCTACATCCAGAACGCCTACTCGCTGCGCTGCGTGCCGCAGATCCTCGGCCCGGTCGTGGAGACGATCGCGTTCTGCCGCGGCATCGTCGAACGCGAGCTCAACTCGTGCAACGACAACCCGCTGGTGTTCGCGAGCGCGGACACCTCGTTCCACGGCGGCAACTTCCACGGCCAGTACGTGGCGATGGCGTGTGACTACCTCGCCATCGCGCTGACGGAGATCGGCGTGCTGGCCGAGCGCCAGCTCAACCGCCTCGTCGACCCGGCGACCAGTGGCGAGCTGCCGGACTTCCTCGCGCTGACCGACAGCGGCCTGTCGTTCGGCCTGATGGGCGCCCAGTTCCTCGCCACCAGCGTCGCCTCGGAGAACCTCGACCTCGCGGCGCCCTCGTCGGTGAAGACCATCCCGTCGAACGGCCAGAACCAGGACGTGGTCAGCATGGGCCTCAACGCCGCGCGCCGGTGCCTGCACCTGTCCGCCAACGTCTCGACGATCCTCGGGGTACTGAGCGCGGCGTGTTACCAGTCGGCGCACATCCTCGGCGCGGAGCAGCTCAGCGAGCCGGGCCGGCAGTGGTTCGCGCACACCTCGCAGACCGTCCGCCCGCACGACGAGACGATCCCGGTGAGCGCGATGCTGTCCGGCGCGCGCAGCAGCCTCCTCAGCCAGGAGGGCGCCGAGCTGGCGCACAAGTACGTCAACCTCGCGTGACGGGGAACCGTGCCGGGACGCCGCCTCCAAGCAGCGCGGGTGCCGAGTAGGTGTGCGGAGCCAGGTCACGTCCAGGAACGTGGTGTAGCAACGGTCCGGTCTTGGTCTCGGGTTCGGGCGGAATCGACACTACAGTACCAATGGTGGGCCGGCTGCCCGCCTAAATGACTCAATGCCTTTATCTCAGGGCAGGCCATCTGGGCTGGCCTGCCCTGGATCCGATGCAGGTGAGTTCGGCCGACGCCCGCACGGCCATATCGAGCCCTCGCTCCAGACTGTCACCCAGCAACCAAATCAGGCCGGACGAAAAGGCGACCATCCTCGCGGAGGCTGTTATGTATACGTACGAATAACTCAGCCACCACGCCACCGGAAACACATCCTCGTTAACGACCGACTCTACTTCCGCCGCCTCAGACCGATGCCTCCGCCCCACTCCGCCCGGATCTATTATCAGCGACTCCGTGTTGGCGAAATTTGGTCCTTCGCTGTTGAGCGGCGGTATGCGCAGACCTGAAAACGCTTCCAGGAAAGAGACCGCGAACGGATTACTCCGATAACCTTGTTCGACCAGCTCAGCGACAATCTCACCCACGTCGACCTTCCGTCCCCAAAACCATCCGGACGCCTCGAGTGCACCGACAAGTGGGGGTGGAAGCGCGGCGAAATCTAATACCCCGTCGTCAATTGACATTTACGAAAAGCCCTCCCAAAGTGCGGGCACAAGCTCCACAGGGGCGGGCGAGGTCACCATGTGCCCCCTTTGCGGTGTCGCTGACGTGCACCACTGTCATGTGGCCGCCACGAATAGCCGTTGGCCCCTCTGCTGCATATGCCTTCGCCAAGCACTGCATTTCAGCGCAGCCGAGGTGCGGGTGATTAAACTCGGAGAGTTCATCTCTCATGGCATCCGGAATATTGGTTTGCGACTTGTTGTGCGCCCGGTATGTAGCCCCACTCGGCGACCTGTACTCAGCGGCGAAGTCCGCTCCCCTGATCTCTCCCTCATCCGCCGTCTTCATAAGAGCGTCTGATGGGGTGCAGTTGTGTACGAGAACCGGCGTGTTGCCGGCCACCACATAGTACGTGTGGTGGGTGGCGACGGTGAGGTCGCGCATGACCTCGGAGCCGGTGAAGTTGTCGACCGCGACGACCGTGACCTCGCGCCCGGGTCCGCCGCCACCGCTACCGGCGCCGGTGCCGTCGCCCTCCAGCCGCTTCTCGTCGTGGACCAGCAGCCGATGCCCGACCTGGAGCTTCCCGGCATCCACCCACTGCCGGTCGGTGGCGTCCCAGAACGGATGATGCGCCGTGGTCTCCAGCATTACCGCCCGGTCCGCACCGCCCTCCCGCACGGTGAGGTTCGTCAGCTCCCGGTCGACGTTGACGTGCAACTGGGTCACCGGCTCGGTGCTGGTCTCCCCCGTCTCCGGATCGGTCGCCACCACCTCGTCACCGGGCTGGACGTCCCCGATCGGGCGGGCTGTACCGTCGGCCAGCAGCACCAGCGTCGCCGGGTCGAAACTGTGCCGGGGCTTACCCGTGGAGCAGGAACCAGCCGACACCTCCTCCGCCCGAGGCGGCCGACTCGACGGCGCCGACCCACCATCACCACCCGCAGGACCGGACCGGACCACCGACGCCCCACCACCCCGGCCACCACCGGCCGACACCTGCCGAGACGACACCGCCGCCGGGCTCGGGCCACCACGGACCGCCCGGTTGGCCCCACCAAGCAGCCGACTACCGCCACCGAACCGGCTCAGGCCACCCGACAGCGCCCCGTCCAGGCCGCCCTCCACCATGTTTCCGGCCAGGCCACTCCACGAGAACTCCTCATCCCCACGACTGACATCGACCATGTAGCCGGCCCCGGCCGACATCGCACCCGCGACAGCACCGGCGAGGATCAGACATCCCACACCGGTGGCGCAGAGTGCCCCGACCGCCACCGCCGCCGCTAGCCCGACCGCCGCGGTGGCCACGAACTTCCAGGGGTCCTTCTTGATCGTCTCCACCGTTGACTTGACGGTGGTCGCGACTTTCTTGACGGCCTTCTTGGCTGTCTCCTTGACGCACTTTCCGACGCCACCGGAGACGCATTTCTTCGCCGAGTTGTAGGCGTCCTTGACCTTGTTGACCTTCTTCTTCGCCCACCGGACAGTGGAGTCCTTGACCACATTGGCGGCCTTCTTGGCCTTGGTCACGACCTTCTTCGCCTTGGCCTTGACGTCACTCCAGGCCCGACCCGACGCCACGTAGTTGAACGCCGACGACGCCTTGCTGGCCACCGCGCGGTACGTCGCGACCGGGTTCGTGACGGCCCTGACGGTCTTCTTGAGGAAGCTCTTCAGACCCCAGTGACCGGTCGGGTCGAGGGTCGTCATGGGGTTCGCGTCGCCGTACTGGAAACGGTTCGCCGCCACCGAGTCCGGCACCGGGTTGTTCGACGCGGTGTCGCGGGTGTCGAACTGCCCGGTGTCCGGATTGTACCAGCGGGCGTGCATGTTCACCCGACCGGTCTGGGTGTCGGTCCACTCCGACTGGTAGCCGAGGCTGCCGACCAGACCAGAGGTGGCCAGGACCGTGCCGAGGGGGTCGTAGCTGGTCGAGCCGGTCAACGCGGTACCGGTGGCGGTGAACTGGCCGACCACGTCCCGGTGCAGATCGGTCCAGGCGTACACCGAACCGGCGCCGGCACCGCTGCCCTGCCCGAGCAGCTCGCCATCCGGGCTGCGGGTGTAGGTGGCTGTGCCGTCCTGGGCCAGGGTGTTGCCCAGTCCGGTGTAGCGGAACTGCGGCTGGACGGCCCGGCCGAGCGCGTCGTAGGAGTAGGTGCTGGTGCCGCCGGCCGCCTGCTGCGAGACGACCTGGCCGAACGCGTCCGCCGCCGTCTCGTGGGTGACGCTGCCGGATGTTGTCTGACGCAGCGTGCCGCGTGGGGTGTAGACGTACGAGCTGACCCCGGTCTGGGCGGTGAGCCGGTTACGGGCGTCGTAGGTGAACGTCTTCGCTCCGGCCTGGGTTCGGTTGCCCGATCCGTCGTACGCGTATGCGGTCACCGCGCTGCCGCGGGTCCAGGAGGTCAGCCGGTTGGCGAGGTCGTAGCCGAAACTGTTCGATGATGCTCCGGCGAACCCAATGGTCGCCTTAGAGTTCAAGTTGCCGTTCGGGTCGTAGCCGTAGGTGATCGACCCGAGGGTCGTCGCGCCGTTCGACGTACGCAGGGTGTCCGTGCTCAGGCGCTGCAGCCAGTCGTAGGTGAGGGTCCGGACGTTGTTGTTCGTGCCGTAGGTGATGGTCGACGGCAGCGACATGGTGTTGTAGCCGATGGTGAGGTTGATTCCCGTGGTCGGGTTGGCTGCGGTCCGCAGCCGGCCGGCGACGTCGTAGGTGTAGCCGGTCGTACCGGCCGCGTCGGCGCGTGACGCCATCCGGCCGTCCCGGGTGTAGCCGAACGACGTGGCGTTGCCGGGGCTGTTGATCGTCAGCGGCAGACCCCGGTCGTCGTAGCTGACCGAGTTGGTGCCGTTCGGGGCGGAGAAGGAGGTCAGCCGGCCGGCGTCGTCGTAGCCGAACGAGCGGGCGGTGGTCGTGGCTTCCGCGCCGGCTCCGGTCTGGCCGGTCAGCCGGTTGAGGTCGTCGTACTCGTTGTCGATCCGCACGCCGCCGGGTGCGAGCTGGGCGACCGCCCGCGCGGCCTGGTCGTAGGTCACCGTGTAGGTGCGGTCGGCCAGGTCGGGATGGGCGGTCGTCGCTGGCTCGATCTGCGACTCCGGCAGACCCCAACTGTTGTACGTGGTCCAGAACGCGTTGTTGCGTCCGTCGGTGAACCGGGTTCGGTTGCCGGCCGCGTCGTAGCCGAACGAGGTGGTGATCGCCGTGGTGGCGGTGATCGGCTGGACCTCGCTGGTCAGGTTGTTCAGTGCGTCGTAGCCGAAGGTGGTCGTGGTCTGGCGGGCGTCGGTGGAGGCGGCCAGGTTGCCGTTGTCGTCGTACGCGGCTTTCTCGGTGGTCATCACCACGTTGCTGGGGTTGCGGTTCTCGACCTGGACGGTCCGGCCTGCGCCGTCGTAGGTGAACAGCCGTCGGGTGGCGTCGGCGTTGAGGATGCGCGACACCCGGCCGAGGCCGTCGTAGTCGATCGAGGTGGGGTTGTTCGCGCCGTCGCGGATCGTGACCTGCTCGCCCAGCGCGTTGTTGGTGTAGGAGGTGGTCACGCCGTCCGGCGAGGTGATCTTCTGGAGCCATGGTCCGGCCGCCGCCGTGTCGCCGTAGGCCCCGGTGCCGTAGTCGTAGCTGGTCGTGTTGACCAACGGGGTCGGCTGCCGGACCACCTGGCTGACGGTGACCTGCCGGCCGAGGTAGTCGTAGGTCGCGGTCGACTTGGCGCCGGTCGGGTCGACGGTTTCCAGCAGGTCACCGACCGGGCTGTAGGTGGCGGTGGAGATCTTGCCGGTGGGGTCGGTCACCTTGACCGGGTTGCCGAACGAGTCGTACTCGTAGGTCGTCGTCTTGCCGCGCTGGTCGGTGCTGGCGACGACCTGGCCGAGCTTGTCGTAGGTGGTGACGGTGTGCGCGCCCACGATCGGGGTGCCACCCGGCGGGGTGTAGTCGGGCTGGATCGTCTTCCACGGTCGGCCCAGCGCGTCGACCCGGACCTGGGTGAGGTTGCCGAGCGGGTCCTGGGACTCGACCTCCTCGCCGAAGGTGTTGTAGCCGAGCTTGGAGATCGGCCGGATCGGCAGCGGGGTGCCGCCGAAGACCTCGGTGCTGACGGCCGGGTCGAGTTGCTGGACGAGTTGACCGGCCTCGTCGTACTCGAAGTCGGTGCGGTTGCCCTTCGGGTCCACCACTGCGGTGGTCAGACCCCGGTCGTCGACGGTGTAGTTGGTGGTCAACTGGTTGGTGCTCAGCGTGGTGTTGCTGGTCCGGCCGTTGCCGCTGCCGTACAGGGTGGCCACTTCGGTGGTCGAGATGGCCCGCTGGTAGACCTGAACGTTGTCGATGCTGCCGGCGAAGGTGGCACCGCCGCCGTTGCCGTAGTGCACGCCGCCGATGCTCAGCGAGGTGACCGAATTGAACGGGGTGGCGTTGGTGGCGGAGACACCAGCGACGCTGTTGGCGTAGATCGACATTGCCTTGGTGCTGGCGTCGAAGACCCCGACCAGGTGGACCCAGGTGTTGGCGGCGGGGGTGAGGTTCGCCGTCGCCGTCGCGGACGACGCCGGTGAGGCCGAGTCCGACGACGGCGAGACGAAGGCCCACTTGTTCGCCGTCCGGTGGTACTGGAGGAAGAAGGCTCCGTGGTTGTTGCCGCCCTGGCCGACGGCGGTGTGCGAGGTGGTCAGGTTGCTCACCCGTACCCACGCGGAGACCGAGTACGACTGGGTGGTGTTGAGCACCGGGCCACCGGTGTCGAGGCTACCGGTGGTGAAGGTGCCGAACCCTCCACCGAGGGACGCGCCGAGGTAGCCGGAGGCGTCCTGTTGGGACGGCGACGAGTCGTGGGCGGTGAAGATTTCTCCCGCTTGGCTGGTCTCGTCCAGTTTCCACCAGCCGGCGGGCCGGGACGCCGCGTTGGTGCTGACGCTCTCCGAGGTCACCCGACCCATCGGGTCGTAGGTGTTCTCGACCGTATGCAGCACGGTCTCGTTGTCACCGGACGTGTTCCGGGTCGCCACCACCCGGTCGTCGGCGTCGTAGGTGTATCGGGTGGTGCGGGGGATGTCGTTCACGACCACCCGCGAGGCCTGCAGGCGACCGGCCCCGTCGTGCGTGTACTGGGTGTTCGTCGCGCCGTTGTTCTCGGTACGGGAGGACAGGTTGCCGGCTCGGTCGTAGAGGTTCTCCTCGACGACGTGGGTCTTCACACCGTCGGTGCGGGTCACCTTCCGCAGGGTGCCGTCAGCGTTGTAGACGTAGTTGGTGGTCCAGTTCATCGCGTCGGTCTCGGACGCGAGGCTCCCGTCGGTGTAGTAGGTGTTGAAGGTCAGCCTGGTCCGGGTGCCGTCGGCACCGGTCAGGTGGCTGGTCAACAGATGACCCTCGGCGTCGTACAGATCTTCGATCATGCGTAGCACGTCGCCGGTCGGGCAGGGCTGGCCCGGGAGCGGGTCGCTGTCGCAGGAGACGGCCTTCGTCTGGTTGCCGTACACGTCGTACTCGAAGACGGTGATCGCGTCTCCCGGGTCGACGCTCTTGATCATCCGGCCGTACTGGTCGTAGGAACTGCTGGCCACCCGGGGGCTGTCCCCGCCGGTGGTGTCGACGACGGTCCGCTCGGTCACCAGGCCGTCGGCGTCGAAGACATCGGTCGTCCGGGCGGTGTGCACCGCCCCGGTGACCCGGTTCGTCACCGGCGGCTCGACCGTCTCGGTCACCTCGCCGTCCGCGTCGTACGCGTAGCTGGTGACCTGTCCGGCCGGATAGGCGGTCGAGATCACCTTCTTGGTGGTCACCCGGCCCAGCCCGTCGTAGGTGAACTCGGTGACCAGTCCGGCCGGGTCGGTGACCCGGACCGCGTCGCCGGCCGCGTTGTATTCGGTGCGCTGCTGGGAACCGCGCGGCGAGGTGGTGGTCAGCGGCAGACCTGGCGGGGTGACTCCCCCGCCGACGGCCGCTGTGGTGGCGGTCGTGTAGGTCATCGCCGTGGTCCGACCGTTGGGATGGTCGGGCACCGGCGGTGAGATCATGCTGGTCCGGTTGCCAGCCGTGTCGTAGGTGAAGCGGGTCCGGTACCGGGGATCGGTCTCGGTGGTTCCCCGGGCGTCGACCATCTCGATCAACTGGTCGTTGCGGGCGTCCGGCGTGAGGTTGACGGTGGTGGCGTCCGGCCAGTACCGGTAGTACGACGTCTGGCACTCGTCGCCCACCTCGGTGTTGTGGTGTCGGCAGGTGGTCGACCGGATCGTGTTGCCGCGCACGTCCTTGCCCGACTCGGTCTTGCGGCCCAGCGGGTCGTACTCCACCGAGACGAAGCCACCGACGTCGAAGCCGTACGTGGTGGTGTTGCCCAGCGCGTCGGTCTGTGCGATCAGGCGGTTGCCGTTGACCAGGTCGAACATCTGCTTGATCGGTTTGCCGGTCGGGTCGGTCACGGTGGCGGTCGTGACCGGGGTGAGCACCGGGCCGGTGACCCCGGCCGGCGGCGGTAGAGCGCTGCGGGAGGCCTTGTAGTGGGCGTCGACCGCCGCCTCCGACAGCGCTTCTTCGTAGTAGGCGAACTCGGCGATGTTGCCGGTGAAGTAGCTGACGTCGCGGGACGAGCCGGGCCAGTTGCGGGTGGTGCCGGCACCGATGTAGCCCAGTTCCGAGAACGTGGGCACCAGAGAGCCGACCTTGGTGCCGACCAGCTTGTTGTCCAGGTAGAGCCGCTGCCGGTCCTGGTAGCCGGCGGAGAGCACGACGTGGTGCCAGTTGCCGTCGTTCACCTTGGTCGTCGAGGTGATGGGGCTGGCCGTTCCCGTGTACATGGCGCCGCGCAGGTAGCCGTCGGCACCGACGTAAAGCGCCGGTACGTAGGCTCCGGTGGTCGGGGTACCGCCGTTGACCGCCGAGTCCTGGTAGCTGTAGAGCACCCCGCTCTGTGCGTGGTTGGCCGGCACCTTGAACCACATCTCGATGGTGTGTGGCCCCTCGAACGGCACCACGCCCCAGCCCTGCATCCGGACGAACGACGATGTGCCGTTCAAGCCGGCCCCGAAGGTGTCCGCGAACGGGCTGGTGGTGTTCGGCTGCACGGTGTTGAAGGTGACGTTGTTGTAGTAGGCGCGGTTGCCTACCACCTTGTTGACCGCCTCCGCCGGGCCGTCGATGTCGCCGAGCCGGTAATAGTCGCGCGGCCGCGAGCCGAGCACCGCGGAGACGTACACCTGGCTGGATCCGGAGGTGGTGGGGGCGGCGATCTGCCAGACGCCGCCGTTCTCGTCGGTGACCCTGCTGACCCGGCCGCTGACGGTGTCGTACTCGACCTGTGCACGGACCCGGCCGGCGTTGCTGCCGACCTCCGAGATCACCGGCGTCCCGACCTGACCGGACTGGTGGAGGGAGGTGACGGTGGAGCCGGTCAGCGCGTGGTTGTAGAACGCGACGTCGGCGATCGAGCCGTTGAAGAAGGTGGCGGTCGGGGTGGTGTGCGGCTGCGCCGGCCACGCACCGCCGAGGAAGCCTGCGCCGATGTAGCTGTTCGTGGCGCCGAGGCTGGCCAGGGTGATCGCCCCGTTGAGCACGCCGACCTCGACGCCGTCGAGGTAGAGCCGCTGGCTGCCGCCGTTGCCGGCCAGCGCGACGTGGTGCCACTGGCCGTCGGTGACCGGAGCGGGTGAGGCGAGCGTCGAGGCCGCGTTGCCGGTCCAGAACTGGCCGCGCAGCCGCCCGTCGGAGCCGACGTAGAGCGCCGGAGCATATCCGCCGGTGGTGGTGACACCGGGATCGACCGCGTCCTTCTGGTAACTGAACAGCACGCCGGTGGGGGTGCTGGTCCGGAACCACATGCTGATCGACTGGTACGAGGCGTCGGCGACGGCCTTCGCCGGCAGTTTCACCCGCGAGCTGGTGCCGTTGAACGTGGCGGAGGTGGAGGTGGATCCGGGGTGGGCCGCGGGCCCGCCGAGGGCGACGTTCTGCAGGACACCGGCGTCGCCGCCGTCGTTGGACAGCACACCGCTCTGCGCGACCGCCGCGCCGGAGGGCTCGTTCAGTCGCCAGAACGAGTACGGTGAGGAGTTCAGTACGGTGCTGGCGTGCTGCGCCGTCGCGGTGTACTCGTAGCTGGCGCACTCGGTGCTGGTACCCGGTGGGCAGACCCCCTCGAGCAGGTCCGTGTCGTACTCGTACGACCAGGTCAGCGCGGTGGTCGGGGTGCCGGGGGTGATCGGGTCGGTGGTGACCGTCGCGACGTGCGGGTGGGCGGCGCCCGCCGGGGTGGACCAACCGATCGTCAGGGTACGGTTCGACGCCACCGACCGGAGTTCGTCCACCCGCCCGTTGGTGTCGTAGCGCAGGGTCAGTGCCCGACCGGACGCGTCGGTGATCTTCGTCAGGCGGAAGACACCGCCGCCGGCCGACTGAGTGAACTCGTACCCGGTGGCGTCCTTGTCGGTCAGCGAGTAGCCGCCGGTGATCGCCTTGAAGACGGAGAACCGGCCAGACGGCGGCACCCAGGTGCCGTCGTTGTTGCGACCGAACGATACCTCCTGCCCGTCGGGATAGCGGATCGTCGCGGTCTGCAGCACCCCGGCGGCGTCCCGGTCCTCCCGGGCCCGCATGTCCAACAGCGACGACCAGCCACGGCCGAACGCGCTGTCGGCGCGGGTGTCCAGGCTGTTGTAGTCCCGCGTGATCGACAGTGCGGGACCGACCGTGGCGACCTCGGCGTCGCTGTCCGAGGTGGTGTAGTTGCCGACGCTGGCTTCGTAGCCCTTGCCGCCGTTCTGGGCCAGCGAGGAGGTCACCGCCGGCTGCGGCACCTGCGTCGAGAAGGCGTAGGTGACCGGGGTGGGTGGCCCGGTGGAGGAGTAATCGTTGACCTGGACCGCGTACAGGTAGGTCTTTCCCCAGGCGAGTACGCCCGGCGGGACCTTCCAGACGCCGCCGGGCACCCAACCGGAGGTGGTGATCTGTGCGCCCTGGTCGTTGTAGATCAGGAAGTTGAAGCGCAGCCCCTTGGCCGGCCAGTTGTCCGGGTCGTTGCCCTGCGCGGCCAGTTCCGGGGTGAGCGTGCTGACCGGGTAGTTGTTGGCCGGGTAGCGGGTCGTCACCTGCGGCGCGACGTTGTCGCTGTAGGTGATGTCGATGAACGGGTCGCACTGGATCGCGCCGTAGGTGCTGTGGGTGCAGGTCAGATTCGGGTTCGCCGAGGTGAACCGTTTCCAGGCGGCGCTGTCGGTCTCCGACGCGGTGAGCGCCAGGCCGTAGTTGCCGGCACCGGTCACCCACTCGTTCACCTGTGCCGCGTTCAGCGCCACCGACACCCAGGTCCCGACGTTACGGGTCCCGGAAGTGTTGTTGCACGCGGCGGTGCTCGACGGCGAGGCGTTACCGATCGAGGCCGAGTACGACGGGAAGGTGCCATACTTGACGGTGGCAGCGTTCCAGTTCGCGGTGACCCGGTGCACATCGAAGCGGCGGACCACGCAGCCACTGCCGACGCCCTGATAGCTCATGAACAGGTTGAGGTCGGCAGCGCTGAGCCGCTTGCCCGCGAAGGTGGTGCCGAAGGTCGGGAACGGCATCAGCGACTTGGCCTTGCCACCCCCGCCGTCGAAGGTACCGACCGCGAAGTTGTTCTCGGCGGACCGGTCCGGCTCGGTCGCGCCGGACTGCACATAGGTGTCGCCGGTGGTGGTCGCGATGGTGGCGGTCGGGTCCAGGACCACCGGGAACCGGCGGGCCGGATCGCGCAGCCACGCCCCGTCGATCGACATCTTCAGTGTCGGCGTCCCCTCGACGTCAACGATCTCGTAGCGCATGGCGTGCGACATGGCGCCCGCGCCGGTGGCATCCACCGCCGCGTCCTCCAGATAGCCGACCGGCATCAACACGGCGACCTTGCCGTCGTCGCTCACGAACTCGACCGCCCCACCGACACCGACCCGCGCGGTCAGACCGGTCAGCCGCAGCGGGTACAGATACTCCGTCGGCGCCTGTGCCGACCGCAGCAGCAGCAGTTCCTTGACGCCCTCGGCCATCGCGCCCAGCTCGAGGTCGACGTCCGGAAAGACGTTGGTGTACCGGGCGATCTCACGGTCCACGACCGGCGTGCCGATGGTCGCACCGGAGAGCGTGAACGCCAGTTCCCGACCATCGCCGAGGGAGAGCCGTACGAGGTCGTCGTCACCCTCCTCGATGGAAGCGGAACTTTCGCCGTCTGCCTGGGCCGACCTGCCCGCCAGGGGTGCCTGGGTGCCGGCGAAGCTCAGGCCGAAGGAGTTCCCGGTGGCCTGGGGGCGACCGTCGTCGCCGGTACGCAGGGTGCTGTCGATCGGCTTGAACGTGCCGTCGGCAGCCCGGTAGTTGATCGGGTCGCGGTGCACCCGCCGGGTGAAGGAGCCGTCCGGGTTGCGGTAGACGTCCGACTTCTCGCTTGCCGCCGATGCGATCCGTTCGCTGGCCTCGGGGTCGAAGCCGGTGTCGGCCTCGCCGGTGTTCACCGTTCCCGCCCCTGGCCGGTGCGGCTCGTAGCGCTTCAGTTCGCCCTTCGCCGGTCTGGCCTTGCCACCGGCCGGTGCCTGGGAGGCGGTGACGTAGTGGCCCTGCCGCGGGGCGCGGCCCCGCTCCTGATCCGGGGTCGCCGGGGCATTGAAAGCCCAGGACGGCCGGGTGGAGAGCCAGCTCCATAGTCGCGACAGCGACGGCGATGGTTGGTCCGCCGGTACCGCACCGGGTGGTACGCCGATCCCGAGAGCCAGCGCGAGGATCAAGGCCGTGGCGAGCCGACGGGTTGACCGCGTGGCGGCGCGCTGTGCGGAGGCTCGTCCGGCCGGTGGTCTGGATCCTGCCTGCCGTTTGTGGGCACGCCGCAACCAACCGCGCATGGCAGTCCTCCCCCGTAGCCCGCGCTGCAAAGTGAGGGAAGCTTGCATTGCGCGATCCGCACTGACAAGGCCCTTCACGGCGCGCCTGCGGGACAGGACCCGTGAGCACGTCCGATTACGAACAGTGATCCCACTGGCTGGATTCGGTCATGGGATCGCTCCGCCGAGCCTCCCCCTTCCGCGCCGACAGGTGGCTATGCTCTGGCGACTCGCCACAACAAGCCGTGGGCGAACGGGGAACACGGCGTACCGGGGGGTTGTAATGGGTGGATGGCTGCGGCGGCAACCCATGCTCGTCGCTGTCGGGTTCGGGACCGTCGTGGCCGTCACGGCCATCGTGACGATCTGGGTCCTGTGGCCGCCGTCGGACACTGAACCGGTCCGGGAGCGGCGCTACCGCGACACCACCGCATGCTTGCTCACTGACGACAAAGGGCTGGCCGGCGAGTCAGCCGCCGCTGTCTGGGCAGGGATGCGAGAGGCGTCGACCGACACCCAGATCAAGATCCAGCACCTGGCGGTGTCCGGGCCGCAGAACCCGGCGAACGCCCTCACCTACTACAACAGCCTGGCCAGCCAGAACTGCACGATATTTATCGCCGTAGGCAAGGTCGCGGTTACCGCCATGACCAGCGGACTGTCGAAGTTTCCGCAAGCGCGCCACCTCGCGGTCGGGCACGATCCAGGCGACCCGACCGTGACCCTGGTCGAGGCCGCCTCGACCGAGGAGACGCGAGCCGCAGTACGGGGCCTCGTGAGCCGGGCGGCCTGACCCGACGCTCAACCAGGACGAGTCCATGCGTCGGACAACCAGAACGACCATGTCGAGGATCCCCTGACGCGATGGCTGAGCAGCCAACCGCAGGCCAGGCCGGAGCCATCTACCCAAGGGTGGCCTAGTCTACGGTTCGCGTTCTACGGCCGGATGTCTACCATCGAGCACCAGGACCGCGTGGCCTCCCGGCACTGGCAGCGGGACTGCGCCACCGAGCTCGTCGCCGATCACGAAATGATCGTCGCCGAGTACTTCGACGTCGGCTGCTCCCGCCAACCCACCAACCGTCGGCGCAAGGTTCTCTACCTCAGGGAAGACCACATCATCGCCAGGCTCGCCGGCCACCCTCGTCTGTCCAGCGACGCCCAGAGCCCACACGATCTGGCAGCTCTCCTACACAGAACCAAGATCACCATCGTCTGCGACCAGGAGCACTGCGAACCGATCACAGGCAGCATCTACGCAGCTCAGCAGGCCGAAACATGATCAATATGCGGTAATGATGTGTCCGATGATCGACACGAACCGATGCCCAACATGCCATGTTGCTGTCTACCACTATGGCACTTCAATAGCACGCGTGTAAGTCGTACAGGGAGAGTCCACCCGGGCTGCCCATAGCCACCACGCTCAAGCTGCCCGCTCAGCCGGTAGCAGGGCCCTCGTCAGATGCCTCGTGGTGGCCCAAGAGCTCGGAGTGCCCTCACGAGGTCGGGCGGCACGGTGAAGTGAGTTGCTTGGACCCCGTGGTCGTAGCCTGTCTGTAACGGATACTCCAGTTCATCGGGAAGGCGGCCTTGCTCGATGAGGGCGGCTGTGATGCGGTTTGTGGGACGTGTCAGAGGGCGTTTGAATAGGCTTTGCAATTATAAAAGCGCTTTGCGTCGTGCGGCTTATGCGGCTTTTATGAGTACACAAGTCGATTTACGTCTCGCGTAACATAGTCACGGACCGCCCTCTTGGAGTGGAAATAGTCCCGCGATTCCGTCTGGCTTATAAAGGTCCGCTCTTCTCTCGCCGCGCATGGCGAGGCTGGGGCGCGTGCGGCTGAAATCAGGGCATTCCGACCCATGGGGCGCAGGCCGACGAAGGCACGCCGACGATCGAGCGGCAAAGCATATCAAATCGGAAACATGAATGCCTATCAAACGCCCTCTCAGAGTCGGTCGTATTGCTCGCGGACCAGGGACTCGACGACTGCGATGGCGTCCGGCGGTCCGCCGTCTGCGCTGATGAGCACGACGATGTCATCCCGGTACGCGACGGCGTCGACCTCGGCCCGGCCCTGACCTTCTCCGGTGAAGGCGGTCGCCCTCGGCACGTCGGGGACATTTACCTCGCTGCCGGGGCCACGCACGCGCCGTTCGAACTCAGTGTAGGACTGCTGGAACTGGTCGGCCTGCTCCCGCGAGTCGAATTGGAGCAGGGTAACCGTCACCGAGGCAGTGTCCGGTCGGGTCCATGCCGTGCCGGCGGCGTGTCGCACGTCGAGCAGTTGCGCGGCGAGTATCAGGGCATCCGGGTGCCCGAGCGGCAGGATCTGGGGAACGTTGACCTGGTCGTTGACGGCGGCCGGTTGAGCGGGAGTCGAAACGGCCGGGCGCGCCACCACCAGCGCGGCGAGTTCGCCGCGCCGGGCGGCGGGCGGATGAGCCACTTGCCAGACCACCGTCCCGACCAGGACCGCCCCGGCGACGCAAGCTGCCACGACGCCGGTCACCAGCCAGGGCCGACGCCACCAGGGGACCGCTGCGGGGCGGGGGAGGGCCGCCCAGCCAGGGGGCGGCACAAAGATCGGGGTCGGGTCGACGGAAGCCGTCGAATCGGCAGCCACGGTCTCGGCGGCAGGTGTCGGTCGCACCGGAGTGGGCTCGGGCGGTGTGGAGGGTTTCGGTGACGCCACCAGGGTCGAGACGGCACTGGCCACCAGCAGCATGCCGACCAGCGCGAGCCACGTGCCGGCGAGGAAGTCGGTACTGGGTCCGTCTGCCTCCCGGAAGCCGCTGGCTCGGATGGCGGCGCCGCCGGGTAGGAAGGTCAGCAAAGTCAGCGCCAGGCTCAGCACCCCGGTGCCAACCCGTACGCCACGGCGCCATTCCGGCCTTACCCAAGCCACGACGAGCAAGGAAAGCAGCAGGGCCCATCCGACGTACAGTGATGTTCGGGCACCCGGCAGGTCGGTCAATGCGAACGTCCGCACCTCGGCGGACGGAGCCAGGCCCAACAGGCGGTCGGCGATGCTCTGTCCGGGTCGTACCGCCACCCACGGCATGGAGTGCACATCGGCGAGCATGATCAGCCCGACGGTCGCAGTCGCTGCGGCCTGTGCGCGGCGCCGGCCAAGCCCGGCCGGGGCGGATTGACCCGACGTCAACTGCTCCGGGCCAGAGGTGATTTTCACGGCGCACATCATCGCAGCGCCGCGGAGTGCCGTCCATCCCTGCAGTACCTCCGCAAGCTGCGGCGGCTTCGCGAGCGGCGCAACGGTCCGGTTCACCGTCGGCTGGACCATCACCGAGGTCGACGAGACCGCGATCGCCGCGCTGCCCGTCGACGCCTGGACCGACTCGCTGCGCCAGGACGGCGAAGCGACCGCGACCGCCGGGGTCGCCGAAATCACCGGCCTCGACACCCGCGCCGAGAAGTGGCTCCCCGGGCTACGGCTGACCATGCGCCGCACGAAGCCCGCCGCCCGACACCGCAAGAACCTGACCGACCTGGAACGCTCCACCGGGTGGCGGTACGCCATCGTCGCCACCAACATCACTCGCATGTGGGGCATTCCGGGCTCGCATCATCCGCAATGGCTCGACGTTCTCCACAGAAGCCACGCCACGGTGGATGACAGAGTGCGCACCAACAAGGCCATGGAGCCTGCGCAACCTGCCGTCGAAATCCTAGACCGTCAATCAAGGGTGGGTCCTCGCCGCGAACATCGCCGCCGACCTGAACGCCTGGACCCGACTCCTCAGCCTGCACGACCAACCCGACCTCGCACCCGGCGTGTTCACCCTCACCCCGAAACGGACGTAGTACTGCGAACCGCCCTCTGAAGCACCTTCATCGCCGACCGATCAGCGATCCGGCCGTGCGCATTCAGTGTGACCAGCCCATAGACAGCCAGACGACTGCGAGTGGCGGCGAGGGTTGGAAGGGGTAAAGGCGGTCGCCTCATCGCTGCGGCAGGAGAGCCAGGAGCACCCCGTGCGCTGGTCTGCTGACCGGGCAGAGCCACAGCGGGGATGACAGCCGAGCTGGCGTGTGTTGTTGCAGCTCTCGCTCCGGAGGGCTTGCCACGAGGGGCAGCACTCGTGCCTGTGTCGTAGGAGCTTCGGCGGTGATCAAGCATACTTGACCACCGCTACGTCATATTGTGCACAAATGAAAGGTACTGGTGTCCGAGGGGGGATTCGGCCACTCGCTCGTAGCACCCAAATACAAGAATGGGTGCTCATGCGATTATCCTAGCAGGTCACAATGGGTGAACCTACAGGAATCATCTGCCCACCATCTAATCGCCATTGATGTCACTCCCGACGTGACTGAGAAGCGCCGAAACGAATGGACGTCCGTCGCGGTCGGCGTCCTCCGTGGTGTCGAGTCGGTTCGGGGTATCTCCGGGCGGGAAGGTGACCTCAGCGCGCTGCGGCGGCAGTTCGACGACTGGCCCATCGACGGGCTCAAGAAACTGGCCGTGGTGCGACCCGACGGTACGATCCAACAGATCATCCGGCAACTCTGAGCAGAGGCGGGGGCGGACATGGGCGTCGAGTTCCGGCTGATCCTCGCCGGCAATCCCGCCGTCGACGAGATCGCCGCCCTCACCGCCGCCCACCCCGACGAGACACCGCGACCGACGGCGAACCGGCGG
Organism: Micromonospora sp. NPDC057141; assembly: GCF_042670805.1. Classification (NCBI taxonomy): domain Bacteria; kingdom Bacillati; phylum Actinomycetota; class Actinomycetes; order Micromonosporales; family Micromonosporaceae; genus Micromonospora; species Micromonospora sp. NPDC057141. Next base: position 256,482 of record NZ_JBHUVA010000001.1, on the reverse strand, counting down.
CTGTTCACCGCCCGCCTCTACGACCAACGCGGCTACGCCATCACCGTCCGCGCCGGCACCCACGGCTACTACGAAGCCGAGACCGGCGACGACACCCGCTGGGAATGGGAACCCGACACGTACGTCAACATCACCTTCTCCCCCCACGCCGACGACCTCGCCGACAAAGCCATCCCCAACATGATCACCACCGTGTCCAGGGTCCTGACCGGACGAGAGGGGGACGCCGCCCTCATCCAGGACGGCAACCACCTCCTCCTGACCCGCACCAACGGCACCATCCGCCTGCACCACCGCACCGACTGGTGGGACCACTACCACCTCACCCACCTCATCACCGTCTGAACCCGCCCCGCTGAGGTTTCCGGGACGTGGTCGCGTACGGGCGGTGTACATGGCGCCGATCGCGCCGATGGCGATCTTCGTCGGTTCGACAAGGAGCGGTCCGGTGATCGCTTCTTTCAGGCCGCCCTACGTGCTGGGCCAGGCTTATGCCACCGCCGGGATGGGCAGCGACAACCGGGAGACCCGCCTGGCCGATGCGACGGTTCCGTCGAGCAGGTCGAGGATCGGCTGGACTGCGCCGTCCGGGTCGCTGTCCGCCCGGCAGGTGAAGACGTCGATGTGCGCCAGTTCGTACTCGGGCCAGGTGGTGACGACGATGTGGGATTCGGCGAGTACGAGCACGCAGGTGACGCCGTGTGGCTGGAAGGTTTCGACCAGCTCTGACCGGGGCGTGTTGCCCAGCAGCCGGCACGTCTCGCGCATGGCGGTCATGATCTGCTCTGGGCTGGCTTGGAAGATTCGGGCGCAGTGGGTCACGTCGTAGACGGCGTGGATCACGGGTCCTCGATTCAGGCGGCGCGGGGCGCGGGGCGGACGGCCAGGTGGTCGGCCAGTAGGGCGGCGAAGTAGTCGACGGTGTAGGAGCGGTGCAGGCGGCGCGGCTCGACCGCCCACCGGGTCACCTCGGTCCACAGCGTGTCGAGGATGTGTTCGCCGTGGTCGGCGAGCAGGACCTCGAGGTTCAGGAACAGTTCCGGCAGGTCGGCGTAGGTGCCCTTGGCGACGTAGAGGCTCTTCGAGAGCTTTCCGCCGGTGCGGTCGACCACGAGGGGCGTGAACACCGAGATGGGCCAGTCCCGGGTAGGGATGCCGAGGGTGGCCAGGCCCGGTGCGAGGACCTGGCTGTGCCAGGCTCCGCCCCAGTCGGCCCCGTCGGCCGATACCGAGCAGGCGTCGTAGATGTCTCTCTCCACGGCGAGGAGGTAGCCCTTCTGGATGGAGCGGACGGGGGTGTTGGCGTCGTACCAGCCGCCGTCGTCGATCGGGACGTGCTCGGTGTACGGGCCGTGGTCGGGGCAGACGCTGTCGAGCTGGACGGCGTCGGACAGTGCGGTGATGCGCAGCCGCCTGCCGGCTTTCTCCATCAGCTGGCAGGCGGGGCAGCGGGGGCGGACCTTGACGATGCCGTCGGTGGGTGCGCAGATCGGGGCGAAGTCGTCGAGGTTCTGCGCGATGCGGTGCAGGCATTCCCGGACCGGACGCAGGTTCTGGTAGACGCGGTAGGGACGGACCTCGTAGGGGACGCCGGAGCGGTCACGGGCCCAGTTCAACAGCCGCCGGAATCCGTCGGTGCGGGTGGCCCCGTCGAGGCGGCCGGCGTCGATGAGGTCGCCGACGGTCCGTGTGTAGTGCTCGCCGTTGCGTCGTACGTGCTCGGCGGGCGCGTTCTCCAGGGCGTTGAAGACGACGGTCGGGGGCAGCCCGAGGGCGTCGGCGGCGTGGGCGGCGAAGGCGAACACGGTCAGGATGGTGACGGTGGTGCCGAAGTGGGGTACGCCGTTGAGCTGGGCGGCGGTCGTGACGCGTAGCGCGGACCGGCCGGCGGCGGCGGCGCGCAGCAGGTCGGCGTTGCGGCTGGTGAGGTGGGCGATGCCGACCGGCGCGAAGATGAGGTTGTCGCTGGCGGTGGTCACTGTTTCCTCCCGAGGTAGAGCCAGAGGCTGGGGAACTGCGGGTCGGAGCTGGCCACCCGGCGTAGCAGGTGCGGGCGGATGCCGGCGTCAGCGAACGCGTGGCGGTAGAGCCTGTCGGTCAGCGCGACCCGACCGTGTTGGCGGGACGGTTCGGGGATCCAGTTCGCGCCGGCGCACCAGCCGCCCGGGGCGAGTGGGGCGTGGGCACGGCGCCAGGCGTCGAGGAAGTGCGGCGGGTCCGTGGTGAGGCCGAGGAGCCCGAACTGGGTGATCAGGTCGGTGCTTGCCGGTGCCAGTGGGAGTGCCGGCGCGGCGAGACAGTCCGCGACGATCGTCCCGGCGAGCGCCCGGCACCGTTGCGCGAAGTCGGCTCCGGTGCGGTTGCAGAGGGCCAGTGCTGTCCCGTACGCCGGCCGTGGTTGCCGTCGTGCGGCGAACCGGGACAGGATGGCCAGCCTTTCGGGGTCGATGTCGACGGCGATGAGATGGTGCGCGGTGAGGGGGATCGACCACAGCAGCGACTCCGATCCGGATCCGAGGTCGCACCAGGTGTGCACGGCGGGAAGGGTGGCCAGCGCCTGCAGGATGTCCTCGGTGCCCATTCCGAACTGGAAGGCGTCGTTGTAGTACGTCTGCCAGTAGGGATCTGCGTCGTGGACCGTCTTCCCGGTCACGCTGACGCCCTGGTGAGGAGGGCTTCGCTGAGCTGGCTTAGGCCGGGTCGCCAGGCGGCGACGGTCAGGCCCACGGTGGCGGCCGCGTCGGTGACATCGGCCCGGTCGAGCATCCGCATGACCACGGTGTGCCGGTAGACGACTTCCCCGTCGCTGTCGCGGGTGAGCGCGAAGTCGATGCTGAGGTGGTTGCCGTGGTGTCTCTGCCGACGGCGTCGCACCAGCGCGCCGCCGTCCGGGTCGGGTATCCGACGGTCAATGAACCAGGAGCCTGAGGGCAGCGGTTCGTAGAAGCCGCACCGCTCGGTGGGCTCGCCGAGGAGGGCCTGGACCAGGATCCTGCCGCCGGGTGCCAGCAGGCCGGCGACGGCGCGGAGGATGTCGGGTAGCGGCAGGTCGTGGGCCAGCTGGTTGAGTGCTCCGTTGGGGATCACCGCCAGGTCGACCAGGGGGTGACCGGTGGGGAGATCTTCGACCCGCGCCCGGAGCAGGGTGACGTGCGGGATGCCGGCCACGTTGCGCTCGGCGGCGGCGAGCATCTGCGCGCTGGCGTCGACGAGCAGCGTCGCGCACCCGGCCTCGGCGTAGCGACGCACGAAGTGGCCGGTGCCGCTGGGGATCTCCGCCACCGTCGTCCCGGGCCGGAGGAGTTGGTCGAGCATGCGGGGAGCGGTCAGCCCGGCTGCCACCTCCGCCGCGTACAACCGGGCGCGGGTGGCGTATCCCGTTTCCGCGCTACTCATGACGCCATCCCGTAGAAGCGGGCGTGCTGGCGGATCACGGGGTGCACGAGCGCGTTGCAGGCGACGATCCGCGCGGTCTGCACGGCCGTGTCGTCCCGCCCGAGCAGTGCGGTCTCGGCGAGGCGCACCAGGTACGGGGCGGCGTTCGCGGCGTAGGCGTGGCTCGCCGTGACCGGCACCAGGGCGGGCCAGATGTCGACCTTGACGTGCAGTACGCCGCGCACGATGCGCGGCGGGTCGCCCGGTTTCTGCAGGGGCCCGGCGGTGGGGAGATAGCCGGGCCCGTATCCGCAGGTGGCGTCGACGATCACCGCGCCCGGCCGCATGTCGGCGAGGTCGGTTTCGTGGATCATGGGCGGGGTGTCGTAGGTGGAGATCAGGATGGCTCCCACGATGAGGTCCGCGTGGCTCAGGCACTCCTGCAGCACGGGGGGTTCGTTGGCGAGCACGGTGACGCCGGCGGGCGCGTCGGTCCGGTAGGCGTCGCGGGTTCGGGGACCGCTGGTGAGGACGGTGACCCGCGCGCCGAGCTGTGCTGCGGTGAGCGCTGCGGCGCGGCCGACGTTGCCGCTGCCGATGACCACGACGTCTACCGGTTCGGTGCCGGGGATATGGCCGCCGAGCAGGACGCCGCGCCCTGAGGGATGCTGCAGCGCCTGTGCGCCGGCGAGGATCGCCTGGATGCCGGCGATCTGTCCTCCGGGTCGGCCCAGGGGGAACCGGCCGTCCTCGGAGAGGAGCTCGTAGCTCCAGGCGGTCGCACCGCTGTTGACGAGCGCAGTGAGCAGCTCGGGGTTGCCTTCGGCGTGGAAGAGCGCGCCGATGTGCTGGCCGGGGGCGACGCGCTCGAGGTCGGCCGGGTCGGAGGCCTTGTAGCGCAGCACGAGTGGAGACGCCCAGACGTCGGCGGGTGCGGCGAGGGTCGCGCCGGCCTGCCGGTATGCCTCGTCGTCGAGGAAGATGCCCCGGCCGATGCCCGGCTCGGCGAGCACGGTGAAGCCGTGGTCGGTGAGGGCGCGGGCGAGGGCGGGGGTCAGTATGGTGCGGCGGTCCGTGCCGCTCTCTCGGGGGAAGCCGACTGCCTGTCGGGGTTGGGGGTGCACGGTTGACGACCTCCTGGCGGGTGCCGACTTGGTAGCGGCACCATCACCCGGCGTGCGCGGGTGAGGCCAGTTCACGGTTGTCGTCGCGTTGTCGTCGCGTTGTTCACCGGCTGGTGGAGAGTTCACGTCGATGCAGGTCAGCGTGGTGCGAGCAGACGGAGCAGTGTCCGATGGTAGACAGCCTGGACGGGCGGTACGGACGCGAGGCGGATCCGCTCGTTCGTGGCGTGCAGTCCTTCGTAGTCCACGCCGAATCCCGCCGTGGCCGGGACGCCGATGCCGGCGAGGTAGTTGCCGATGTTCGACGGGCCCGCGATCTTCAGCACCGGGGCGAGCCCGTAGAGCGCGGCCGACTCGACCAGTTCGTTCACCATCGGCACCGTCGGCGGCAGCGCGTACGGAGGCCACCTGGTGGTGATCTCGACGTGTGTGGGTGAGGTGTCCGGCCACCCGTGGTCGACCGCCTTCACGCACTCCCGCAGCAGTGCCTCACCGGCGCGGTCGTCCATCGCGGGGGTGAGCCGCACGTCGACGTTGAGGGTGCACAGGTCGGGGACGACCGAGTACCCCTCACCGCCGCTGACGGCGGTCACGGTCAGTTTGGGCGACAGAGGGAACCCGGCGACGGTCCCCGGCAGCGCCACGGCCTCCAGGTGCTGGATGAGCGCTGCGGCCTTCGCGATCGCGTTGGGCGTCGGGCGTCTGGCACCGGAATGGCTGGAGACCCCGTGCACGTGCAGGCGGGCCCGCAGGACGCCGCGGCCACCCACGACGATGTGGTCGCCTCCCGGGTAGCCGATCATCACGCCGTCGACGGGGCCCGCCTGTCGGAAGTAGGTCTTCGCCCCGCCGAAGACGCCGGTGTGCTCATCGACGTCGAACAGCAGCACCACCGAGCCGTGCAGCTGGTCGGCGGCTGCGCGCAGGTGCGCCCCGATGTGCGAGAAGATCGCCACGGCAGCCTTGGAGTCGGCGCCGCCCCGCCCGTGCAGCCAACCGTCCTCGATGACGGCCGAGGACGGCGGGTGCGTCCAGGCGGCCTCGTCCCCGAACGGAGCCGTGTCGAGGCACGCGTCGAGCACGTACCGCGGCCCGGGCTGCCCGCCGGCGATCTCCACCACCAGCGCGACGATGTCTCCGCCGGCACCGTGCAGCTGACGTGCCGACAACCCGCGCTCACCGAGCCACCGCTGGAGGAAGCCCAGCACCGGGCCGTACGGGTCGATGCCACCCCGGCTGGGGATGCGGACCAGGTCCCTGGTCAGAGCGGTCACGGAGTCGTGATCATCCTGGGCAGCCAGCCACACCGGATCCTCGTTCACGGTCACTCCCGCTCTCGCAGCACTTCCAACGCGCGGACGTCGTCAACCGTCTCGATGCGCCGAGCGGCAGCGTACGCCTGCCGCCCGTGGTCGAGCAGCCGCGAGGCCGGGCCCGGGCCGAGGAGCACGGCCGAGTCGAACGCCTCATGGGAGGTGAGCGACGGTATGGGCACCACCGCGGCCCGCTCGCTGGCGATGAAGAACCGCTCGGGCGCCCACGGATCCTCCTCGACGGCCAGGTGGAGCGTCTTCACACCCAGGCTGCGATCCTGCGGGTCACGCAGCTCCAACAGCCGGACCAGGTGCTGCTTGAGCACCCGGTAGTGCGGGGGGCCGTGAAGAACCCGGTAGAGGACGAGCGCCGGATTGGCGACGAGGGCAGCTTCGATCGCCTCCAGATAGCTGCCGTTGCGGGACCGGGAGCCGGTGACGATCAGACACTCCCGGGCCTCCCCGACGACCGTGAGCATGGCCGGGTAGAGGTCCCCGTACCGGGCGAGCAGGCGGGGAGCGTCGTCGGAATCGTCCAGCCGCTGGTCCTGGTGGGCGAAGAGTTCGTCCACGCTCTTGCCGTAAATCGCACACAGGGTCTTGCGGTGGGCATGACTGGTCGTGTGGCGACCCAGCTCCCACCCGCTGACCATCGTCGGGGTGACACCGGAGTGGCCACCGGCGGTCCGTCGGTCTATCGCCTCCACGACGTTCTCCAACGTCCATCCCCGCCCCAGACGGGCACGGCGCAGCGGCGACGGTTCTCGAGTGGAACGACGAGCGATGACCTCCACCTCCCGGTGGTCGACGGTCAGGCAGGCGCTACCGGCCCCGGACGGTCATCTCCCGGACCGGCGACTCGGCCGTGGCCTTCTCGCAGACGCTCAACAGCTCAGGATGGTTCCGCAACTTCACATATCCCTGCGGCGGGTGGAACTCACCAAGCTCCGCCTTGAGCTGAGCGATCGGCACACCCGGATACTCCGACACACGCTCGATCGGAATGGCGAAGGCCTGCTCCAGATCCCGGACGTACTCCAACACCGACGCGCCGTTACCGACGCGGGCCCGCTCCGCGATCGCCGCGATCCGCTGCGGTGTGTCGACGACGGCCGGAGCGAGATCGATGACCGGGCCGAGGCGGGCAACCGGAGCATTCAGATACACGTACCAGCGCACCGGCCGGCCGCTGACAAACCGCCGCCGGAACTCATGCGTCTTCTCACCCGCCCAGATCAGGTCGTAGTAGACCGCGTGCAGCGACATCAACACCGGCTCACGGCTATCGGACAGGAAACCGTCGTCGCCGAAGAGACTCGGCTGTTCGGATGCCGGGAAAAGACTCATGGTCACCCGATCCATACTGCGGTCCATGGCGGCCCAGGCGTGGTTCCGCCCTGGCACGGTGTGTCGCCGACCTTCCACTTCCAGCGCCAGCCGGGCCGCGCCGTACCCCGCATCGACGTCGACCGACGCGGCCAAGACGATCGTAGCGGTCCAGCTGTCGCCCCCGCAGGCCCGGGCATCTGCCCGACCGCACGTCTGCTTGTGCCCATCAAAGGTTGCTGCTGACCGGGGGCAGCTCCCGGGTCACTGCCACAGCCGGTGACGGCAAGGGGGACGTGCGGGCGAACCCCGCGAGGGCACCGTGAGGCAACTTCACTCAGGCACGTCACGGGTCATGGACGGTGGTGGCGGCTACGCGTGGACCGTGGCCTGGCGCTGTCTGAGTCGCTCGAGAAGCCGAGCCGGTGTGGCCCCGGGAGCATGTCTCTGTCGGGCGAATCGTTCGAGCACGGCGACTTCGGCCGCGGGGTCGCCCAGGCCGGCGAAGATGATGGCGGCCCTCTCGTAGTACCAGGGAGCCACCCCGTGTCCGCTGATGCGTGCGTCGTTCTCCACCGCGTCGATGCACCGGACGGTCAGGAGCAGCGCCGCGTGAACATCGGTCTTCTGCATCGTCGTGATCTGGTCGGTGAGGGCCTGCGGCTGCTGGCCGTCGACCAGGCCGTCCGTCGTGGGCGCACACCACAGCGGTAGGCCGGTGCTGTCCGACCAGGTGCGGCCGTCTCCGGCGCTGGCCCGCTCGGTCCAGCCCCTGCCGTCCCAGAAGCGGTAGGTCCACCGCCCGGACGGGTCCAGGTACCAGCCGGCGACGACCTGCGGTCTGCGTGGGGTGGGCGCGGACACCGCGGCGGCCGGTGTCGGCTCGGCGCGGGACTCGTGCTGTTCCGCGCCCATCGCGGCGGATCCGGGCTGGTGGGGTGCCGGGGAAGGCGTGGCGGTGGTCCCCAGCATGTCGTCGAGGGTCAGGTCGGCGCGGATCGGTATGGCGAGTTCGCGTGCTCGCGCGACCTTCGCGTCGTCCTGGTCCGCGGCGGCGACGACGGCGGCGACGACGTTGCGGGTCAGGTTCGACGCCAGGACGAAACCGGCCTGGGTGAGGCGGTCACGGGCATCAGCGGACACGGACTGGCTGCACCAGACGCGTTGTCCCTTCTGCTTGACCGCCCGGGTTCGGTGCGTGGTTTCCGCCTCGGGCGCGGTGAGGTCTGCGAAGTAGTCCGGTTCTCCGAGAAGTCGGGCGGCCGTGACGAGTTGCTGGTACTCGGTGCTGGTCAGGATGTCGTCGGCGAGCGCGGCGTCGCGCAGTCCGTCGAGGTAGCGGTGGTGCAGGTCGCGTACCTGTTGGGCGCCCATGCCGGACTGCCCGGCCAGTCGGGCCAGTGCCTTGGCCTCGACGCCGGTCAGCTTGCCGTCGCTGAGGGCACCCCCTACGGCTTCGAGGTACGCCTCGGCGGACGCCGGGTCGGTGTCGCTGGTGGAGTAGGGCAACTTGCCGAGTAGCGACTGGATCCACCCGTCCGTGCCCTTGCGTAGGCCGGTTGCCCGGGTGCGGGGCCGGGCGTGGCGGGGGTACCGAGGCAGTGGTACAGGAGCGGACGGAAACCGGAGGGCGGGCGCATCCGCCAGGAGCCGGGTGAGGAGTTGGGCGGTCGCCCGGGTGTCACCGAGAGCGGTGTGGGCGTCGTGCAGTTCGATGCCGTACGCGGCGCAGCAGGAGACGAGCTGGAAGTTCGGCGCGGCCAGGACCTGTCGGGCCAACCGCAGGGTGCACACCGCCGGCAGGGGCGCGGTGTCGATGCCGGCGCGGGCGAACTCCTGGGCGATGAAGCCCTCCTCGAAGCGGGCGTTGTGCGCCACCGCCACGGCACCGTCGAGTCTGGACAGGATGTCCCCCGCCACGTCGGTGAAGGTCGGCGCTCCGGACAGCATGTCGGCCGTGATGTGGTGGACGAAGGTCGGGCCGGGGTCGCGGCCGGCGTCGATGAGGGTGGCCCACTCGTCGACCACCCGGCCTCCCTCGACGCGGACCAGGGCGATCTCCACGATCCGGTCGGACCTCGACGACAGCCCGGTGGTCTCCACGTCCACCACCACGAACGGCGCCTCGCCCAGGTCGACACCTCGGCTTCCGCCTGCTGACCCGAAGGCGAACAATCCGACCGACGACATACGTACCTCTCCAACTCGACGATTCTGCTGGCCCGACTAGCCCGCACCGGTCCCGGCTGTCCACTGTCCCGACAACGTCAGGCGCTCGCGCCCGCTTGCTCCTGCGCCTGGGTGAGGCTCTGTCGGTACTCCAGGGCCTCCGGGACCTCCTCGTACTGCAGCAGGCTGCCGGTCAACGCCAGCAGGTGCGCCTTGGCCTCTTCCGGGGTGGCGTAGAAGAACTCGCGGCGGTGGTTGACCAGGTTGACCCGCCGGTCGGCCAGCCGTGCGTGCATCTGCGCCTCGATGCCGACCGCGTCTTCGGAGAAGAACAGGGCGTGGACGTCGAAGTTGAAGGGCACCGAGGCGTCGCTGAGTTCCCGCACCCGGTCCAGCGGGTCCAGCCGGCGGGTCATGCCGACCTTGACCATCTTCTCGCCGAAAGCGCCGAGGTTGGAGATCACGTAAACGTATCCGGCCCGCACGTTCGCGGCCCGGTGATCGACGTCCTGGATCGCGGTGTCGATCTGGGCCAGCCGGTCCTGCAGCTGGGCGACGCCGTCGGCATCGCCCTTGGCCTGCAGAGCGGCCAGGGCGTTGGCGTAGTGCTGGCGTTCCTTGTCGAGCCGGGCGCGTTCGCGTTCGATCTCCTGCTGCGCGCGTCGCTCCTCGCGCAGCCGGGCCTTCTCCTCCCGCTCCCGCTCCTTCTCCTCGGCCAGCTTCTCCTGGTAGTCGGCGGTGAGCTCCAACTCCTTGATTCGCAGCCGGTGGTAGTCCTCGGCGATCCGGATCTGCATCGTCTTGCCGAGTTTGGCGATCGTGGCTGCCACCTTCCCCAGCCGGTCGACCGCCGAGTCGAGCTTGTACGGCTTCAACCCGCGTACGAGGTTGTCCGCCTCGGCGTTGTAGGCGCGGAGCATCAGCTTGGAGAAGTCCCGGACCATCGCCCGGCCCTCCGTGACCGAGCCGTTGACCGTCCATCCGGTGGCGGCCTTGACCGCGCCCCCGTCCTTCCTGGCCATGGCCTTGATCTGGTCCTGAATCCGGCTGAGCTGGCTCTGGTAGGCAACCGCGTCCGACAGAGGGTGCCGGTACTGGTAGACGCCAGCCTCCTGCAGCAGCGCGGTCTCCTCGGTGACCACGATCTGCTGCCGAACCCCACGAAGGCGACGGTCGAGCTCGGCCTTCTGCGCTTTGCCCTTCGCCGTCAGGTCGGCGAGCTCACGACTGAGCCTGTCCCGCTGCTGTTCCAACTCCATCACCGACAGCATGCCCAGGCGCGACATCTCCGCCCGCAGCCCCGCCAGCTCGGCGCGCGCCTGCTCCAACTCGGCGCGCAGCCGCGAACCCTCCGCGGCCAGTTCACGCGCCTTGCCCCGGGCACCGAACAAGGGAATGTCCGGATCACTGACGCTGCGCTGGTGCGGGACGACGACAGGAGCACCGGCAGTCTGCGGAGCTGCCGTCATGGGCGCCACCGGAGCCGGAGCCGGAGTGTCCGGAAGCCACAACTGCCAGCCCGGCGGAGGAGGGCCCCAGGCGGGATCCGGTGTCCAACCCGACGGCGGCACCCACCCGGCAGGAGGCGTCGGCCAGTTCGGCGGTGCGTTGAAGCGGTATCCCATTGCTCTCCCCAGGCATCACAACAGCCCGACGAAACTAGCGCCGCAGCCCACGGGCGGACATCGACGACTCAGACCGGCAGTTCAGCCGTCCAGACGGCCACGAATACCCAAACGAGGAGTTCAGTCCAGTTTCCGACAAAAGCGAGCATTGCTGCGGAACGGGCAGGCCAGCAAAGAACACGTGGGCAGCCCTCCTACCGCATGCACCGATGACCGGTCCTGTCAGAGGCTGACAGAAAGAACGGGGGTTCGATCGACCTGACAGCCGAGATCTGAGCGGTGCATGTCATCCACGGCATGCCCGCCCGGTGGGGACCATTCCTTCCGGCCGGGCCCGTGGTCCGGCACGACTGGCGCGGCGTACTGACACCGCTATCCCTTCACCTTCGGTAAGGGAGGAGCGCCCCACCGGACCACATCCCCTTCGCCCGGTCCCCACCGTGGCGGCCCGCACAGTCTTGTGGAGGGTCGCGACGCACACCACTCTCGCTGTCCTGTCCGACCTCGCCGCCGCGGCCGAGCCGTTGGCGGCGAACAGCATCAGCCAGGTCATCTCCAACATTACCGACGGGATCATGGGCATCATCGCGCTCGTCGCGACGATGTTCCTGGTCATCGGTGGCCTGCGGTACATGGCGGCCGGGGGGTAACCCGGCCCAGGTCGAGCAGGCCAAGGGCAACTTCAAGTCGGCCCTGTCGAGGCGGTATCCGGCTGCCAACCCAACGCCCGCAGGATGGTCTGCTCGGCAACCCGGCCGCAGCCGGACGGGACAGCCATCCCCAACAGAAGCTCAGTGGCATCGACGACCGCCGGAAGCTGAACCCGGGCGGGTACCTGCATCGGAAAGGACGGGCAGGCAGGGCAGCAGGAACAAGCTGCTCACCGCTCAGGACAGGAGGTCGTGTCATGGCGGTGGCCACAGAAAGACGATGTCGTGGGTCTCGTCGTTCCCGAGGGCCGGGCGCGATCAACGGTCAACGAGGTCTGATCAATCGATCGCAGCGTGGTTCCGTCAGAGGGTAACGGTAGTGTCCCCGGCGTGCTACAACCTGCTACTGACGTCGGTTTCGCTCAACGCGTGAAAGCGCTGGCGTGTACGGCGCCGCTTCATGATCTCGACAGTCGCAAGTCTCAGGTCCAGTCGGCGGACGCAGCAGCACGGCGCGGGGCTCGAAGCGTACGGGGATTCCGATGTTCTGCACCCGGCGTCACTCGTCCTGCGGCAGATGTGCGACGAGTCCGCATTCACCGTAGTCATGCATGCACAGAATGTATCGTCGAGGGCTTCAACCGGCACCAGCAGCGCCTGTTGGGGTTCGAGCACCTCGACGGCTGACGCCTCGAAACCGGCCTTGACCTGGAGTGTTGGGCATGAGCTTGTGTCGGGATTGACACGAACCGATGCCAACTTGGATTGGGCCTGATTGGCGTCATCCCACTCAGCTGAGCTCAGCCTACTGGACTGGAGCGGGGCTCGAGCCGTCGGCCCGAGCCCCGCCTCGAACCCAGGAAGGACTTCTCGACGGTGATCGCTGGCAGGTCGGTTGACCTCGCGGCTGTGTCAGGTCGCTCAGCCCACCGGGGTGGCCCTGCGTGTCTGGTGTGATGTACCGGTGGGGGTGCAGGGCGACAGCGAGTTGACGGTGCTGGTGGATCGGTTGCGGCGGGATCGTCGCCGTGACCCGTACTCGGGCCGGGACGCCTACTCGCGCACGGCCCGGGAGGTCGCCGACCGCTGCGAGGAGTTGATCGAGGCGGGTGAGGCGTCGGTCGCGGTGCCGGTGCTGCGCACGGCGGTCGATCGGATGACGTACGCCCTGATGTACATGGACAGCTCCTCTGGCGTGCTCGGCAACGACCTCGCGTACCTGATGGAGGTCTGCGCCCGGGCGTGTCGGGCCGCGCCGCCGCGGCCGGCAGGGTTGGCGGCGTGGCTGGTGAAGCTGGTGTACGACGGCCCGGGCTGGCCGGACGTGGTGCTGCGCGAGTGGGCGCCAGCGCTGGGGCCGAAGGGCCTCGCCGAGGTCACGCGGTTGGTCGACGAACGTGCCGCCGCCGGGACCGAGCCCGATGACTGGCATCGGCAATGGGCGGCGCGGTACCTGCGGGAGCAGATCGCCGAGGTCTCCGGCGACACCGACCGCTACGTACAGGTCCTGGCGGAGCATCTGGTCAGCGCCGCCCAGTACGGGCGGATCGTCACGGTCTTGGCGCAGGCGCAGCGCCCCGCCGAGGCGATCGACCGGGCCCGCCGCGGACTCGCCGCTCACCCGTCGGGTCATCAGTCGGTGGCGCTACGGGACCTGCTCGTCCGGCTGTTGATCGAGACCGGTGAACCGGAGGCGGCGATGGCCGAGCGCCGGACGGCGTTCGACGTCCAACCGACGATCGACAACTTCCGGTCACTGCTGGCCACGGTGGCCGACACCGACCGGGACGCCGCGCACACCGAGGCGGCGTTGACGGTGGTACGCGAGCGTGCCACAAGGCAGGCGGGATATCTGCCCCATCTGATCGACGTGCTGATCCTCGCCGGTCGTGACGACGAGGCCTGGCACACCGGGCTCGCGCGCTGGGACGAAGTTCCTGCCCGGCAGCGCGTCGAACTGGTCGAGTTGCGGCGGCGCACTCACCCGGCCGAGGTACGCGAGCCCTACCAGGCGCTCATCGACGCCCAACTGCTCGACTCCCACGACAAACGCCGCTACGACAAGGCGATCACGCTGCTGTCCCGGCTGCGCGAGGCGTACGAGGCCACCGGCGAGAGCACCCGATTCGAGGCGTACCTGGAGACGTTACGCGCAGAACACCGCCGCCGGCCGACGTTCCTGACCAAGCTCGACGCCGCCCGCTTCCAGTCCGGCCGATAGGGTATGCCGGTGGCGGTCCGCATCGACGTAGAAGCCTTTCGTGATTCGATCCCCACCGCCGTGGGTGAGACCGTATTTGACCATGTGAATGGGATCAGGGGCGGTCATCCCGAATGCCTTTCTCGGATGCGGACCAGGTGTCGACAGCGCCACATCCTAAGTAGATCGACGCGTTGTCGCGAACAGACGCGCTATGGCGAAACCGTCAAGGGTGGTGGAGGACCCAGGCGGGCAGCATGGCCTGTGCCGGCGTCAGCCGCTCCATCAAGGCGGGGGGGGGAACTCACAAAGCCAGTCAGACTTCGAGTCACACCCACTGCTGCCAGCCATCAGCTCACCACTACTGAACCGACCCCGCCATGCTCACAGTCAGCGTTATCGTCGTGTATCGCCGAGCAGTTCGAGGTCGGTGCGGTACCAGGTCTCGCCGATGATGGCGTGGAGTTCCGGGCCGCGGCAGAAGGTGCGGGCGCGGCGTATCTCCATGCCGTCGGGCAGGACGAGTCGGGTCTGCTCACCGGCGGCGGTCACCGTTGCGGCTTCGGTCTGGAACGGGGCCACCAGGTCGTACTCGGGTCCGTAGCCCGAGATGAACGCACCGGTGGCGCCGTTGGTCAGCAGGGCGTGGGCGCCGCGGAACGGAGCTCGGCCGTGGTCGGTCGGTGTGTCGGCGGTGACGGAGACAAGGTGGAACGGGGTGTAGGCGCAGGTCCATGCTGTCTCCTCGGCCAGGTTGAGGGCGTAGCAGTCGAAGATCTCCGGCATCGCGGGTCGCTGCGGGTAGAGCCAGTCGGGTTCGAGGGCCGCGGTGAAGCGGGCGAGGCCATGTGTCTGGGGTCCGCTGCCGGCCATGGCCTCGTCGAAGTAGCCGGCCCAGACAGCGCCGGCGGGGGTGGTCAGCACGTGCTCGATCGCGTCGCCGAGGTCACCCTGGCGTTCGCGATGCCCGCCGCAGGTCCAGACCTCGGCATTGGCGCCCCCATGGTTTCGGGCCCGTACGAGCAGGATGCGGTCGCCGGGCAGCGGCTGCACGAAACTGGGTCGGATGCATCCGTCGAGTTGCACGGACTGGACCGGCTGTCGGCTGCCGTCGTGGATGGTGACCAGACGCCGTCCGGGTTGCTCTCGGCTGGCCCAGACGGCGAGAGCGCGGTGGTCCGGGCCCACACCGACCGTCTCGGGTGTCCGCTCCCACTGCGGGTCGGTCCGGTGCGGGGTCAGGTAGCCGGCGTGGCGCAACGGTACGGCGGGGAGCCGGAGGACTTCCAGCCGGCGACGCCGGCTTTCCTGTTCACGCTCACGTCTGGTCTTGGGCACAGCGATGTTCCTCCTGATCGTTGCACGGGTCGGTTCGTCTTGACGGCCCTGCGGTGGCCGGTCAGATGGGGGCGGCGGTGATCTGGGCGCGGGTGGCCAGGGCGTGCTGCAGCAGGTGTTCGTCGGCGCGCATCTCCGCGTCGGCGTCGCCCAGGTACACCGCGGCGCGGTGCCGGGAGGTGATCAGACGATCGAGTACGGGGATCACCGGCCGGGCGTGCGGGCCCATCGCGGCGAGGGCCTTCATGGCCGGTGGCGCGAACGCGTCATCGTCGAGGTACTGGGGAAGCGTGCTCAATAGCGTGGGAGCGGCTGGCGGGCCGTGGTGACGCCAGTAGGCGATCGCCGAGCTGGCCTGCATCCGCCCCCGCTGGGTGAACAGGTGGTTCAACTGCCGGACCTGCCGATCCGTGAGGCCACCGTGCTGGGCCAGCCAGTCGAACAGGTCCGGGGCGATGCGACACCGGCGCGGCCGTGCCGGGCGGGCGTCAAGGTAGTCGTCCGCGATGCGCCGGTCCCCCGTGATCGTGAGCAACGCGCGAACGGCAAGATCCGCCGCCGCATCGCTCGAGACGGCGTACCGGCGCAGAAGCGGCACCGCCGGCGCGGCCGCCGCGCCGATCGCTGCGAGCGTACCCACCACCGGCCGGGCCTCGGGCAGGACACCGCGCTGCATCGCGTCGGCGAGCCGGGCAGCCAGATCGGGCACCGCGTCCGCCGCGTGCGGGCCAAGCGCTGACAGCAGACGCACCGCTACGCGGGCGGGACACCTGTGCCAGTGCGGTTCCTCGCGGCAGGGCTCGGGATGGCCGGCCAGCACCTGCCGCGCTGCCTGGACCAGGCCCGCCGGATCCGGTGACACCGCCGCCACCGTGGCGAGCGCGTCACCGAGCCGAGAAGGCGGATCGTCGGCGCCCAGTAGACGCAGCAGCTCCGGAACCGCGCGAGAATCCCCGACGCAGCCCCGAGCTACCGCGACCTCCGCCGACACGGCCGGCTCGACCAGCATCCGCGTGAGCTGATCAGCGACCAGACGCGTAGCGGTCAACGAAGCGCACACCACGCCGACAGCCTCGGTCCGCACCGCCGAGGCCCGTTGCGTGAACACGGCCGACAGCACCGGTGCCAGCCGGTCCGGAGCAGCCCGCCACGTCCGCATCGCCTCCGCCGCGATCGCCAGGCCCGATTGACGAACGCCCTCTTCCTCACCCGCGCGAACCAACTGCGCCACGGCGGCGTAAGCGTCCTGCTCCCGATCCCTACGCCGCAGGACGATCGCCCACCACTCGCCCGCACGCCACGAGATCCATCCGCCTTCCCCACCGAGTGCCTCGGCAGCCGGCGCCAGGTCCCAGCGAACGGCGGCGTCCAGCCTCGGCCAATCGGTCGGGTCGGCCGTCAGCAAGCCGGCGCAGGCACCGAGGAAACGCACCGCCGGATGGTCGTCGCGCCGCATCCGATCGACCAGGTCGACCCACCGGTGGCCGTGGTCGCCCCGCTGCAGCATCCGAAGCCACAACGCCTCCGCCAACGCCGTGCGCAAGACCGGATCAGACGACCCGAACAGCAGCAGAGTCCCCTCGTCCGCGCCGGCCGCCGCCACGAACAACCAGGCCGCCGCACGCCGTACCCGCTCATCGGGATCGCCGAGGGCAACCGCTGCGGCGTCAGCGGCTGCCGGCCACAGACCCTCCTGCGGACACAGATCAGCAAGGACCGCCAGAACCGTCAGCCGAACATCGGGAGAACCATCGGCAACGCGAGCTAGCAGATGGCGTACGACCACGCCACCACGGTCCAACTCGGCAGCCTCGAACACCCTCGACCGCGCAGGACCGTGCCTGGCGACATCACCCGCGGGCAGAGCATCGTCCAACCACGCCAGAGCCGCCGACCCACCCATCGGCGCCGGCGCGGTCATCGCATGGGGCGGAGGCCGCCCTTCACATCAGACACGACCCAGATCATGGAGCACCGCAGCAGGACACGCAACCGACTACCACCAGCTCCGGCCTTGAACTGAGATCTCCCCCTCCGCCGACCACCAGTTAGGCATCAACCTCGAACGCCGGGACGTAGCCGTTGCCGGTACCCAGGTCTTCATAGACGGCCGTCGGAGCAACCCTGTTCCAGCGGTGCCCGAGCAGCAATGCGAGGCCGCCTGGTCCGAGGAGGGGCCGACCTATGCGGTGCAGGTCGCCACCGACGCGGCGCTCACCGACCCGCAGCGTCCGTGGCGGCCGGAGCGGACGACGCCAGCCGCGCCGTGAGCATGTCCACCGTGGCCAGGAACTGACGCACCTGCTCGGCCGGCATCCCGGCGAACAGCTGCGCCGACCCCGCCCCATAGTCCGCGGCGAGCTGGCCGGTGACCGCGCCGTCGCCGCGCTGGCCCTCGGCTGACTCACCCCGCCGTGCCCAGCGGCTCGCTCAGCGGCTCGGCACGTAGAGCAAGGCGCTTGGCCATGTTCAGCTTCGCCTCCCCGTACGGGGCCACGTGAGTCCAGAACAGCGGCGTCAGTCCGCGCCGGTCCTCCGCCGTGAGCGCGCCCGCCCAGGCGGGTGCGGCGAGAACGTCCTGCACAAGCAACGTGTTGACGTAGGCGACGGCGGCCTGCAGGACGTGCAGGCACGCCACCGACAGTTCCTGCTCGTCGCGGCGGTTGGTGGCGATGTCACCGCCCTTGCCGTAGAACAGCACCTGGTTGCCGCCGTTCCAGCCCTCGGCCACGTTCAGCCCGTCGTGGATCTCGCGTTGCAGGTCCCGGTCGCGCAGGTACCGGGCCACGAAGGCCGTCTTCACGGCGCGGCCGACCTCCAGCATCGCCTGGTACGTGGGATGGGAGGCGGCGCGGGTGAAGCGGCGCAGGATCGCCTCGGTTGACGCGGTGACGGTGACGGCCGGCCGGTGACCGCCGGGCTCCGGCCTGACGGACGCGCGGGCCTGGGGGCGGGCGTGATGGCTGGTCAGGGCGTGGGGGTGGGTGCGGTGTTGAGGTGTTGTTGCCAGCCGGTGAAGATGCGGGCCAGCACGGGTCGGAACAGCGGGCGAAACACGATGGCGAACAGGCCGCCGCGGACGGTGGTGTGGGCTTGGTAGGTGAAGCGCATGGTGACGCGGCTGCCGTACGGGTACGGGTCGACTTGCCAGAGGCCGCGCATGGCGGTCAGGGGGTAGGGGTAGTCGCTGGTGTCGACGGTGACGGCGTAGCGGTGTCCGTCGTCGTACAGGGTGCAGGTTTCTTCCCAGCCGTTGCCGGTGGTGTTGGTGCAGCGGCGGCGTAAGGGCTGGCCGGGGGCGCTGATCACCTCGACGCTGGACAGGTTGGGGGCGAGTCGGCCGTAGAGGTCGTGGTCGCTCAGCAGTGGCCAGACCCGGTCCGGTGCGGCGGGCAGAATCCGCTCGGCCTCGACGGTCTCCAGGTCCGCCAAGGGGTCGTCGGTGCGGACGGCGCGCAGGCCGAGGGCCTGCCATCCGGCGAGGAGCCCGACGACGGCGGCGACGGTCACGGCGGCCACCGTGGTGCGCGTCGGGAGGTCTGCGACGGCCAGCGTGGTGGCGGTGGCCGCGACCCAGGCCACGTCTGCGGCGATGACCGGCAGGGTTTGGCGGCGTAGCGGGGTGACGGGTTGTACCGCGACGCGAGCGACCCCGGCGGCGAAGACCGTCAGGGCGGCGCCGACCAGTGGCGGCAGCCAGCGGGGGCCCAGGTGCCATCCGGTCAGTGCCCATCCGGCACCGACCAGTGCCAGGCCGCAGACCGTGGAGAACACGGCGTTGGTGCGCAGTGCCGCCCGCAGGTGGCGGGTGGACGGGTGCAGGCCGAGGGTGTGGCCGGGGTCGATCGACATCGTCGGGCTCCTGTCTGCCGGTGGTGGGATCCCACCCTAGAGTCATGTGCTTTATTTTTTCAACTGTACAGTTGAGATATGCTAGCTGGGTGGGGAAGAGTTTCGACATGTACTGTGCGGTCGCCCGCGCCTTGGAGGTGGTCGGTGATCGCTGGACGCTGCTCGTGGTCCGGGAGTTGCTGACCGGGCCCAAGCGCTACGCCGACCTGCGGGCCGGGCTGCCCGGCATCGCGACCAACCTGCTGGCCGAACGGCTACGCGGCCTGCAACAGGCGGACCTGGTGCGCCAGCGCACCTTGGCGCCCCCGGCGGCCTCGACCGTCTACGAACTGACCGACCGGGGCCGGGCCCTGCAGCCGGTCCTGCAAGCCCTGGGCGTCTGGGGGCTGCAGCTGCTCGGGCCGCCCCGCGACGGCGAACAGTTCCGCCTGGCCTGGCTCATGATCGCCCTCGACGCCCGCTATCAGCCCGCCGCCTGCCCGCAGCCGGTCACCGTCGCGTTGCACGTCGATGACGAGACCCTCACCGTCACCGCCGACGGCCGGCAGCACACCATCAGCGACGGTGCGCCCGCGGACGCCGACATCAGCGTCACCGCCGATCGGCCCACGTTCCTGGCCTGGGCCATCGGCCGGCTCAGCGACGCCGAGGCCTTGGCCGCCGGCATGGATGTCACCGGCGGCGCCGCCGGTCTGCACCGGCTACGGCGTATGTACCCCGCCGCCGAACCATCCACGAGCGGCGACTGACAAGCCGGGAAAGGGTCCAGCACTGGCCGCGGAGCCGACCGCCGGGTCCTGCCCCAGTCTGCGTGCACCCGCTACGCCCAGCCGGCCCGGCGTGTACTGGCACCCCGACACAAGCCGACCCACCGCCATCAGGACAGCGACCCCGGTCCGCGCCGCCGGACGCCGCGCCGCGCAGGGCTCCGGCGAACGCGATGAGCCCACCGATCAGCACGGGGATTGCCAGGCGCCGATCCGGTCGGCGAGTGCGCCGGTTCTGCTCAGGTCGCTGGTGGTCATGGCCGATGGGCTGGGGGTGTTGAGATGGATCAGTGGGTTGATGCCGGACATCCGGCTCTCGCCGGAGACGGAGGCAGGTCGGCGTGTTGCGCCAGGAGGCCGCCGCAGCCCGTGCGCTGGCGGCCGGCGCCGACCGCGACGTCGCCGACTACCGGTCCGAGCTGCGGGGCCACACCCGCACGCTGGGCGCGCGCTGCGGGAGACCCAGCTTGAGCAGGGGCGGGCGATCACCGGGCTCGGCGAGAAGGTCGACCAACTGACGGGACGGTCGGCCACATCCGCGACCAGCACGGCGCGAGCCTGACCGAGATCGTGGGACTGCTCAACCAACTGGTCGACCGTGACGGCGGGCAGGAATAGGCTCACCCGAACGCAGCGCAGCCCGCCGACATCCCGTGGTCGGCGGGCGGATCTCGTTGAGCTCGGCCTGCTGAACGACGTTCAGGTTGCGCGAGTCCTCGTACCGGCCTTGGACCACTTGTAGGTGCGCTTGGAGGATGTTGATCCGGTGGGTGGCCTCGTTCAGCTCGTGTTCCTGCTCGGTGGCGCGGGTAGTGAGGTTGCCGGCCGCCCGTAGCGCCGTGCGCAGGTCGTCGGCCATCTGCTTCGCTTGCCGCGGGGCCTGGTCACGTGCCCGGTTGGCTTCGCATGCGGCGGCTCGCAGGGAGCGCACCTCTTCGTCGTCAACGCTGCTGCTGGCCGGGGCGGGGGAACCAGCAGGCGGCACCTGGCCACGGGCCGCCCGCCCGCCACGGGCGTTACGCCGGGCCACCACATGCTTCTTGACGTACTCCGCCAACTGCTCGATCTCCGACGGGGACGGCTCGTCCAACCGTCGTCGTCCCCAGTGCTCCACGACCCGGTTCCAGTACGAGCCGTACGCCCGCCTCGTGCCCGCAGTGACCGCCGCCGACACGACCGGAACGTACTCGGCGAACGTCGGCGCCGGCGGACGCACGGACGCCGCCTCGACAAGATCAGCCGGCGAGATGCCCATCCGCGCCAACAACAACCGCGCCGCATCCAACTCGGCCCGCCCCGCCGCGCTGTCACTCATGCGCCGTCACCACCGAGGACCGCCACGTGGGCCTGGGCGATCATCGCGTCCAACGCAGCCGGCGGATGCACCACAAGCCGGGAGCAGTCCGGCTCGGCCACCAGGAACACCCGGTCACCGGCGGCCAGCCCACACCACTGCCGCACCACGGCCGGCAACCGCAGGCGCCCCTCCCTGGTCACGGCGAACACACCCCGCTCGTCGGCAGCCACGATGACCAGCCCGCGATGTTCCCGGATGCCGAGGCGACGGCCCGGAGCCCAGCCCAGAGCCCTCATCACCGTCCGGTCGGCCATCCGTCCATGACAATCCAGCGTCACCAGGCCATAGACCGTACGCGCAACGCGGCGGGGAGCCGCGAGCCTCGCCAGCGGCAGAGGCGGCCGCCTGGCGGCTCCAGTGGATGATCTTCCACTACCAGCACCCACCTGGCCGGGCAGAACCACAGCCGGAATGACAGCAGAAGCAGCGACAGTGCTCACGATGCCCACCGCCCCGTGAGCGGGGCCACCAGGGGCTTACAGAGAGTAAGCGAGGGTGGTTGAAGCCACTCAACCACCGCTCCGCACAACGTCGCACGAATGCTACGCGGGAGTGTCCGAGGGGGGACTTGAACCCCCACGCCCTATACGGGCACTAGCACCTCAAGCTAGCGCGTCTGCCATTCCGCCACCCGGACCTGCTCGTTCAGCCTACCGTGTCGGTCAGAGGTGGTTTCGCCGCCTGCTGGCCGCCCCGGTGGGCCGCACGGGGGCTTACTTTACACGGCCCGCGTGGATCATGCACATCACCTTCCCGCCGTGCTGTCCGCCCAGCCCAGAGGGGGTGGCGACCGGACTCGGAGCGCCTTGGGACGATCATGGTCGGCCGGGCGGGTGGCGTCGGGACACCTTCTCCGGGCAGCATGACTGACGTGTCACAGCCCTCTCCCCTGGCCGCGCTCCAGCACCGGGCGCTCGCCCTGCGCGCCGCCGGCGACATCGCGGGTGCGTGCCGGCTGCTGGCCGACGCGATCGACCCGCTCCGGGCCAGCTTCGGCGAGGATCATCCGGAGGTCCTGGGCACCTCCCACCTGCTGGCCCGGTTGCACCGGGAGGCCGACGACCCGGCGGCCGCGCGGCGCGTACTGGAGGAGGCCCTCGCGGCCGGCGAGCGCCGGTGGCATCCCGCGGACCCGCTGATGCTCGCGTTCTCCTTCGACCTCGCCTCGGTCGCCGAGGAGCTGGGAAATCGACACGAGGCCCGCCGCCGCTACTCCCGGGTGGCCGACGCCGGTCCCGCAGTGCTCGGCGCGGACCATCCGGCGGTGCAGGCAGCCCGGCACTACCTCGGAGGCGCGGGGGCGGGCACGACGCCGCCCGGTCCTCCCACGCCGCGCCGATCGACTACGCCCCTGGTGCCGACGCCCCCACCCCCGCGTCAGCCACCGCCACCGCTGCCGGTGTCCGCCCCGCCGCAGCAACCGCCGCCTCCGCCCCGGATCCCGGCACCGTCCCGGTCGCCGGAGTCGACCGCGCCCGCCCCCACCCGGCATGCGCCGGAGCCATCGCATCCGACGACGATGCCGGGCGTACCGCCGGCGCCGCCGCAGGCGGCAGCGATGCCCACTCCCCGCACCGACGGGCCGCAGCCACAGCCGGTTTCGCCGTGGGCTCCCCAGGCGACGCCGCCGGCACCGCGGATCCCGGCTCCCCCGCGGTCCGGGTCCGGGGGGCAGGGCGGCTCGGTGCCGCATCCGCCGCCGGCGGCCGCGCACGACGGGCCGGTCGCACCGCGACGGCCGCAGCCGGCGGCGGCGTCGGACGCCGGTCCCGCGCCGGCCGTCGCGGCTTCGGCGTGGGCGCCGCAACCGGCGGTCGAGGACAGTCGCCCGGCACCCGCGCCGCCGGCTCCGACCCCGGCTGCCCCGGCCCGACCGCGCAGGGCCACAGCTGCCCCGCCGGGCCCGCGCGCGCCCGTCGAGCCGGGGCCGCAGCCGTCGCCACCGCCCGCTCCGGTGCACGGTTGGGACAAGCCGACAATTCAGGTACGGCAGATCGATCCCCTGCTGCGGGAGGTGGCCGCCCGGGAGGATGCCGCCCGAGAGGTGGCCCCCCGGGCGGCGACCGAACCGGGCGGCGACGCCTCCCCGGCCTCGGCGATCGGGGCGGGCCCTCCCCCGAGCGCTTCCCCGGTCAGCGGACCAACCGTGAGCATCACACCGGTCAGCAGCGCGCCTGTCAGCGGCACTCCGGTCAGCGGCGCACCCGTGCCGCCGTGGGGGATGACCGCACCGCCCTGGGGCAGGGGCTCGCCGCCACAACTGCTGGCTGAACCGGTCGGCGGGGAGCCCACCGCCCCGGCCGGAGCGGGCCATCCACCCGCCGAGGGCGCGGACCTGCCGTCCCTGGGGTCCGCTCCCGGGCGTCGTCCGTCCCCGGCCGAGCCCGGACCGGACGCCGCTACGGTGCCGCCCACCGCGCTACCGCCACCGCTGGCGTCACCTCAACCCCAGTCTCAGCCGCGGCTGCTCCAGGAACAGCCGAAGCCGATCGGCCAGGACCACGGGGCACCGCACCCGGACGCGCCTTCACCGGCACCCGACCCCCGACCGGCGACTCGGAGCCCTCAGACGTCCTGGCCCGAGTACGGGCCGGTCGAACACGGGCCGGTCCAACACGGGCGGGAGGGGCAGCGGGCGCAGAACGGGCCGGCGTGGCCCGAGCGGGGTGGCTGGGTGGCCGACGACGGTTACCCGTCGCGGCGCGAGGCGTGGCAGACGGCGTACACCCAGAAGGAGCAGGCCGGACGCGGCCGGGTGACGGTCGTCGTGGCCGTGGTGGTGGCCCTGGTCGTGCTCGTGGTCATGGTCGGCGTCGTGGTGCTGGTGCTCGGCCGCGGCGCGGCGCCGCCCCCGGAGGCGACGCCGCCGGCGGCGTCGGTCGGGCCTACGGTCGGCGGACCGCCGCCGGGTGACCTGAAGCTGCGCGACGACAGCAGCACGATCACCCTGACCTGGACGGACCCGTCGGCCGGCGCGGTGCCGTTCATGGTGGCCGGCGGTCGGGCCGGACTGAAGCTGGGGGTGATGGCCACGGTGGACCCGGGGCAGACCAGCTACACGGTGAACGGGCTGAACGCCCGGGTGGACTACTGTTTCACGGTGCTCGCGGTGTACTCGACGGACGCGTTCGCCACGTCGGGACAGGTCTGCACGGAGCGGGAACCGGGCGCGACGCCGCGTTGAGAACCCCGTTCCACAGCACACACGCTGGGTGTCCACGGCGGGACGGTGCGGGTTTCCCCTGTCTCAGGGTGGCCATATGATGGCACCCGGCTCACGGGAGGGTCGCCGGTGGACGGCACTCACCTGCCACGACGACACGGGGAGGCAGCCGCTTGTGGCCACCATCGACGACGCCGTGAGCACGGAACCGGGTGCTTCTCGCCGCCGACGCTGGCGCGGGGGCCTCGTCACCGTCGGCACGGTATCCGCGCTGCTGGCCGCGATGGGGCTCACCGTCCTCGGGTTGGGTGCCGCCGACAACGCGGTGGCCAACTACGACGCCAGCAGTTGGCTGTGGAGCGCGGCACGCAGCGAGCTGGCGCGGGTCAACGGCGTGACCGCGCGGGTGGACACCCGGGTGGAGGTGCCCGACTCCCGGCGGCACCCGGTCCAGGTCGTCCAGACCGACCGGCTGCTGGTCCTGCGTGACCTGAACACCGGGCAGGTCAGCTCGCTGGACCTGGCCACCCTCCAGATCACCGCCACCACCCGGACCACCCCCGGGTTGGGCGTCAACGTGGCGCTGCACGAGAATGCCGCGTTCGTGGTGGACGCCGTGCAGGGCATCGTCCGGCAGCTCGACCCGCGTTCGCTGGCCCCGGTGGGCGAGCCGGTGCGCTACCCGCCGGGCATCACCGGCGGGGCGTTCGACGGCGAGGGCCGGCTGTGGGTCGCCGTGCCGGCCGAGGGCACCGTCTCGGCGGTCACGGCGGCGGAGCTGCCGTCCGAGCCGGGCTCGGCCGCGCCGCCGGGCGGCGGCATCTCGCCGAAGAGGATCGAGACGTACGACGTCGCCGAGCCCAGCCACGAGCTGATGGTCTCCACGCTGGACGACGGCGTCGCGGTGCTCGACCGCACGGCCGGCGCGTTGGTGCGGGTGCAGCGCGGCGAGGTGGTCCGCACCCCGCTGACGATCGCCGGGCCGGGGGCGCTGCCGGCGCGGACGAGCGGGCCGAAGGTGCCGGTGACCGTCCCCGGCGAGCGGAAGGTGCACGTGATCGGTGCCGGCGGCGAGGAGCGGCAGTTCACCGTGCCGGGGCGGGGCGACACGCTCAGCCCGGCCGTGGCGTGGGCGGACCGCTTCTACTGCGCCGACGAGTCGACGGGCACCGTCTACTCCTTCGACGCTTCCGGCCAGCTCGTCGACACGATCGGCGGCAAGGGTTCCACCGGCCCGCTGGAGCTGGAGGTGCGGGAGAACCGGCTGTTCATCAACGCGCCGGACTCGTCGACCGCCCGGGTCGTCGACGACAAGCACCAGGTGCGCGAGGTCAACAAGTACGCCAACGACGTGCTCGGCGGCGACCCGCCGCCGGTGCCCCCGCCGCCGCCCCCGCCGAAGAAGCCCAAGGTGGGCAAGCCGAGCGCGCCGCGCAGCGTCACCGCGTCGGCCGGCAACGCGCGGGCCCGGGTGAGCTGGCGGCCGGCGGCCGCGAACGGCGCGGAGATCATCCGGTACGTGGTGGAGGGTGCCGGCGAGCGCCGCGAGGTGGGCGCCAACCAGCGGTCGGTGGAGGTCACGGGCCTGACCAACGGCGAGACGTACCGGTTCTCGGTGCACGCGGTCAACGCCAAGGGCGACGGGCCAGCGCGTTCCAGCAACCCGGTGACCCCGACGGCGGCGGTGCCGGACCCGCCGTCGGGCGTCACGGCCGAGGCGCGGCCCGACGGCACGGTGCTGGTGAAGTGGCCGGCCGCGAACGGCCAGGGCAACACCATCGCGAAGTACGCGGTGACGGCGACCTCGGCGGGTGCCAACGCCCCGGCCGGCGAGTCGACGAAGACGGAGCTGGTGGTGCCGGCCGGTGAGCTGGACTACGGCACGCAGTACGCGTTCACGGTCGTGTCGGTCAACGACAGGGGCGCCGGGTCGGCGGCGTCCCCGGTGAGCAACAGCGTGGTGCCGTTCGCCGCGCCCGGCGAGCCGGTCGGCCTGCGGGCGACGACGGTGGCGGACCGGCCGGGCACCGTCGCGGTGCAGTGGTCGCCGGCCGCGGCCAACGGCCGGCCGGTGACGAAGTACCTGGTGGACGTGGGTGGCCGCAGCAGCGAGGTGACCGACACCCGGGCCACCGTGGACGGCCTGGGCGACGGGCAGAGCGTCACGGTGACGGTGAAGGCGGTCAACGAGGCCGGTCCGGGCGCGGCGGCGACGGACACCGCCCGCACGGTGGCGCCGCCCCGGGTCACGGTCACCGGTTCGTCGGCGACGGCCACGGCGGTCACGGTCACCTTCACGGTGGACGCCGGGGGCGGGCAGGCCACCTGCACGGTCAGCGTCCCGGGCGAGAAGCCCGTCACCGCGCGCAACTGTGCCAGCGCCACCGTGCCGGGGCTGACGCCGGGCACGGCGTACACGGCGACGGTGACGGCGAGCAACGCCGCCGGCGACGGCACCGCGAAGCGGGCACAGAGCACGGATCCGCTGTACGGGATCGCGACGTGCAACAACGGGCCCGACGGCGACCAGCGGACGTACTGCGACAAGGATGTGGCCGGCCGCAACGGCAACGAGATCTTCTCTGTTCCCCGGCAGGACAACGACAAGCAGGTCGGCTGGGCCAGGCCCGGCACCCGCGTAGAGGCGTACTGCAAGCGGCAGGGCGAGAACGTCGACTCCTGGATCTACAACGGCCAGAAGCAGAGCACCTGGTGGGTGCGGGTGGAGTTCGAGGGGAAGAACTACATCCCGTGGGCCTGGCTCAACCTCGAAGGCGGCGACAACATCAACGTCCTGCCGACCTGCTGACCGCGCCACCAGGCAAGGAGCACCGCCGTGAACACCCACGAACCGCTCACCCAGCCGGAGGTCCAGGGCTTCGCGGCCCTTGCCGCCCGGTTGGCGGAGAACGTCAACTCGGTGGTGCTGGGCAAGCCGCAGGTGGTCCGGCTGGCGCTGACCGCGCTGTTCGCGCAGGGGCACGTGCTGCTGGAGGACGTGCCGGGGGTCGGCAAGACGACCCTGGCCCGGGCGGTCGCCGCGACGGTGAAGGGGCGGTGGCGGCGCATCCAGTTCACCCCGGACCTGCTTCCCTCGGACGTGTCCGGGGTGACCATCTTCAACCAGGCCACCCGGGGGTTCGAGTTCCACCCGGGGCCGGTGTTCGCCAACATCGTCATCGCTGACGAGATCAACCGGGCGTCGCCGAAGACCCAGTCGGCGCTGCTGGAGGTGATGGAGGAGCGCACGGTCACGGTGGACGGGGTCCGGCACCCGGTGCCGCAGCCGTTCCTGGTGGTGGCCACGCAGAACCCGGTGGAGATGGACGGCACGTACCGGCTGCCGGAGGCGCAGCTCGACCGGTTCCTGGTGAAGCTGTCCGTCGGGTATCCCGACGAGGCGGTCGAGGTGGAGGTGCTGCGCGGGGCGACGGTCCGCTCCCCCGAGGCGCTGCCGGCGATCACCGACACCGACACGGTCGGGGAGATGGTGCGGATGGCACAGCGGGTGCACATCGCCGAGCCGCTGTACGCGTACGCGGTCCGGCTGGCCGCCGCGACGCGCGGTCACCCGCAGGTGCGGGTGGGGGTGAGTCCCCGGGGGGTGATCGCGCTGACCCGGGCGGCGTGCGCGTACGCGTTGATCGACGGGCGGGGCTGGATCATGCCGGAGGACCTGAAGGCCCTCGCCGAGCCGGTGTTCGCGCACCGGCTGCTGCTCAGCTCCGACGCGCAGGTGCGCGGGGTGACCGCCGCCGAGGTGCTGCGTCAGGCGGTCGCCTCGGTGCCGGTGCCGCTGCCGTCGGGCCAGGTCGCCCCGGCTGCGGCCCCGACTCTGGTGCAGGGCTGAGGCGGCTGCGGGGCGTGGGGATCACCGCCCGGGGTGCCGGGCTGCTCGTGGCCGCGTTGGTGCTGCTCGGTGCCGGTTTCCGGTTCGCGTACCCGGAGTTGGCGCTGCTCGGCGTGGCGGCGGCCGGGGCAGTGGGGTACGCGCTGCTGGTGGCGCTGTGGCGGCCCCGGCTGGAGGTGACCCGGCGCGCGGATCCGGACCGGGTGTCGCGGGGCGAGCCGGCGCGGATGGTGCTGACGGTGCGCAACGCGGGGCGGTTGCGGGCGGCGAACCTGCTCGCGGAGGACCGCTGTGGTGACCGGACGGTGCCGGTGCCGGTGCTGCGGTTGCGGCCGGGGCGGGACACGACGGTCGACTACGACGTGCCGACGGACCGCCGGGGGGTGGTGCCGGTCGGTCCGCTGCGGGTGACCCGGCGCGACCCGCTGGGTCTGGTGGCGCTGGCGCGGTCGTACTCGTCGACGGTGCCGGTGTGGGTGCACCCGCGGATCCACCCGTTGACGGCGATGCCGACGGGGGCGGGGCGCAGCCTCGACGGCCGGGTGGACGGGGTGCCGCAGGGTTCGATCACCTTCGACTCGCTGCGGGAGTACGTGGTGGGTGACGAGCTGCGCCGGGTGCACTGGCGCACCAGCGCCCGGGTGGGTGAGCTGATGGTGCGGGAGAACGTCGACACCAGCCTGCCCCGGATCGTGGTGCTGCTGGACAACCGGGCGACCGCCCACCCCGGCCGGGATCCGGAGTCGTTCGAGGCGGCGTGCGAGGCGGCGGCGTCGGTGGTCGCGGCGGCGCTGCGCGCCGACCTGCCGATGTCGTTGCTGCTGGTCGCGCCGGAAGGGGCGCTGGTCGCGCCCGAGGGGCCGGCCGGGGAGGTCGTCGGGGCGAGGAGCGGGCCGCTGGACCGGCTCGCCGCCGCCCGGCTGGACGCCGGGGACGCCACGGCGGCGTTGCGCGCGGCAGCGACCCGGCTGCGCCGGGACCGGCTCGGCGACACGTTGGTCTTCCTCACCGGGCCGGGTGGCCGGGGCGAGCTGGGGCACCTCGGCGCGCTGCGCGGGGCGTACCCGTCGGTGGTGGTGGGGGTGTTCGGGGCGACGGAGCCGGCGCCGGCCGGCCCGACGGGGATGGTGGTCGTCGACGCCGCCGACGGGGCGGCGTTCGCGGCCGAGTGGGACGGGGTCCGCCGGTGGTGAGGGTGCTACGGGCGCTGCGGGCCACGCCGCTGCCGCTCGCGCTGACCGCGATGGTCGCGCTGACCGGGGTGGTGCTCGGCCGGGTGTACGCGGGTGGGCTGCTGACCCGGCTGGTGGTCGGCGCGGCGGTCGGCTCGGTGCTGGTGAGCGTGGCTGCCCGGCGGCTGCCGTCCTGGCTGGTCGCCCCGCTGTCGGTGGCCGGCCTGGCCGGTTTCACGGCGTGGTCGCTGCGGGTGTCCGCCGACGCGGCGGGGCTGCCGGGCCCGCTGGTCGAGGTGGCGGCGGACGCGGCCCGCAACGGCATCCCCCGGCTGTTGACCGCGATGATCCCGGTCGAGCCGACCCCGGACACGGTGCTGGTGCCGCTGGTGGCGGCGTGGCTGGCCGGGCTGGCCGGGGCGGAGGTGGCGCTGCGGGCGGGCCGGGTGCTGCTGGGCTGTCTTCCGCCGGCGCTGCTCTACACCGGGGCGGTGTACGTGGTGGGGCCGAACGCGGACCCGGCGGTGTGGCCGACGGTGGCGTTCGCGGCGTTCGCCGCGCTGGGGCTGGCGGTGCCGTCGGGGCGGCCCGGTCCGTCCGGCCCGGACCCGACGGCCGGGCTGGCACCCGGGGTGCGGACGGCCGTCCGGGTACGCCTCACCGCCACCGCCGCCACCGGCCTCGTCGTGGTGGTGGGTCTGGCGGCCGTGGTCGGGCCGGTGGTGGCGGCCCGGGTCGACGAGCGGCCGGTGGATCCGCGCCGGTACGTGGAGCCGCCGCAGGTGGAGTCGCTGGACGAGAACCCGCTGATCCGGATCTCCGGCTGGGCGCTGAACCCGCAGCAGAAGTTGCTGGACGTGGTCACCGAGCGCCCGGACGCCCCGGCCGGCGGTGATGCCGAGGGCCGGTCGGTGCGGATCCGGCTCGCGGTGCTCAGCGACTACGACGGGGTGACCTGGCGGGTCGGTGCCACGTACCGCAACGCCGGCCGGATCCTGCCGGCGGCGCAGCCGGCGCCCGGGGCGACGGTGGAGACGGTCCGGCAGGAGATCACGGTGGCGGACCTGAGCGGTCGGCTGCTGCCCGCCGTGGCCACGCCGCGTGAGGTCGGCGGGGCCCGGGTGGCGTACGACCCGCTGACGGGGACGCTGATCCGGCCGGAGGGCCTGACGCCGGGGCTGCGGTACACGGTCACCTCGGCGGCGGAGCGGCCCGACAACAACCTGCTCGCCACAGCGGACGTGCCGGCCGGGGAGGAGGTGGCCCGGGTGCTGCGGGTGGCCGACGGGGTCCCCGACCCGGTGCGCCGGCTCGCCACCCAGCTCGCCGAGGACAACGGGGCCCCGTACGCGCGGGCGGCGGCGATCGAGCAGTTCCTCGCCGAGCACTACCGGATCGTGGCGGACGCGCCGAGCGGGCACGCGTACCCGAATCTGAACTTCTTCCTCTTCGGCCCGCGCGGCGGCGGCGGGCAGCGCGGCACGTCGGAGCAGTTCGCGGCGGCGTTCGCGGTGCTGGGCCGGCTGTCGGGGCTGCCCACCCGGGTGGTGGTCGGCTTCTCCTCCACCGGGAACGGGCCGGTGCGGGCAGCCGACGCGTTCGCCTGGCCGGAGGTGCTCTTCGCCGGCCTCGGGTGGGTGGCGTTCGACCCGCTGCCCCGCCCGGACGACGAGCCGCGCCCGGTGGAGGAGGACTTCCGTCCGGCACCGGAGGACCCGCCGCCGTCGGAGGTGCCCGAGCCGACCGCGGAGCCGACGGGGACGCCGCCGGCGCAGGCCGCGCCGGGCCGGCCGGTCGACTCTGGCGGCCTGTCGACGCCGGTGCTGGTCGGCGGCGGTGCGGGCAGCCTGCTGCTCCTGGTGGGGGCAGTGCTGGCCGCGCTGGTCACGCTGCGCCGGGCGCGATCGCGGACCCGGCTGTGCACGGGCGACCCCGGTCGCCAGATCGCCGGCGCCTGGCGGGAGGTGACCGACGCGTTGCGGCTGGCGGGCCGGCCGGTGGGCGGGGATCTGGCCGCCACGGAGGTCGCGGAACGGGCCCGCGCCGCCCTGGCCGACGCCCGCGCCACCCGGGGTGCCGAGCGTGCCGCCGGCACCGCGTCGCCCGACCTGGCGGAGCTGGCCGGGCTGCTCAACCAGCTCGCCTTCGCGCCGGGTGCCGCCGCCCCCGAGCAGGCGGACCGGGCCGTCGCGCTGGCCGGAGAGTATGTCACCGCCCTGCGCGCCGCCCGCCCCTGGTGGCGCCGGCTCCTCTGGTCGATCCACCCGGGCCCCCTCCGCTGGCACCCCTGACCCCCCCCGCCCCTCCCCCTCCCCCTCCCCCTCCCGCTTCGGTGATCAAGAGCTTTGCGTCACCGGCGGAGCGATGCCTGACGCAAACCTCTTGATCACCGAGGCGGATGGGGGGCGGGCGCGGGTCAGGGGTGGAGGCGGCGGACCAGTCTGCGCAGGCCGGCCTGCCAGCCGTCCGGGTCCTCGGCGCGGCGGCGGGCGTGGTGGGCGACCTCGGGGTGGGGCAGGATGAGGAACCGCTCCTCGGCCAGGCCGGCGATCACCGCGTCGGCCACCCGGTCGGGGTGCAGCACCGCGCCGGAGGCGGCGATCACCCGCGCCCCGAGGTGCCCGCTGGCCAGCCCCTCGGCGAGCATCGGCGTGTCCACCCCCTGCGGGCACAACGCGCTGACCCGGATGCCCTGGTCCCGGTAGGTGACGGCGAGCCACTCGGCCAGGCCCACCGCCGCGTGTTTGGTCGCGGTGTACGGGGCGTCGCCCACGGCGGTGAGCAGCCCGGCCGCCGAGCAGGTGTGCAGCAGGTAGCCCTGGCCCCGGGCCAGCATCCCGGGCAGCACGGCCCGCGTGGAGTGGACGTGGGCGAGCACGTTGACCCGCCAGGACCGGTCCCAGTCGGCGTCGGCGGCGTCCAGCCCCGCCACCGTGGCGACGCCGGCGTTGGCGCAGAACAGGTCGATCCGGCCGTACCGCCGCTCGGTGTCGGCCACCAGCGCGCGGACCTGCTCCTCCGCGGTGACGTCGAGGCCGACGGCGTGTGCCACCGGGCCGACGGCTGCGGCGACGGCACCGGCACCGGCCACGTCGAGGTCGGCCACCACGACGGCCGCCGCGCCCTCGGCAGCGAACCGGTGCGCGAGGGCCGCGCCGATGCCGCCGGCGCCGCCGGTGATCACGGCCACCCGGTCGGTGAGGTTCACGTCAGCCTCCTTCTCCGGCCGGCCCGAGCCGGGCGATCAGGTCGGTCAGGGCCGCCGGGCCGCCGGCGGCCAGCTCGGGGGTGGGCAGCAGGGCCAGCACCGGTACGTCCACTCCGGCCTCGGCGTAGCGGCGCACCTGGTCGCGGCACTCCTCGGGCGAGCCGTGCAGCACGAGCGCGTCGACGACCTCGTCGGGCACGGCGGCTGCGGCGGCCCGCCGGTCCCCGGCCGCCCAGGCCCGCCACACCGGGTCGAGGGTCTCCGCCCGGCCCAGCCAGCGGTGGAACGCCGCATACGCGGGCACCGTCAGGTAGGTGGTGATCAGCCGGCGGCCGAGGGCGCGGGCGTGGCCGGCGTCGGCGGTGGGGCAGACGAAGATCCGGGCGACCACCTCGAACCCGTCGGGCCGCCGGCCCAACTCGGCGACGGCGGTGGGCACGTCGTCGGCGGCCAGCCAGTTGAGGATCACCCCGTCGGCCTCGGCGGCGGCCAGCCGCAGCATGCCCGGGCGCAGGGCGGCCAGCAGCAGCGGCGGCGGCACGGCCGGCGGCCGTTCCAGGGTGAACCGGCGCACCGCGAACGTGTCGTACGCGCCGTCGACGGTCTGCCCGGCCAATGCGGCGCGCAGGAAGCGCAGCACGTCCCGGGTGCGCTTGAACGGCTCGTCGAAGGCGACGGCGTTCCAGTCGCCCACCACCACCGGGGAGGACGCGCCGATGCCGAGCGCGAACCGGCCGGGGGCCGCCTCGGCCAGAGCGGCGGCGCTCATCGCGAGCAGCCCGGGGCCCCGCGTGAAGGCGGGGGCGATGGCGGTGCCGAGCCGCAGCCCCGGCTGCCAGGCGGCGGCCAGCGCCAGCGGGGTGAACGCGTCGGCACCGTTGACCTCGGACGACCACACGTCGGTGAAGCCGGCCCGGTGCAGGGCGGCGTAGGCGGCGGCGTGGTCGGCCAGCGGGAGGCCACCCAGCGGCACGGTCATTCCCCATCGGTTCGTCACCGGTCGATCCTGCCCGCTGCCCCGCGCTCCCGGCAAGGTTCCCGGCCCGTCGCAGCCTGGGCGCGGGCGCGGGCGGGCCGATGAACGGCGGCCAGCAGGCCCTGGCCGTGGAGGGGGGTGGCACGGCCGGCTGGTCGCCGTTCACCGGCGCGGGCTAGACCCTGCTGCTCCTGCTCGCGCTCTGGTCGGTGTGGCAGGGCACCGTGTGGGCCACCAGCCGGTACGACCCGTATCACTTGGGGTTGCAGGCGGTGGTAATTGGTCCTCGGGGTGCTCTGGCTGGCCGGCGCGTTCCTACCCACGAACCCCCGGGTCGTGCTGTGGTCGGCGGGGCTGGCCGGCGAGTTCCTTGCCGTCCGGTTCGGCTGGCCGGTGCCCGGCCTCGGCCGTTCCATGGTCAACCGGTGGCAGGTGGCCGGGGAACATCTCGCGGACCGCTACCAGCAGTTCTTCCTGATCGCGCTGGGCGAGACCATCCTGGTCGCCGGGCTCGCCTACAGCCGTTCCTGCTGCACGTGGCGACGCTGGCGTCGGCCGTCGCGGTGTCCGTGACACTGCTGGCGGTGGCGGTGGCCGACGCCCGCCGGGCCCGGGGTCGCCCGCCGGAGCAGGCCTCCCCACCGTTCTGACCCCGGGCCGGGCCAGCCGTCAGACTGCGGGCGGCCCCGCCGTCCGGCGCTCGGCAGGGTCAGCCGTCCGAGCCCCGGCGGGCCCGATCGTCCGAGCCCCGGCGGGTCAGCCGCCGAAGGCGAGCAGGCGCACCCCGGCGGCCTCGATCACGGCCCGCTCCCGGCCGGTCAGCGACGCCCGGCCGGTGGCCCTGCGGACCACCGTCAACCGGTCCCAGCCCAACTCCGCTGGCACGGCCCGGCCGCCGGTCAGCAGCGCCGTGACGACCTTGGCCGCAGCCTGGGTCAGCCACGGCTCGCGGCCCAGGGCGGCGGCCAGGTCCAGACCGTGCACGCCAACCTCCACCACCCGGGTGACCAGGAACTCGGTCAGGAGCATCGGGTCGCCGTGCCGGGTGCGGACCACCCGGTCGGCCGGCTGACGGGCCACGGCCGCGTCGGCCGCGCGCCAGTCCCGGTCGAATCCGGCGGCGATCCCGGCCGGGTCGGTCGCCTCGCGGGCCTGCCGGCGGGCACTGTCGACCCGGTCCCGATCGACCTGCGGGGTGAACTTGGCCGCGCCGAAGTAGCCGGCGGCGTCCACCTCGGCGCGGGGCGGAGCCGGGGCGGCGAGCATGCCGGTGAGCCGGCCGGCGCCGGTGCGGACGTGGGCGATCACGTCCCGGACCGCCCACGGCGGGCAGTCGGTGGGCCGGTCCAGGTCGGCGGGGGTGAGCCCGCGCAGCACCGCCCCCAGTGCGGTGCACTCGTCGCGGAACGCCCGCGCCGCGTCGTGGACCATCCGCGGCTCCCTCCCCCGCCGTCAGCCCTTGACGCGGGGCACCAGGCGGTGCACGACGGCGAGCACCAGCGCCGCCACCACGGCCATCGTCCCGGCGCTGCCGGCGGCGCTGCCGGCATAGCCGACGAAGAGCGACCGCCGGCCCATCTCGTCGGGGTCCAGCTGGGGCAGGTCGACCAGCCAGGACAGGGCCAGCGCCGAGGCCACCACGGCGATCGCGCCGCCCAGGCCGAGCACGACGGCGGCGACCCGGTGCGCGTCGGCGGGTTCCACCTGGGCCTGTTCCCGCTGGGTGACCAGCAGCAGCAGCCCGGCCAGCGCCGCCCAGACGCCGACGACGAGGAACGCCGCGACGGCGTCGCTGGGCCGGTGCCAGCCGGCGGAGAGGGTCGCTACGCCGGCCACGGCCGCGTATCCGGTGCCGAGGTACGCGCCGAGCGCCCGGACCGTGGGCGGGAGGACCAGGATCAGCGCGAGGGCGACCGACGCGGCCACGGTGGTGTGCCCGCTGGGCAGGCTGTTGCCGGCGGCGGCCCGCTCGGGGTCGATGCCGAAGTCGGGCCGGAGCAGGAAGTGCTTGAGCAGCTGGGTGGTGACGTTCGCCCCGGCGATGAGCAGGGTCGCCGTGATGGCCAGGGCGACCCGCCGCCGGATGAGCGCGATGAAGCCGATCACCGCCGTCGCCGCCAGCAGCGACAGTGCCGACATCGTGTTGAGGATGCGGTTCACCGGCTCGGCGATGCGGTCCTGGCCTATCCGGTTGCCGGTGAGGGCGACCGTGTCGAGCCACTGGCCGAGCTCGGTGTGCAGGGCGGCGCGCCACACCACGACGAAGGCGGCTGTCTGGGCCAGGGCCAGTACGACCAACCAGACCGCCGTCCAACCCCTCGCCGTCGCGCGCACCCGCACACCGTAACGGCACGCGCCGGAGCGTCCCCCGGTGGCCCGCAGGGTCATGCGGTTAGTTTGGGGCGGACGTACAGGAGGTTGCCGGTGACCGCCGCACCCGGGCCCGAAGGGCCATCGCACCCCGTCCCGTCGCCACCGGCCGACCGGCCGGAGTCCCTCGCCGACCTGCTCGGTGGGCGGGGCGGGGCGGTGGACGCCACCTTGCCGCCGGTGGCGTTCGCGCTCGGTTGGCTGGCCACCGGCCACTCGCTGGTCGGTGGGGTGGCCGCCGCCGTGGTGACCGGCACGGCCGTCGCGCTCTGGCGGCTGCGCCGCGGGGACCGGCCACGGTCGGTGCTGATCGGGCTGCTCGCGGTCTGCGTGGCGGCGCTGATCGCGTTGCGCACCGGGCGGGCCACCGACTTCTTCCTCGTCCAGGTGCTGTCGAACGTGGCCAGCGCGCTCGCCTGGATCGTGAGCATCGTGATCCGCTGGCCGCTGCTGGGCGTGCTCGTCGGGGTGGCGCTGCGGCAGCGGGGCCGGTGGCGGCGCGACCCGGCGCTGCTGCGGGCGTACGGGCGGGGCAGTTGGGTGTGGGCGGCGACGTACGCGCTGCGGGTAGCGGTGTTCGTGCCGCTCTACCTCGGCGGGCAGGTGGTGGCGCTGGTGGTGGCACGGGTGGCGCTGACCTGGCCGCTGGTGGCGTCCGCGCTGGCGGTGAGCTGGCTGGTGATCCGCCGGTCGCTGCCGGCCGGGCATCCGGGGCTGCGGCACCCGGTGACCGCGCCGAGCGGGGTCGGGGTCGCGCCTGGTCAGGAGACGAAAAGGGAGAGGCCGCCACGGGGGGAGCGGCCTCTCCGGTGACGTACGTTACTCCGTCCGCGACCGTCACGTGATCCCTGGACGGTCACTTTTTCCGGGGCTTTTTCGCGGCAAGTTCAGCTTCGGGCGGTGGGACGGGCCAGCCGGTCCGCTGCGTTGACCGGACGACCGGCCCGCCCCGGCCTGACCGTGGGAGTCAGGCCGTCCGCCGACCGGGCTCATAGTTCCCCCGGGCCCGGTCGGGCTCCGGGTGGACGGGCCGCGCCGCCCACCCGGAGGAGCTGGGTCACCCGTTCGGGAAGAGCGTCCCGTAGTCGGCGTACGCCATGGCGACGTCGGCCTGGGCCCAGAACCGGTGGTAGTTGAACGTCGGCTCGGCACCGCCGTCGAGGTACGCCTGCACCTTCGGCCACTCCGGGTCGTTCTTGTAGAACGACCGGATGTCCAGGAAGCTCTTGCCGGAGGCGATGGCGTCACCGTTGGGCATCGTCCCGGTCCAGCCGGACGGGACGTAGAGGCCCTGGCCGGTGCTGGCGTCGTAGACGTCGTCGAAGCGCTTGTAGTCGCCGCGCTTCTCCGGCATCGAGACGCCCTTGGCGTCGGCCGCTGCGGACAGGGCGTCGAGCAGGCCCTTGGCGGTGGTCTTGGCCGCCGCGTTGCCGGACTTCGCCGCGTACGCGATCAGGGTCCGGGCGTAGGCGGCGGTGACGCCGACGTCCTGGCCCTTGACGGTGACCTCGACGTGCAGGTTGGTGTTGGGCTGCGGGCTGGTGGGGTTCCAGTTCGCGGGCTGGCCGGTCCACTTCATGTCGGACGGGATCGACCAGTTGGCGCCCAGCGTGGTGTTCGCGATCGCCCACGGCACCCACTTGTCGAGCAGGGCCTTGGCCTTGGCGTTGCCGGTCTCCAGGTACAGCTCGGCGATGCGCTGCATCGACCAGGCCTGCATGCCGAACCACTGGTTCGACGGCGGATCGTTGTAGACCGGGTCGACGTCGTAGAACATGCCGTAGAAGGTGGCGGTGCCGGCCGGCGGGGTGCCGTAGTTGCCGTCCCAGCTGTTGGTGGCGCCACCGGCGATGCCGCCCTCGGCGGACTGGAGCCAGGTGTAGAACTCCAGCTGCCGGTCGAGGCTCTTCTGCCAGTCCGCGACGGCGGTCGGGGACTGCGGCTTGAGCTCGGCCACGTTGGTCAGCGCCCAGGCCGCGAACGGGTTCTGGTAGCCGAAGTGGTTGTGGCTGGAGCCGATCCGCCACGACCAGTTCTGGTTGGCCTCGTACGCGCCACCCCAGGCGTAGTACCAGGACATCAGGTAGTGGGCGGAGTCCTTGCCGCTGCCGGCGGGGCAGGCGCTCGCGCCGACGCAGTTGCCGATCTTCTTGAAGTACTTGTCGAACATCGCGTACCGCAGGTAGTCACCCATCTTCGCGGCCTTGGCCACGGTGGCGGCGACGTCGGCCTGCTTGTTCTGCGCCTTGGCCCAGGTCAGGGCCCAGTACGCGGCCTGCACGGCGCGGGCGTCGGCGTCGGGGGCGTTGGTGTACTTCCACTGCTTGGCGGGGGCGTTGGACTCCTTGACGAACAGGTCGAGGTAGCCGTACTGCCCGCCGTGCTTGAAGGTGTCGCAGGACGGGTGGGGGACGGTCTCCCACACCGACTCCTGCGTGCCCCGCTGGAAGGTGTTGATGTACGCCGGCTTGGTGGTGCCGTCGCCGCAGCGGCCGTAGCCGTAGGTGTTGTCGACGTCCAGCAGCCAGTGCATGCCGTAGATGTCGCCGGTGCCGTAGGTGCTCTGCAGCTCCGAGCGCAGCGGGTCGGCGCCGACGGAGATGTTCGCCTCCAGGGCCGAGGGGTACTGGCTGGGCAGGTTGTGCTCGGCGGCGTACTGCGGGGTGCCGGGGGCGCCCGCGGTGGACTGGTCGGCGTGCGACGGGATGATGTACTTCTCCATCACCGTCCAGGCGTTGTTGAACGGGGCCCAGTTCTGGGTGGCCCGGCCGTAGTAGGCCTCCAGCCACAGCCAGAAGCTGAACGCCTCGGAGGTGGTCTCGTGGCCGTGGTCGGGCGCCTCGACGATCAGGGTCTCGACCGAGTGGTACGGCACGCCCTCGGGGCTGAAGTAGCCCGAATTCTTGATCTTGCCGTACTGGTCGAGGAACTTCTTGATGTAGTCGTTGTCCCCGCCCGGAACGTCGTTGTCGACCTCGGTGGCGGTGACCGCCAGGGGAGCCAGGCCGGTGCCGGAGGCGGTGATGGTGGCGGTGCCGCCGACGGTGTCGGAGTCCTCCGCCGCCGCGACGGTGACGGTGACGCCGGTGTTCCAGTTCGACGTGGTGAGGGTGGCCGAGGCCGGCGTGACGGTGATGTCGGTGTCACCGCTGCGGGTCAGGGTCACCGGGACGCTGGCCGTCGGGGCCGCGCTGAGCTTGAGGTTGAACGTGGCGGTGCCGCCCTCGCTCACGCTGACCGCGGACGGGGTGGCCACCAGGCGGGGGCCGGAGGCCGCGCTGACGGTGAACGCCTTCTCGTCGACGGCGATGCCGTTGGCGTTGTCGTACGCCTTGGCCTGGACGGTGTAGCTGCCGGCCGGCAGGTCCTCCAGGGTGTAGCCGTACGGGGCGGTGGTGTCGGTGTTGACCAGCAGGCCGTTACGGTAGAACTCGACCTTGCTGATCGTCCCGTCCGGGTCGCTGGCGGTGGCGGTCAGCGGCACGTCCGCCGGCGCCTCGAACGGCCCCGCCGGCACGCCCAGGGAGACGGTCGGCGGCTGGTTGGCGGGGGTGCCGTTGCAGGGGGTGCCGTTGAGGGTGAACGCCGTGGGCTTCGGGTTGCTGCCGGAGTAGCTGCCGTTGAACCCGATGGTGGTCGACGCCCCGGTGCCGAGGCTGCCGTTGTACGACTCGTTGGTCGCGGTCACCTCGCTGCCGGTCTGGCTGTACTTCGCCGACCAGCCCTGGACCACCCGCTGACTGCTGTTGGGGAAGGTCCACTTGAGCGTCCAGCCGTTGATGGCGTCGCCCAGGTTCTTGATGGTGACGTTGGCGGTGAAGCCGCTGCCCCAGTCGTTGGTGGCGTAGACCACGTCGCACGCCGGGGCGGCCTGCGCGGCGCCGGCCGGCAGGGCGATCCCGCCGATGACCAACGTGGTGGCGGCGAGCATCGCCGTCCGGCGACGTCTTGCCATGAGTCTCATGTGCGCGGTGTCTCCTCGGACCAGGCCGGGGCCGCGGGGCCCCGGCGGGGCGCCTCCACGCGCCCATGGCACGGGGGGACGGAGGCGCTCGGGAATGGTGGTCGATCCGGCCCGGTCGGGGTTTCGGGTGCGAAGCATCGACGTTTGTCGACGGCGTCCGCCGCCCTCCTGGGTGCCGTCCGGATGACCGGATGCCCTCGGCGACCCGCACTCACGCGAGCTGGCTCCTCGTCGCAGTGTTCGACAGTCTTGCATGGAAGCGCTCCCACGACAAGAAGGGTCCGCGAAGGAGCAGCTACTTGTTTCGATCTCGTTTTGGGGCTTTCACAAACCGGTGACGGGCGTTACAGTCGCTGCATCGCCGATGGGAGCGCTTCCATCGACGAAGGTCACAGAAGGTGTTGACCGGGAGCGTCGTGCCCGCGACGCCCCCGGCGCATTGCCCGAAGGCTGACGGCGGGCCAGCCCGGACGCCGCCGCCAGCCACCACCCACCGGCAATGGAGGGAGGTGGAACCAGAGCCACTCGCGTGGCCCGGCTCCCGCGCGACACGCACGACAGGACGCCAATTCCGCTCGTGCGTGTGTGCAAACAAAGGTGGGGACGGGGGTTGCCCTCCCCCGTCCCCACACTAAACCCCCCGACACCATGGGAAAAGAGGCCGACGGGTCAGGCGTGTCACGCCACCCGGCCGGCCTCGCTCGCTATCGGCGTAGCCGGCGGGCGTCTCGCAGCCACGACCGACGCCCCGACATCGCCTCCCACCAGCGCATTCGCGCAGCCGGCCGCGCGCCGGACCAGCCCGCACAACAGAGCCGACCCGCCACAGGCGGGCCCGGCCGCCCCCGCCTGCCTTATGCTGGGAGCGCTCCCGGCCATGCGGCGGTGGGCACCCATCACGAGGAGAATGCCCCATGTCGATGCTCACCCGGCGGCGGCTACTCAGCCGCGCCGCACTCTCCGCCACCGCCGGGGCCACCGGTGCCGGCCTGCGCGTGGGCGGCCCGACCGCCACCGCCGCCGTCGCCGGCGGCCTGGCCACCGGATGCGACGCCGGCACCGACCCCGACACCGACCCGACCGGCGGGTCCCGGGGCGACCTGCGCTTCCCGACCGGCTTCGGCTGGGGCGCGGCCACCTCGGCGTACCAGGTCGAGGGCGCCGCCAAGGAGGACGGCCGGGGCGAGTCGGTCTGGGACACCTTCAGTCGCACCCCCGGCCGGACCCGCAACGGCGACACCGGCGACATCGCCGCCGACCACTACCACCGCTACGCCGACGACCTCGACCTGATGCGCGACCTGGGGCTGCGCAGCTACCGGTTCTCCATCTCCTGGCCGCGCATCCAGCCCGACGGCACCGGCACACCCAACCAGCGGGGTCTCGACTTCTACCGCCGCCTCGTCGACGGCCTGCACGAACGCGGCATCTCGCCGATGGCCACCCTCTTCCACTGGGACCTGCCCCAGACGTTGCAGGACGCCGGAGGCTGGGAGAACCGCGACACCGCCTACCGGTTCGCCGAGTACGCCGAGATGCTCTTCCGCGTCCTCGGCGACCAGGTCCCGGTCTGGCTGACCATCAACGAGCCGAAGACCGTGGTGCAGAACGGCTACCTCCACGGCCACCACGCCCCCGGCTTCCAGGACCCACCGGCGGCCTACCTGGTCGCCCACCACCTCCAGCTGGCGCACGGCCTGGCCGTGGCGAGGCTGCGGGCCACCGACAGCACCGCCCGGATCGGCCCCGCCCTCAACCTGCACCCCTGCTACCCCGCGGACGACAGCGCCGAGGCCGACCGCGCCAGCCGGCTCTACGACGGGTACGAGAACCGCCTCTACCTCGACTCGATCCTCAAGGGCAGCTACCCGGCGGACGTGCTGGCCGACCTCGGGGACGACAGCCGGATGGCGCGGGGCATCCGCGACGGCGACCTGGAGATCATCTCCGCGCCGATCGACCTGCTCGCCGTGCAGTACTACACCCCGTACTACGTGACCGCCACCGGCGGCACGGTCACCCGCTGGCCCACCTCCCAGGCGGACTGGCAGCAGATCTACCCCGACGGCATGTACGACATCCTGACCCGGGTGACCCGCGACTACGGCCCGATCCCGCTGACCGTCACGGAGAACGGCCTGCCGCAGGCGGACACCCTCTCCGCGGACGGGACCGTCGACGACGCGGGCCGGATCAGCTTCCTGCGCGACCACATGGCCGCCGCGCACCGGGCCGTCTCCGACGGGGTGCCGCTGGAGAGCTACCACGTCTGGTCGCTGCTGGACAACTTCGAGTGGGCCGAGGGGTACGACCAGCGCTGGGGCCTGGTCTACGTGGACTACTCGACCCAGCGCCGGGTGCCCAAGCGCAGCGCGCTGTGGTACCGCGAGGTGATCCGGGCCAACGGCCTGTAGCCGAGGACTGCCCCGTCGGGCGGGTGCGGCCGCCCCGCGCCCGCCCGGCGGGGCTCCCGGTCGTACCGGCCCGCACCGCCTCCGGTGGGCCCGACCGGGCGCTCAGCTCAGCGGGGGCAGCGCCTGCTGGAGTTCGGCCCGCAACGCCGGGGTGAGCATCTCGCCGGCCTGCTTGGCCAGCCGCGCCATCTCGTAGCCGACCACGCCGATGTCGGCGTCCCCGGCGGCCAGCGTGGCCAGGATCGAGCCGTCGCGCACCTGCATCACCAGGAAGTAGCCGCGGCCCATCTCCACGACGGTCTGCTTGACGGTGTCGCCGTCGAACATCTGCGCCGCGCCGGCGGTGATGCTCATCAGGCCCGAGGTCACGGCGGCCAGCTTGTCGGCGTGGTCGCGGGGCAGGTGGTCGGAGACAGCGACCAGCAGCCCGTCCGAGGAGACCACGATGGCGTGCGCCACCCCGGGCACCCGTTGCGCGAACGCGCTGACCAGCCAGCTCACGTCCCGCGCCTCCTGGCTCAACGTCATCATCCATGTTCCCCTTCGGTGCGCCCGCCGGCCGGCGGCAGGAAAATCTCGGTGGTCTCCTCGGCCTCGGCCCGCCGTACGCCGCTGTAGAGCCGCGTCAGCATGCCACCCACGGCCTCCGGGTCCGGATCGTGCCGGGGGGCGGGCTCCTGCGGCCGGGCCGGCTGCGTCACGGCGGCGAGCTGGGCCATCGGCACCCGGACCGGCAGGCCGCACTCGTTGACGCCCCCGGTCACCGGCACTGCGGGCGGTGCGGGGTCGGGTGCCGCCGCGCCGACCGTCGGGCCCTGCCGCGACCACCAGCCGCTCCCGGTGGGGGCGGGCGGTCCGACGACCGGGGTGAGCACGTCCTCCGCCCGCACCGGCACCGGCCGCCCCGGCCTCGGCACGGTGACCCTGCGCGGCCGGCGGCCCGCCACCGGCAGCTCCGCCGGGTCCGACGCCGTGGTGACCCGGTGCGGTCGACCGCCCGCCACCGGAGCCGGGTCGTCGGCCACGGGGGCGGTCACCCGGGGCAGGCTGGTCAGCGTGGTGGTCAGCATCCGGGGCGACACGGGCGAGTCCAGCTCCACCATCGGCGGGGCCGCGGTGAGCAGGGGTGCCGGGATGCGGACCCGGGCGACGAGGCCGTCGGGGGCGGAGTGCAGGCGCACCGCGACCGCGTGCCGGGCGGCCAGGTGGCTGACCACGAACAGGCCCATCCGCTCGGACGCCGCGACGTCGGCAGCCGGCGGGGTCGCCAGCACCTCGTTCGCCTCGGCGAGCGCGGCCGGGCTCATGCCCAACCCCCGGTCCACGATCTCCACCACCGCGCCGTACCCCTCGGGCCGGACGGTGACCAGCACGGCG
This sequence comes from Micromonospora sp. NPDC057141, assembly GCF_042670805.1. Lineage (NCBI taxonomy): Bacteria > Bacillati > Actinomycetota > Actinomycetes > Micromonosporales > Micromonosporaceae > Micromonospora > Micromonospora sp. NPDC057141. The sequence goes on along the minus strand of NZ_JBHUVA010000001.1, from coordinate 212,892 downwards.
GTGTCCGGCCGGGAGAACGCGGTGGCGTTCTCCAACAGCTCGGCGAACAGGTGCACCAGGTCGCCGATGACGTGCCCGACGACGTGCAGGTCGGCCACCTGCTCGTGGCGTACCCGCTGATACTGCTCGATCTCGGCGCTGGCGGCCAGCAGCACCGCGCCCAGCGCCACCGGCCGGTTCCACCGCCGGGTCGACTCGCTGCCGGCGAGCACCAGCAGGCTCTCGTCGTTACGCCGCATCCGGGCGGCGAGGTGGTCGAGCTTGAACAGGTTCTCCAGCTGGTCCGGGTCGCTCTCCTCCCGTTCCAGGCCGTCGAGCAGTTCCAGTTGCCGCTCCACCAGGACCTGGCTGCGCCGGGCGAGGTTGACGAACATCAGGTTGACGTTGCGGCGCATGGTGGCCTGCTCCACCGCGACGCTGACGGCGCTGCGGTGCACCGCGACGAACGCCTCGGCCAGCTCGCCGACCTCGTCGAGTGAGCGGACCACCGCCGCCGGCACCTCGATGTCGGGCACCCCGCCGGTGACCTGGCGAAGCCGGTCGAGGGCGTCCGGCAGCTCGATCTGGGCGATCCGCAGCGCCTGGCCGCGCAGCAGCCGCATCGAACGGGCGATGGTCCGCCCGACCAGCACCGAGATCAGCAGGGCCACCAGCAGCACCGCGACGATCCCGCCGGCCACCAGCAGGGTGGTGCGCAGCTGGCCGGCGCTGGCGTCGTCGGCCCGGCCCACCGCGTCGTCGACGACGCTGGCTTCAAGCTGTCGCAGCAGATCCTGGCGCTGCTCGCTGGCCGCCCACCACTGCGGGGCGGGCAGCACCTGCGGCTCCGCGCCGTCGCTGGGCAGGCTCTGCTCCTCCAGCCGCGCGGCGGCGGTGAACGCCGGGTCGACGGAGACGGCGTCGTAGCGGCGGATCTGCTCGGTGGTGGCCGCGACCCGGAACGCGCCGAGCGCGGTGAGCTGCTGCGCCCGCAGGTCGGTCAGCTCGACCTGGTCCTCCACCCCGTACCGGCCGGCGCGGGCGGCGGCGTACAGCTCCGCACGGACGCGGGAGGAGAGTTCCTTGACCCGGGCGAGCTGGACGTAGCGCAGCACGGCGTCGTTGAGCGCCCGCCGACCCTCCCCCGGTGAGGGCTGGGCGAGCAGGTTCAGCAGGGCGGAGACCGCCCGGTGGTAGTTGCTGAGGATCGTGTCGCTGGCCAGCACCGCCGGGGGCACCGCCGGGCGAATGTAGATCACCTGGTCGTACGCCTCCAGCGCCGCCGAGTACGCGACCTGCCAGGCGGCGTCGGTGTCGGCCAGTGGGCCGGCCGCCCGCCGCAGCTCCTGCACGGCGGCGTCGGTGCTGGTCTGCAACGGCTTCAGCGCGGCGATCGCGGCGTCCCGGGCGGCCCCGCCACCGCCGTTGCGGCGCAGCTCGGCCAGCTCGCCGGCGGTGCGGTCGCGTTCCTGCTGGAGCTGGTGCACCACGGTGGTGATCTGACGCCCGATGCCCACCTGGCGCGCGAAGTCGCTCAGTTCGGTGGTGCGCCCGACCAGGCCCTGCGTCTGCACGCCGGCCAGTACCAGGAACGCCACGGAGGGAACGACCAGCACGGTGGCGAGCTTGGTCCCCATCCGCCAGTCCCGCAGCCGCAGCGGCGAGCGGCGGCGGTGCGGCACGACGCGGACGTCGAACCGACGCCGACGGTGGTTGGACACCCCGCTCCGCGCCGGGTCGGGACCTGCGCCCACACGTGCCTCCTCGGTCCCTCGCCTCCGCCGCACCGGACAGCGGGGTCCATCCAACCAGGCCCGACGGCGGTGTCAACGGGCCAACCTGAGGCAGCGCTCAGGAAGGATACCGAGGGTGGCGCTGTCCTGACGGGGTCGGTGAGGGCGCCTCATCCTTCCGGCCGATGTCCACGAGTGGCACCGCCGCGTCCAGCCGGCGCAGCGCCACCCGGGCCGCGCCCGTGGCACCGACCTCCGGGTCGGGGTGGTGACGCACGCGGCGGGGTGCGAGGACGGCCGCGAACGACTCCCGCCACCACGCGGAGGCCTCCACCGCCCCGCCGCCCAGCACCACCTCGACGGGCCCGCCCACGATGGACTCCAGCTCGGCGAGGTCGGCCGCGACCAGCCGGCAGACCCCGGACATCAGGCCGGCGAGGATGTCGACCGCGCCGGTGCCGAAGCTCAGCCCGCCGAGCCCGCCGGAGCCGGCCGGTGCGTGGCCGGGCGGCCGGTCGCCGCCGAAGTGCGGGTCCGTCGCGACGCCCCCGCCCCGGGGGATCCGGGCCAGCGCGGCGTCCAGCGCGGCGCCCCTGGGCAGCCGCAGTACGCGGTCCGCCCAGGCGAACAGGTTCCCCCCGGAGGAGTACGCGGCCCCTGTGACGACGTGGTCGTGGTCGACCCGGTAGCGCCACAGCCGGCCCGGCAGCGGCGGCAGCTCCGCACCGGCCGGGGCGGCCTGGACCAGCCGGACGGCGGACGAGGTGCCGACGGTCACCGCCGCCCGGCCCGGGTCCACCGCCCCGGAGCCGACGTTCGAGGCGGCACCGTCGCCCACCGGCGCAGCCCAGGCCGCGTCGGCGAGCTGCGGCCAGCGGCGGGCGTGCTCGGGGCGCAGCCGGCCCCGCCAGTCGTCGTCGGCCAGCTCGGGAAGCTGCCCCGGGCTGGCGGCGGCCAGCTCGCACGCCTCGGCGTCCCAGGTCAGGGTCCGCAGGTCGAGCAGGCCGGTGCCGGATGCCTGGGAGACCGACATCGGGGCCCCGTCGAGCAGGCCGCCCAGCACGTACTCGGCGAGGCCGACGAACCGGGCGGGCGGGGTCGAGGCGCGCTCGCGCAGCCATGGCAGCCGCACCGACCAGTAGCAGCGGTGCCACCACGTGCCGGTGCGCCGGTGGAACGCGGCCTCGTCGGCCGGGCCGGTCGCGCCCGCCGGGGGCTCGGGGCGGGTGTCGAGCCAGGTGAGCACCGGCCCCAGGGGCTCGCCGGCACGGTCGGTGGGCAGCACCGAGTGCCACTGGGCGCTGGTGGCGACCAGCGCGACGTCGCGCAGGTGCCCGCCGACGGCCAGCTCGTCGAGGCACTCGGCGAGGGAGGCCAGGTAGGTCGGGCCGTCCAGGGTGCCCGCGCCGTCGTCGTCGACCGTCACCCGCACCTTCCGGCGGGCGAGGGCACCGGGACGCGGCACGGCGTCCGGATCCAGCACGAGGCCGCGCACCGAGGAGGTGCCCAGGTCGAGGGCGAGGATGTTCATCGTGGATCACCGTACCGGGCGGGTGCAGAGCCGGCCCGCCGGTCGACGTCGTCGCAGGTGGCCGGCGGCTGGTCCCGTACCCCGGGATCGGGTTCCCGGGCGGCGGCGGCGCGCGTAGGGTGACGGCATGCCCGCGCACCTGACCTGCTGGTGGCCCGCCGACCCGGCGGCCCACCCCCGCGCGTAGCTTCCCACGCGGCCGCCCCACGAGGCGGTCGCCGGTTCTTCCCCCGGCCCAGGGCCGCCGACGGCGCCGCCCGGCCACCACCAGGAGAACCCGATGACCCGCCCGCACGACCTGCTCGCCGCCGTCGCCGACGGCGTCGACCCCGGCCCCTTCGCGCTCGTCCGCCGCGAGGGCTCCGACCACCTGGAGCTCTTCACCGGCACCGTACGCGCCGTCGACCGGCTCGCCGATGTCCCACTGCCCGACGGCCCGGCCGGTCCGCGCACGCTCGCCCTGGTGCCGTACCGGCAGGTCACCGAGCGGGGGTTCGCCTGCGTCGACGACGGTGCCCCGCTGGATTGCCTCCAGATCGCCGGGCATGTCCGGTTACCCCTGGCCGACGCCCTCGCCGCCCTGCCCGACGCGCCCGTGGTGACCGCCGACGCCGGGTTCGACATCGCCGACGCCGAGTACGCCGACACCGTCGCCCGGGTGCTCGCCGAGGAGATCGGCCGGGGCGAGGGCGCGAACTTCGTCGTCCACCGCACCATGCGGGCCACCGTGCAGGGGTCCCCGCTGCTCGCCGCCCTGGCCGCGCTGCGCCGGCTGCTGCTGCGCGAGCGCGGCGCGTACTGGACGTTCGTGGTGCACACCGGCACCCGGATCCTGGTCGGGGCCAGCCCCGAACGGCACGTCAGCGTCGACGACGGCCTGGTCATGATGAACCCGATCAGCGGCACCTTCCGGCACGGCGGGACGGCCGACACCGCTTCCCTGCTGCGCTTCCTCACCGACCCGAAGGAGGTCGACGAGCTGTACATGGTGCTCGACGAGGAGCTGAAGATGATGGCCACCGTCGCCGAGCGCGGCGGGCAGGTCGTCGGCCCGTACCTCAAGGAGATGTCCCACCTGGCGCACACCGAGTACCTGCTCGCCGGGCAGAGCTGCCTGGACGTGCGGGACGTGCTGCGGGAGACGATGTTCGCCCCGACGGTCACCGGCAGCCCGATGGAGAACGCCTGCCGGGTCATCGCCCGGCACGAGCGCACCGGGCGGCGCTACTACGCCGGGGTGCTGGCCCTGCTGGGCCGCGACGACGCCGGCCGGCAGACGCTGGACGCGCCGATCCTGATCCGCACCGCTGAACTCTCCCCCGACGGGGAGCTGCGGGTGCCGGTCGGGGCGACCCTGGTGCGCCACTCCACGCCCGAGGGGGAGGTCGCCGAGACGCACGCCAAGGCCGCCGGGGTGCTGGCCGCCCTCGGGCTGCGCCCCGACGCCCCCGTCCCCGGGCCGGGCCCGCTGCCTAAGCTGGCCGACGACCCGCAGGTACGCGCCGCGCTGGCCGCCCGCAACGCCCCGCTCGCCCGGTTCTGGCTGGACCAGCGTCCGCCGGGGGCGGTGGCGCTGCCCGGGCTGGCCGGCCGGCGGGCGCTGATCGTCGACGGGGAGGACACCTTCACCGGCATGCTCGCCCACCAGCTGCGCGCCCTCGGGCTGGCCGTCGAGGTGGCCCCGTGGCACCGCCCACCCGCCGACGACGCGTACGACCTGGTGGTTGCTGGCCCCGGCCCGGGTGACCCGAGGGCGGTGGAGCAGCCGAAGATGGCCGCCCTGCGCGGGCTGCTCGCCCGGCGGCTCGCGGCCGGCGCGCCGACCCTCGCGGTGTGTCTGGGCCACCAGCTGCTCGCCGGGCTGCTCGGGCTGCGGCTGCACCGGCGCGCCGCGCCTTACCAGGGGTTGCAGCGCGACGTCACGGTGTTCGGCACCATCCGCCGGGTCGGGTTCTACTCCACGTTCACGGCCGTCGCCGCCGCCGACCGGGTGGCCAGCGCGTACGGGCCGGTGGAGCTGTCCCGCGACCCGGTCGACCACGCGGTGCACGCGCTGCGCGGGCCCGGCTTCGCCGGGGTGCAGTTCCACCCCGAGTCGGTGCTCAGCCGCGACGGCCTGGCGGTGCTGGCCGACCTGCTGGGTCATCTCCTGTCGGTGCCGCCGGGCCGGTCCCCGGCCGCCGCCCGCGCCCGGGGGTAGGGAGGCCGGCCGCCGGAGGTCAGCCGGCGGCCATGCCCCGCTTCAGCGCCGCGCCGATCCTGACCGCCCGCTTCGCGGTCAGCGCGGTGGCCGCCAGCGCCACGTGGTCCGGCGGGATCTCCCCGTTGTTGCTGGTGTGCGAGGCGCCGTACGGGTTGCCGGCGACGAACTGGCTCGGGTCGGTGTAGCCGGGAGTGACCACGACGCCGCCCCAGTGGTAGAAGACGGTGAGCAGCGACAGCAGCGTCGACTCCTGCCCGCCGTGCGCCGTCGCCGTCGAGGTGAACGCCGAATACACCTTGTCCGCCAGCGCGCCCCGCGCCCACAGCGGGCCGGTGGTGTCGATGAACTGCTTGAGCTGGGCGGCGACCATGCCGTACCGGGTGGGGGCACCGAAGATCACCACGTCGGCCCAGGACAGGTCGTCCGGCTCCGCCTCCATGACGTCCTGGGTCTCGAGGCGGTGCGCCTGCCAGCCCGAGTTGGACCGGATCGCCTCGTCCGGCGCCAGCTCACGCACCTTGCGCAACCGGACCTCCGCGCCGGCATCGCCGGCCGCCTCGCAGGCGGCCTGCGCCATCTGGTACGTGATGCCGGTCGCGCTGTAGTAGATCACCGCGACCTTGATCCGGCCCTCCATCGGGTCCTCCTCGCTCTCCGGTCAGCTCCCGCGACTACCCGTTGCCTGCGGTGTCAAACGTCGACCGGTGAACGTGGTGGCCAGCCCGGCTGTGCCGGGCGATAGCCTGGTGCGGTGATCCTGCCCCTGCCCGACGGCGAGTTCCGGGCGTACCTGTTCGACTGCGACGGCACGATCGTCGACTCGATGCCCCAGCACCACACGGCCTGGCGACGGGCCCTGCACGAGTGGGGCTGCGACCTGCCCGAGGACCTCTTCTACGCCTGGGCCGGCCGGCCGGTGGCCGACATCGTCACCGACCTCAACGCCCGGCACGGCCTGGCGATGCCGGTGGAGGCCGTCGCCGCCCGCCGGGAGGCGCTCTACCAGGAGCTCCTGCCGACGGCCACGGGCGTGCCCGGGGTGCTGCGGCACATCGACGACGCCCACGGGCGGGTGCCCTTCGCCGTGGTCTCGGGCAGCACCCACGAGTCCGTCACCGCGTCCCTCGGCGCGCTCGGCATCCTCGACCGGTTCGACACGCTGGTCTGCGCCGGCGACTACGCCCGGCCCAAGCCCGACCCGGAGGCGTTCCTGCTCGCCGCCCGGCTGCTCGGCGTGCCGCCGGCCGACTGCCTGGTCTTCGAGGACGCCGACCTGGGCATCCAGGCCGCCACCGCGGCCGGCATGGCCTCGGTGCGCGTCCCGCAGCCCCGGCGAGGCTGACCCGCCCGGGGCAGCTCGCTCAAGATTTGCGCAAGTTCCACGGCCGGTCGGCCCCGGCCGGGTCGCCGAGCGCCATCCTGGTCGCACCGGCGCCGGCTGCTCGTGCCGCCGCCGGTGCGCCGGTCGGCCTGAACGGGGGATCGCGCTCCGTCGGCGACGAGGCCGACGTAGCGCGATCAGGTGCCGGCGCGATCAGGTGCCGGATGCGGTGGGGCCGGCGTGCTCAGCAGACCAGGGCGTCCAGCAGCCGATCGAGCTCCGCCGCCGGGTCGGCCGTCAACCCGGTGTTGCACCGGCCCGGTCTGGATCATCGTGCTGCGCGGGGCCGCCGGCCAGCAGAATCGCTCGCCCCGCCGCATCCGCCCCGACGGGCCCTCCCCGACGCACGTCCGGTCCCCGGGCACCCAGCGCCGCCGCGACCTCGGCCGGGTCCACGTCCGGCGCGAGCGCCCGAGCCCGGTCGGCGTCGAGATGGGTACGCGCCGCGAGGAAGTCCCGGCCCTGGCAGTAGAGGATGACCCCGACACTGATCCGTTCGCCGCGCTCGGCCCGGTACGCCCGGTGCACGGCCGCCTCGGCGCGCGGCCGGTCGTGGTGGAAGTAGAGGCAGGCGCCGTGGTCGATCAGCCACAGCTCGCGGTGCCAGATCAGCAGGTTGGGGTTGCGCCGGCTGCGGTCGACGTTCTCGGTGAGCGCTCGGCGACCAGCGTCTTCGGCCCCTGCCCCGCGCCCCGGAACGTCGCCACGTACGTGCCGAGGTCGTCGGAATCGACCACACCGGGCAGCGAGCCGCCCTCGCGCAGCGGGGTGACGTACCGGATTCCGGTGACCTGACGGAGCACGAGGCCCACCCTAGCCGGAGCCTCTCCGCCGCCCGCGCGGACCGCCGGCGCTGCTCCTATTCACGACCGGGTCCCGGAATGCTCCCGGAGCCGCTCGGGTAGCCACGTCGTGACCCACGAGAGGAAGGACGAGCCAATGCGACTGACCGAGCAGCAGATCCGTTCGTTGTACGGGCAGGACGTCCAGGACCGCTCGAGCGCGAAGATCGGCAGCGTGGGCCAGGTGTGGGCCGACGCCGCCGGCGAGCCGACCTGGGTCAGCGTCGCCACCGGCGTGATGGGCCACCACGAGTCGATGGCCCCGCTCCAGTCGGCCCGGATGCAGCAGGACAAGCTGAGCCTGCCGTACGACAAGGCGACCGTGCGCGGTGCGCCCAGCGTGGAGACGGGCACCGACGAGCCGCTGGACGCCCGGCAGCTCGCCCAGCTCTACGCGCACTACCAGCTCCAGCAGCCCACCGCGCAGGCCCCGCAGCAGGGTCCGCCGCGCCAGCACACCGCCGGCTACCCGCGAGGGCCGGAGCTGACCCGCTCCGAGGAGCGGCTGCTGGTGGGCACCGAGAGCGAGCCCGCCGGAACCGCCCGGCTGCGCAAGCACGTCGTCGACGAGGACGTGCACACCACCGTCCCCGTCGAGCACGACGAGGTGCGCGTCGAGCGCGAGCCGATCGCGCCGGGCGACCGGCGGGCGCGGGCCGAGATCGGCGACGAGCAGCAGGAGCTGCGGCTGCGCGCCGAGCACCCCGTGGTCAGCAAGGAACAGGTCCCGGTCGAGCGGGTCCGGCTGACCAGGGACGAGGTCGTCGAGGACCAGCCCGTCGACGAGCGGCTGCGCCGCGAGCGGGTGGAGGCGGACGTCCCGCAGTCCGCCCGCCGCCGCTGACGCGACGCCCGGCGGTGCCGCGCACCACCGGACGGCACGACCCCGGGCGGGTGGATCCCTGGTGATCCGCCCGCCCGGGCGCCTGTCCGGCGGCTGTCGGTGCCCCGGCGGCTGTCGGTGCCCGGTCCTATGCTGGGGCGCCGAGACGGAGGGTAGGGCTGACGACGTGGCGACGAGCGGCGCGAGGAAACCGGCGGGCGGCGCGAGCAAGCAGGCGGGCGCGGCGGAGCTGACCGGCCGGGCGGCGCTGACCGGCGCGGAGGCGCTCGCGCTGCGGATGACCGCCCTGCTGCTGCGTCCCCACCCCACGGCCCGCCCGAAGGGCGTGGCCGGGGTCGTCGAGTGGTTCGGCGCGATGCAGGCGCAGGACGCGGCGAGCGGCCTGTGGTCGCTCGGGCTGCGGCTGCCCGGCTGGAGGCAGGCCGACGTGCAGGAGGCCCTGGAGCGGCGGGAGGCGCTGCGCACCTGGCCGATGCGGGGCACCGTACACCTCGTGCCGTCCCGCGACGCCCGCTGGATGCTGGACGTCACCGGCGTGCGCACCCTGGCCGCTGCCGGGCCCCGCCGGGCGGTCCTCGGGCTCAGCCTGGCCGAGGCCGACCGGGCCGCCGACGTGCTCGGCGAGGCGCTTGCCGGCGGAGCGCGGCTGACCCGGTCGCGGTGCCAGGCCACCCTTGACGCGGCCGGCATCGACACCGCCGGCCAGCGCGGCTACCACCTGCTGTGGTACGCGGCCCAGAAGGGCGTCACCTGCATCGCCCCGCACGTCGGCACGGAGCAGACGTTCGCGCTGCTCGACGAGTGGGTGCCCGACCCGCACCGCCCCGACCGCGACGAGGCCCTCGGCATCCTGGCGCTGCGCTACTTCCGCAGCCACGGCCCCACCACCCGGCAGGACTTCGCGGGCTGGACGGGCCTGACCGCCACCGACGCGAAGCGGGGCATCGCCGCCGCCGGTGACGCGCTCACCACGGTGACCGTCGACGGGGTGGAGGCGGTGGTCGACCCGGCCCTCCTCGACGCGCCCCGCGCCACGGTCGACGACGTGCACACCCTGCCCGGCTTCGACGAATACCTGCTGGGGTTCAAGGACCGGTCGCTGATGGTCGCCCCGGAGCACAAGCAGGCGATCATCCCCGGCGGCAACGGGGTGTTCCAGTCGACGGTGGTGCACGACGGGCGGGTCGCCGGCACCTGGAAGCGCACGCTGGGCAGGACGCGGGTGAAGGTGGCGGTGCGCCCGCTGGTCGACCTCGACGCCGCCATCCGGGCGCGGGTGGATGGGGCCCTGGAGGCGTACGCGGCGTTCGTGGGGCTACCGCTGACGGTGGAGTGGGCGGCGAACGCCTGAGGCCCCAGCGCCCGCCCCACCCACCCACCCCGGCCTCGGCCCGCCCCGGCCTGCCCCGCCTCGGCTCGGCTCGGTGATCAAGAGATTTGTGTCATCGGGGAGATCAACTCTGACGTTTTCCTCTTGATCACCGAGACGCGGGACCGGCACCCTTCGCCACCCCGCCCGTGAGGAGGCCCCTCGGCCCGGGCCTCCTCACGGCCGCATCTGCACCCGCAGCTTCGCGTCGAGGTTGGACAGCGGCTCGTCCACCAGAAACGCCTTGGGCTGGCGGACGATCGCCCGCCCCATCGCCACCCGCTGCCGCTGGCCGCCGGAGAGGTTGGCCGGGGTCATGGTCCGGTCGCCTGGCCGGCAAGGGTGCTCCCCCACGTGGCGAGCGCATCGATCACCGGGCGCAACTGCTGCCCGGCCGGGGTGAGCGTGTACTCCACGCGAGGCGGGATCTCCGCATGGATGGTACGAGTGACCAGGCCGCCTCTTCCAGTGCGCGCAGCCGGTCGGTGAGCGTCTTGGGGCTGATCCCGACCAGCGACGCGCGCAGCTCGGTGAAACGGCGTGTCCCGCCGAGCAGGTCCCGCACGACGAGCACGGTCCACTTGCCGTCCAGGACCCGCACCGCAGCCGCGACGGGGCAGGTCTGATCGACACACTCACTCATGGGAGCCAACCTGGAAGACACCGCACGTTCCCTGCTCTCCGCCAATGGTTCAGATCCGGATACTACTTCACTGTTTGACAACCGATTCCGGCCCGCGCCTACCCTCCCGCCATGGACACCAACGGAAATCACCGAGGGCCGCGGTGGACCCTCATGGCCATCGGCACCACGCAGGCACTGCTCGGGGCGACGTTCCTCGTCGCGCCGAGCGCGTCGGCCGGGCTGATGGGCCTGCAACCGGCGGCACCGGCATGGGCGAACTGGCTGCTGACCATGATGGCGGCCAGGTTTCTCGGCTACGCCGTCGGCATGTTCGCCGCCGCCCGCGCACCGCAGGAGAGCCTCGCGTGGATCAACACGATGATCGCGATCCAAGTGATCGACTGGGTGGCCACGATCGGCTACCTGGCGGCCGGGCAGTTGAGCCTGCGGCACGTCACCACGGCCGCGTTCCTGCCCGTGGTGTTCGTGGCGGCCCTGGCATGGTGGCACCCGCGCCGGGCAGTCGGCCGACGTGCGTAACACCTACCGGTTCCTGTACCGGCTGCGCCTCACCCCGTGGGAGAACAGCCGACCCCCGCAACAGCTGATCGCGCTGGCGCGGGTCGAACCGCCGCGTATCGCCGTCGATCTCGGCTGCGGCACCGGCACCCAGGCCCGATACCTCGCCGGACTCGGCTGGAAGGTCACCGCCGTCGACTACCTGCCCGAAGCCATCGCCGGAGCACGGCGGCGCGACCCAACCTGCCAGGTCACCTGGCGGACCGCCGACGTCGCCGCCCCCGAACAGGTCGACCCCGACGGCAGCCTGGCCGGGACGGTGAACCTCCTGCTGGACAACGGCTGCATGCACGGTCTTTCCCCGCAGTCGCGGCAGCGGTGGGCCGGTACGGTGACCCGGTTGGCCGCCGCCGACGCGTGCCTTCTGCTCCGCGCCGCAGCGCCGGGCCGTCGGCTGGTCGGCCCGCGTGGCGCGGCGCGGACAGAACTGCTCCGCCTGCTGGGCCCCCACTGGCAGTCGCCGGCCGCGCTCGGCAACGGCTGGCACCTGTTCCGGCGCGGCCAGGGGCGGCGAGTGGAGCGCATGCCCGCCTTTGGACAGCCCGACACGGCCGTGCAGCGACTACCGGGTGTCGGTCGGTTCGACTAGCGTTTACCGGAAGTTCCCCCGACTCAGCTGCCAGCGCGTCGCCGTCGAAGTCGATACGCCTCCGGCCGATCCCTGCCTGCCCGAACGGTGGGTAATCGAGCGAACCCCCCGCTGCCGGTCCACCGGTTGGGCAGGATCGTTGACGACGAGGAGGTGCCGTCGTGCAGGACACCCGCGCTCTCGCCCTGACGTTCGAGGTGAGCGGCCTGCCCCCGGTGAAGACCGAAGCCCTGTCCATCTTCGCCGCTGGCCACCGGCAGGCGACGAGGGTCCGGGCCCTGCTCCTGGCAGCCTGCTCGGCGGCCCAGCGCACCGGCTGGACCCCGCTGGGCGGGCCGGTGGAGGTGGAGGTGACCCTGCGCTGTCCGCCGGGGCACCGCACCTCCGACGCCAGCACCCTGCTCGGCGGAGTCTGCGCGGTGCTGCAGGACAAGAAGAGGGTCGCCACCATCGGCCTGACCCACCTCGGGGTCCTCGCCGACGTCGCCCTCTACATCGACGACCGGCAGATCCGCCGGCTGTCCTACCTGGAGGAACCGGCGGAGGAGTTCTCCTACCGGGTGCGGGTGGCCGCCGTGCCGGCCGTGGTTTGACCGACGTCCGCGGCGGGGTACCGCGGACGCCGACGAAGGGAGCGCCGATGTCGGAGCCACATGTCACGCTCGACCCGAGCGGGCTCGACCCCGTGCAGCGCAAGCTGCGGGGCCCGCTGGAGGACCAGCTGACCTCGGCCCTCCAGGCGGCCACGGTGCGGGTCCGGTCGAGCTACGCGGGCGAACCGGTCGAGCAGGTCTGCCAGCGGCTGCTGGACGAGACGCGGTCCGGGCTGCACCCGGACATCGCGGCCGGCTTCCAGCCGGACATGGACGAGTTCTGCCGGGTGGCGGTGGCCATCGTCCGGGGCGAGGTCTCCTGACCGGCGCTCGCCGTACCGCGAACATGCCGGCACGGGTCAGGACCGGGTCCGCAACTCCCCGGTCCTGACCCGCCAGCCGTCCGGTGTGACAGCGGATCGCCGCCGGTGGGCGCGCGGACGGGAAAAGCCGCCCACGCCGGGCCCACCGGCGGCGATGCGGCCCGCCTGCACTCAGCTCCACGGTGCGCCACCGCCGGACTTCGGCGCGTTCCCGACCCACCCCGAGGAGCCGCGAACGCCGGGTCAGGTTAGGCAGCGCGGCGCGGGCGGAACAAGCCGCCCCGGCCGCCCACGGCGGCGAATGGCGACAGGGCCGAAATCGGGCAGGCGGGCGTAACACGGGCCGCCGCACCGACGCTGTTCCCGATCGGGAGCGGGTGCGTCCGGCGGGCCCGCCAAGCGGACGGGTACGTCAGAAGTGGCGGAGCAGGTCTCCGAACGCGGCCAGCCGCAGCACGCCCTCGTCGGTCGGGTCGAGGTCGTCGTGCTCCAGCACCCAGGTGTTCTCGTTCGGGATGAACACCGCCCACATGCCGGCGGCCCGCGCCGGCAGGATGTCCGACTTCGGGGAGTTGCCGATCATCCAGGCGGCACCCGGGTCGAAGCCGTGTTCCCCGGTGAGCCACCGGTAGGTGTCGACGTTCTTCTCCCGCACGACGTGCGCGGCGTGGAAGTGGTGCAGCAGCCCGGAGGCGTCGAGCTTGCGCTGCTGCTCCTCCCGGTCGCCCTTGGTGAGCAGCAGCAGCCGGTGCCGCTCGGCCAGCGCGTCGAGCGTCGCGGCCACCCCGGGCATCAACTCGACCTGGTGGTTGACCAGCGCCTCGGCCAGGGCCTCGATCTCCCGGCGCTCCGCGGCGGAGGCGGGCCGCTCGCGCAGCCGCTCCAGGCAGTCGCCCAGGCTGCGCAGAAAGACCTTGCTGCCGTAGCCGTGGGCGACCGCGTTGGCCCGCTCGATGTCGTCGAGGATGGCCCGGATCTGCGCCCGGTCCAGCGTCGGATGGTCCAGCCAGGCGAGGAAGTCGTCGATGACCCGTTCGAAGACGACGTTGTTCTCCCACAGCGTGTCGTCGGCGTCGAAGACCAGCACCTGCGCGTCCCGCCGGCCCGGCGTGCCCTGCTGCATGCCTCTCCCTCCCGTGTGGCTCGGGACACCGTACTGCGGGCGGCGCGGGCGGGCACGCCGATTCACCCCGGGCCCGCGCCCCGGCGCAGGGTGAGGATCAGGTCCGCGACCAGGGCCGTCCAGCCCGTCTGGTGCCATGCGCCGAGCCCCGCGCCGTTGTCGCCGTGGAAGTACTCCGGGAAGCTGATCAGGTCCCGCCAGTCGGGGTGGGTCTGGAAGAGCTGGGCGGCGCCGTAGATGGGCCGCCGTCCCCAGTCGTCCCGGGTGAACAGCGAGATCAGCCGGGTGGAGAGGTCGTCGGCGATCTCGTCGAGGGTGCGCTTCACCCCGGAGCGGGTCGGATACTCGACCTGTAGGTCGTCGCCGAAGAACGCCGCGTAGTCGCGCAGCGCGCTGATCAGCAGGAAGTTGGTCGGCATCCAGATCGGCCCGCGCCAGTTGGAGTTGCCGCCGAACAGGCCGCTGGTCGACTCGGCCGGCTCGTAGCCGACGCTGAACTCCTGGCCGCCGAGGGTGACGGCGAACGGCTTGTCCAGGTGGGCACGGCTGAGCGTGCGCAGGCCGTACTCGGAGAGGAACTCGTCGGTGTCGAGCATCCGGGCCAGCAGCCGGACCACCTTCTCCGGGCCGACCATGGTCAGCAGCCGCTGCTGGCGGCCGTCCGGGCCGATGCGGCGGGCGCCGATCACGTCGGCGTACTCGGGGCGGTGGGTGAGGAACCAGCGCAGCCGGGCCCCCAGCTCGGGCAGCCGGCGCAGCGTACGCGCGGTGAGCCGGGTGGTGGCCGCCAGCGGCAGCAGCCCCACCACCGAACGGACCTTCAGCGGCACCTGGCTGCCGTCGGCCAGCCGCAGCACGTCGTAGAAGAACGCGTCCTCGTCGTCCCAGAGCCCCTGGTCGTACGCGGCGGCGGCGATGTAGGCGAAGTGCTCGAAGAACTTGGTGGCGGTGTCGACCCAGGTCCGGTCCTGCTCGGCGAGCACGATGGCGATGTCGAGCAGGTTGAGCGCGTACATGGCCATCCAGCCGGTGCCGTCGGACTGCTCCAGCGTCCCGGCCACCGGCAGCGCCGCCGAGCGGTCGAACGGGCCGACGTTGTCCAGCCCGAGGAAGCCGCCCTCGAAGACGTTGTTGCCGCCGGTGTCCTTGCGGTTGACCCACCAGGTGAAGTTGAGCAGCAGCTTGTGCATGACCCGGGCCAGGAACTCGTGGTCGCGGGAGCCGTCGATCTCGAAGACCCTCAGCGCGGCCCAGGCGTGCACGGGCGGGTTCACGTCGCCGAACGCCCACTCGTACGCCGGGATCTGCCCGTTGGGGTGCAGGTACCACTCGCGCAGCAGGAGCAGCACCTGCGACTTGGCGAAGCCCGGGTCGACGCGGGCGATGCTGACGCAGTGGAAGGCCAGGTCCCAGGCCGCGTACCAGGGATATTCCCACGGGTCGGGCATGGAGATCACGTCGAAGCTGGTCATGTGCCACCAGTGGCTGTTGCGCCCGTGCCGGCGGCCGACCGGCGGCGTGGAGCCGGGGTCGCCCTCCAGCCACCGCTTCACGTCGAAGTGGTAGAACTGCTTGCCCCACATCAGCCCGGCGATGGCCTGCCGGGCGACGAGGGCCTCGTCGGCGGTGGCGGCGGCCGGGATGACACCGTCGAAGAACCGGTTCGCCTCGGCCCGCCGCGCCCACACCACCGTGTCGAAGCCGGCGGCCAGGTCGGCGGCCGGCGGCGTCGTCCCGCCGGGTGGCGGCGCGGTGCGGGTCAGCCGCAGCCGGATCTGCCGGTGCCCGCCGGCCGGCACGTCGAGCACGTAGTGCAGCGCCCCCTTGGTCCCCTCCCGGTCGGGGTTGACGGTGGCCGCGCCGTTCACCACGTGGTCGTTGATCCCGTCCTTCGGGTACGGCGAGCGGCTGGGCAGCCCCCAGAGCCGCTCGGCGTTGGTGTCGTTGTCGCAGAGCAGCGGCACCGGGTCGCCGTCGCCCTCCAGCAGGATCTGGCCGAGCACCCAGTGCTCGCCGACGAGCCGGGCGCCGACGCCAGCTCCGGCGGCGGAACCGACCAGCCGGGGCACCCGGTCCCCGCCGGGCAGGCCCCACGCCCACGTGTTGCGGAACCACAGCGACGGCAGCACGTGCAGCCGCTCGTCGGTGTCGCCCCGGTTGGCGACGGTCACCACGACGCACATGTCCGTCGGGGACGCCTTGGCGTAGTCGACGGTGACCGCCCAGTACCGGTCGTCGTCGAAGATCCCCGTGTCGACCAGCTCGTACTCGGTGTCGTCGCGGCCGCGCAGCGCGTTGACGGCGACCAACTCGTCGTACGGGAAGGCGGCCTGCGGATAGTGGTAGCGCCAGCGCATCCAGGAGTGGGTGGGCGTGGAGTCCAGGTACCACCAGTATTCCTTGGCGTCCTCGCCGTGGTTGCCGCCGTCGCCGCCGAGGCCGAACATCCGCTCCTTGAGGATCGGGTCGCGGCCGTTCCACAGGGCGAGGGCGAAGCAGAACGTCTGCCGGTCGTCGCAGACGCCCGCCATGCCGTCCTCGCTCCACCGGTAGGCTCTGGACCGCGCGTGGTCGTGGGGGAAGTAGTCCCACGCCGTGCCGTGCTCGCTGTAGTCCTCCCGTACCGTCCCCCACGCCCGCTCGGACAGATAGGGACCCCATGCGCGCCAGTCCTGCTCCCCCGAGTCGGCCTGGGCGAGCCGGAGCCGTTCGGCGTCGGATGCGGGCGTGGAGGAGGAGGGCACGTCGGTGATCACGTGCCTATCTTCGGTGCCGCCGGGGTACATCACCACAGCGGCCATTCTCGTCGTGGCGTGTTACACCTCGCCGCTGCTGGAGGAAAGTTGATCGACATTCGTTTCGGTCCGCAGGTGTGCGGGGAGCTGACGGGCGGGGCCACCAGGGAGTGGCTGGTGCCGGACGGCCTGGGTGGGTACGCCATGGGCACCGTGAGCGGGCTGCGCACGCGCCGCTACCACGGGTTGCTGGTGGTCGCCGGCCAGACCCCGGCGTCCCGCAACATGGGACTGGTCAGTCTCGATCCGGCGGTCACCCTCCCCTCCGGGGCGCGGCTGCGCCTCGGCGCGCACGAGTGGTCCTCCGGCGACGTCGACCCGCGCGGCTTCGAGCTGCTGGAGCGCTTCGACCTGACCGACGGGCTGCCGCGCTGGCGGTGGCGCATCGGCGACGTGGTGATCGAGCGCGAGCTGGCCATGGCGTACGGGCGCCCGTGCGTGGCCGTGGTGCACCGGCTCGTCTCCGGCGGCCCGGTCCGGCTCGACCTGTCGGCGGCCTGCACCTGGCGCGACGCGCACGGCGAGCGGCGCGCCGACGGTCCCGCGCCCCGGGTCGAGCCGGTGGACGGCGGCGCGGTGGTGGAGGGCGGGTTCCGCCTCGCCGGGCCGGACTGGACCCCCGAGGGGCAGTGGTGGATCGGGGTCCACCACCGCGAGGAGGCGGCCCGGGGCCTGCACCCGGACGACGACGTCTGGCACGCCGGGCGGTTCTCCGGCGCGCTGGAGCGCCCCGGCGACACGGTGTCGGTGCTGGCCTGGGCGGGTGACCTGGCCGCCGCGCCGCCCCCGGCGGAGGAGATCGTCGCGGCAGCCCGGCGGCGCAACCGGCAGGTGGTGGCGCGGGCCACGCCGGCGGACGCGGTGGAGGCCACCCTCGCGCTGGCCGCCGACGCGTTCGTCGTGCGCACCGCCGCCGGCCCGGACGTGGTCGCCGGCTACCCGTGGTTCGGCGCGTGGTCGCGGGACACCATGACCTCGTACGAGGGGCTGTTCCTCTGCGCGAACCGGGCCGACGAGGGCCGGGAGCTGCTGCGGGCGTACGCGGCGACGCTGTCGGAGGGGATGCTCGCCAACACGGCCGACACGGGGCGGGTGGAGTACAACACGGTCGACGCGGCGCTGTGGTTCCTGCACGCGGTGAGCCGGCACGTCACCGTCACCGGGGACACCGACCTCGGCGACGAGCTGCTGCCGGCGCTGCGCGGGATCGTCGACGCGTACCTGGCCGGCACCCGGTACGGCATCGCCGTCGACCCGGCCGACGGCCTGGTCACCCAGGGCGGCACCCCGGGCACGGCGCTGACCTGGATGGACGCCCGGGTGTACGGGGTGCCGGTCACCCCGCGCACGGGCAAGCCGGTGGAGGTCAACGCGCTGTGGGTCAACGGGCTCGCGGGGCTGGCCGAGCTGACCGAGCTGGCCGGGGGCGACGCCGCCGACCTGTGGCGGCTGCACGCCCGGGCCACCGCGTCGTTCGCCGCGCGGTTCCCGTCCCCGGTCGGCTGGCTGCACGACGTGGTGGACGCGCCCGCGCCGGCGTACCCGCTGGGCGGCACCCCGTTCCACGACGACGACCTGCTGCGCCCCAACCAGCTGCTGGCCTGGTCGCTGCCGTACGCGCCGCTGGAGCCGGACGAGCCGACCCTGCGCCGGGTCGCCGCCGGGCTGCTCACCCCGCTGGGCCCGCGCAGCCTCGCCCCCGACCAGCCCGGCTACGTCGGCCGGCACCAGGGCGGGCCGGCCGAGCGGGACGGCGCCTACCACCAGGGCACGGTGTGGCCGTGGCTGCTCGGGCCGTACGTCGACGCGGCCCGCCGGGCGAAGCTGCCGGTGGACGACCTGTTCGTCGGCGTGGCGGCCCACCTCACCGAGCACGGGCTGGGGTCGGTCAGCGAGACGGCCGACGGGGCGGCCCCGCACGACGCGACGGGCTGCCCGTTCCAGGCGTGGTCGGTGGCGGAGGTGCTGCGCGCCCGCCGGGTCCGCCGGTAGCGCCTTCGGGTCCGCCGGTAGCGCTTTACATCCCGGCAACGGTGACGTCTCCGCTGGTTATCCGGCCGGGGGCAGGATGGGCCCCGATCCAGGGCGCGTCGGCGGCATCCGGTCTGCGGGTGCGGCCGGCGCGCGCGCCGGAGACAACTCCAAGGGGGCCGCATGTCACCTGACGCCGAAGTGATCGACATCAACCCCGCCCGGCACCAGCGGGTGCTCATCCTCTCCTGGGAGTATCCGCCGGTGCTCGTCGGCGGCCTCGGCCGCCACGTACACGCCCTCTCCGTCGCCCTCGCCGCCGCCGGCCACGAGGTCACCGTCGTCACCCGCCACACCGAGGGCGCACCCCTGGAGGAGTACGCCGACGGCGTCCGCATCCTGCGCGCCGCCGAGGACCCCGTCACCTTCCCCCTGTCCACCGGCAGCCTCCTCGCCTGGACCATGGCCTTCAACCACACCCTCACCCGCGCCGCCCTACGCGCCACCGAATCCGGCACCTACGACGTCATCCACGCCCACGACTGGCTCGTCGCGCACACCGCGATCACCCTCGCCGAGCACCTGGACCTGCCGCTGGTGACCACGATCCACGCCACGGAGGCTGGGCGGCACCAGGGCTGGCTGCCAGAGGAGATGAACCGCACCATCCACGGCGTCGAGCACTGGATCAGCGCCGAGTCGACCCGGGTGATCGCCTGCTCCGGGTACATGCGCGACCAGATCAGCCGACTGTTCGAGGTGCCGGCCGCCCGGGTGGACGTGGTGGCCAACGGGGTGGACGACCGGGTCTGGCGGGCCCGCCCCCGGGCGGTCGCCTCGGCGCGGGCCCGGTTCGCCGGCGACGGCCCCCTGGTCGGGTACGCGGGCCGGCTGGTCTACGAGAAGGGCGTGCAGCACCTGATGCACGCCGTGCCGTACCTGCGCGAGCGGCACCCGGGGCTGCGGGTGGTGATCGCCGGCGACGGCCCGTACCGGCAGGAGCTGGTGGACCAGGCGCACCGGCTGCACCTGGGCGACACGGTGCGCTTCGCCGGCTTCCTGGACTCCACCCAGCTCCCGGCCATGCTGGCCGCCACCGACGCCACCGTCGTGCCGAGCCTCTACGAGCCGTTCGGCATGGTCGCCCTGGAGGCCGCCGCGGCCGGCGCGCCCCTGGCGGTCGCCTCGACGGGCGGGCTCGCCGAGATCGTCGAGCCCGGGGTCACCGGAGTGACGTTCCCGCACAGCGACCCGGACGCGCTGGCAGGGGCGGTGGACCTGCTCATCGGCGACGAGGTCTTCGCCCGCCGGGTGGCCCGCCGGGCCCGGACGATGGTCAGCGAGCGGTACGGCTGGGCGACCATCGCCGCCCACACCGCGAGCAGCTACGCGACGGCCCGCCGCGAGCACGGCTCGTTCCAGGCCCGCCGGGCCGCGAGCCGGCTGGGCGCGGGGCGGCCCCGGATCGCCATCCCGGAGGGGAACCTGCTGGCGGCCGGGCACGCGGCCTGCTGACGGGTTACCGACCTGTCGTCTGATTGGTCCCTGCCGATCCGCTGGCTATGGTGTACGTCCGCCAGCGGTGAGGAGAGCGGTGCAGCAGGTAGTGATCGGCGGCCGGTACCGCCTGCTCGACCTCGTGGGTCGCGGCGGCATGGGCCGGGTGTGGCGTGCCAGGGACGAGATGCTGCACCGCGACGTCGCGGTCAAGCAGGTCGTCCCGCCGGCCGTGCTGGCCGGCGACGAGCTCGACGAGCTGCGCCTGCGTACGCTGCGGGAGGCGCGCACGACGGCGCGGCTCAACCACCCCAACGTGGTCCGGGTCTACGACGTGGTGCCGGTCGACGACGACCCATGGTTGATCATGGAGTACGTGCCGTCCCGGTCGTTGCAGAACATCCTGGACACGTCCGGGCCGCTGCCGCCGCGGCGGGCCGCCGCGATCGGGCTGGCGCTGCTGGCCGCGCTGCGCGCCGCGCACCACGCCGGCGTGCTGCACCGCGACGTCAAGCCCGCCAACGTGCTCGTCGCCCACGACGGGCGGGTGATGCTCACCGACTTCGGGCTCGCGGTCTTCGACGGCGGGGACGGGGTGACGACCCGGCCGGGGCTGGTGCTCGGCTCCCCGCAGTTCGTCGCCCCGGAGCGGGCCGCCGAGGGGATCTCCAGCGTGGAGGCCGACCTGTGGTCGCTCGGCGCGACCCTGCACGCGGCGGTCGAGGGCAGGTCCCCGTACGCCCGCAGCACCGCGATGGCGACGCTGAGCGCCCTGGCCACCCGGCCGCCGGACCCGGCGCCGCACGCCGGGCCGCTGCGGCCGGTCCTGGCGGGCCTGCTGCGCCGGGACCCGCGGCACCGGATCGACCACGACGAGACGCAGCGCCGCCTGGCCAGGGCCGCCGCCCCGGGCGCCGACCCCTCGCCCGTCACGGTCGCCTCGCCGGCCACGGTGGTTCCGCCGGACGCGATCGGGCCGGCGGGCCCGGCCGGGCCCGCCGACGCGGACCGGCTGGTCGTGCCGGGCTGGACGGCCGGGCCGCCGGGCCGGGACGGGCCGACGCGAAAAAGGCCGGCACGAAAGGAGCCGACACCGGCAGGAGCCCCGAACGCCGCCGTCCCGGACCCCACGGTGCTGGCCGACCCTCCGGGCGCCATCATGCTGGCCGGGCCGGCGGACGCCATCGTGTCGGCCGGGCTGCCGGACGCCGGCATGTCGGCCAGGCGGCGCTTGCCGCTGGTCGTGGCGGCGGTGGCGGTCGTGCTGGTGGCCGCGCACATCGTCGCGTTCGTGCTGTTCAGCCCCCACACCGGCCGCCAGGTGGCACCCCCGGCCACGGCGGAGGCAGCGCCGAGCCCTTCGGCGGACGGACCGATGGTGCCGCCGCTGCGCGCGGGTGTCGCACCCCCGCCCTTTCCCTGCCTGCGGCCCTACCCGTTCGGCGAACCGCCCCCGACGGTCCCGCCGGCCCCGAACGAACCGCTGCGCCCTCCGCCGGGCTGGTCCTGGTATGCCGACCCGGCCGGGTTCCGGCTCGCCGTGCCACCCGGCTGGCGGCAGTACCGGGACGGCACCGCCGTCTGCTTCCAGGACCTGTCCGCCCGGCGGATTCTCACCGTCTCCCCGACGGGCGACCCCGACGCCGCCCCGCTGGGGCAGCTGCGTGCCAACGAGCGCCGGGCGAGGGCTGCGGGCGCACTCCCCCGGTACGCGAAGATCCGGCTGGCGGAGGTGGCCGACCGCGGGGCGGAGTGGGAGTGCACCTGGGACGCGCCGATGGGGGCGCGACTGCACGGGCTACAGCTGATCCCGGCCGGCACCCGCTCGTGGTCGCTGGCCTGGAGCGGCCCCGATGTGGAATGGGACGCCGGCGCGACCGAGCGGGAGACGATGCGGTCCAGCTTCCGGGCCGGCGGCGCGGCCTGAGCCGACCCGGACGGTCGAGGCGGTGCCCGCCACAACGGCGCTGACCGCCTCGCGACACCATCCGTTGTGGACCGTCCAGGTGATTGCTCCCCGGCGGCGACTCTGCCAGAGTGGCCTAGTTTGTGGATCAAGATCCCTGGGGAGGGCGAGGCGTCATGATGGGACCGTCCCACGCGCTGTCGGGCGCGGCGGTGTGGCTGACCGGCTCCTGGGCGCTCGACCAGTTCGCCGACTACCAACAGTCGCCGCTGGCCCTCGCCGTCGGCACCGCGGTCTGCGCCGGCGGGGCGCTCTTTCCCGACCTCGACCTGTCCGGCAAGGTGACCCGCAACCAGGGCGGGGCCACGGTGGCGCGCACGTTCGGGGTGGTCAGCCTCTTCGTCGCCGAGGTGATGGAGAAGATATCCCTCGGCGTCTACTACGCGACCAAACTGAGCAAGGATCCGCGCCGCAACAACGGCCACCGCACCCTGACCCACACGATCCCGTTCACCGTGCTGGTCGGCTGGGGCACCACCGCGCTCTGCGCCGCGTACGGCAAGTGGGCGGTGGTCGGCATCCTGTTCTTCATGTTCGGGCTGGCCCTGCGCGGGCTGTTCGACCGCTGGGCGGAACGCGCGGGCTGGGTGATCGTGACCCTGGCCTCGGCCGCCGCCGCCTGGTTCACGTTCGCCAACCTCCCCGGCGACCGGGGGTACCCGCTGATCGGTCTGGCCGTCGGGGTGGGCTGCTTCGTGCACATCCTCGGCGACATGATCACCCGGGCCGGGGTGCCGATCCTCTGGCCGATCCCGATCAAGCGCCGGATGTGGATGATGGTCGGCCTGCCGAACAGCATCGCCCTGCGCACCGGCAGCAAGACCGAGGTGGTCGTGCTGCGCGGCGTGCTGACCGCGCTCTCCCTGCTCGCGACGGTGGGCCTGGTCGCGCCGTCGGTGCTGCGCAGGTTCAACATCGAGGTCTAGAGGCCCCGCCCGTCGCCGGGCCGACCCGCGCCGGGGGCGGGGCGGCCCGGCGACCCATTTTCGTCATCGGCTATTGACGCCCTCGTAACACGTGCCCTACGGTCTGTCGAAACGCTTCGACTAAGCGCTTCGACCAGGCGTTTCGACGCAGGTCGAGAGCCCGTCCGGCAGCCGGTGTGAGGGAGGTGCGCGATGGCCACGATGCACGACGTCGCCCGGCTCGCGCGGGTCTCCGTCAGCACCGTGTCGTACGTGCTGACCGGCGCGCGGCCCATTTCCCAGGCCACCCGCGACAAGGTCCGTGCCGCGATGGCGGAGCTGGACTACCAGCCGCACGCGATGGCCCGGGGGCTGGCCAGCCGGCGCAGCCGCATCCTCGGCCTGCTCCTGCCGATGGACGATCGCGGCCTGGGCGCCACCGAGACGGCCTTCGTCACCGGCGCCGCCTCGGCGGCCAGCACGGCGGGCTACCACCTGGTGCTCTCCCCCGTCGACGCCGACGACCTCGACGGCCTGCGCCGGTTGGCCAGCCAACGCATGCTCGACGGCGCGCTGCTGATGGAGGTGCAACTCGACGACGAGCGGGTGGCCGTGTTGCGGGAGGCGGGCGTGCCGCTGGTGCTCATCGGCCGCACCGGCGACACCACCGACCTGTCGTACGTCGACATCGACTTCGACCGCACCGTACGCGACGCCGTCGCGCACCTCGTCGGCCTCGGCCACCGGCGGATCGTCTACGTCAACCACTCGGCCGCGACCATCGCCGAGGGGTACGGCCCGGCGCTGCGCACCCGCGACGCGTTCGCCGCGGCGATGGCCGAGCACGACGTCGAGCCGCTGATGATCCCCACCGAGGACAGCGCGGCCGGCGGGCGGGCGGCCCTGGACACGGCCTTCGACCGGGCCCCCGACCTGACCGCCGTCCTCGCCATGAACGAGCGGGCCGTCTTCGGCATCCTCGGCGGGCTGGCCGGCCGGGGCCTCACCGTGCCCGACGACGTCTCCGTCGTCTCGATGGTCACCTCGCCGCAGGTCGCCGAGCTGGCCACCCCCGCGCTGACCGCGATGACGTCGCCCGGCTCGGCGCTGGGCCGCATCGCGGTCGAGGCGCTGCTGCGCCACCTGGAGCAGGACAGCGCCCCGATCCACCAGCAACTGCTGCCGTGCACGTTGGAGGTCCGCGGATCCAGCGGGCCTCCCGGTCGTCCGACGGGGGACGCCAACGGCGAGGCCGACCCGGCCGACCCGGAGGCGTCGGGGACGACGAGCAGGAACACAGCCCGCCGCCGCGCTGCCACGCGACGACGGGCCTAGAGGAGTACCGGCTCGATACTCACGAGGAGAATGGTAATGCAACGATTCCGCACAGTCGTCGCGGCGGTGACCCTGGCCGTCGCCGCGACGGCGGCCCTGACCGCCTGCGGTGACGACGCCGACACCGGCGCCAGCGGCGCCAAGGTGCTCAAGCTCTGGCACTACGAGGGCGAGACCAGCGCCATGGGCGTGGCGTGGGACAAGGCGATCGAGGTCTTCAAGCAGGAGCACCCCGGCGTCGAGGTGCGCTTCGAGCGCAAGGCGTTCGAACAGATCCAGCAGAACGCCGGGATGATCATCAACTCGTCCGAGGGCCCGGACGTGATGGAGTACAACAAGGGCAACGCCACCGCCGGCCTGCTGTCCAAGCAGGGTCTGCTCACCGACCTCACGGCCGAGGCGACCGAGCGCGGCTGGGACAAGGCGCTCAGCCCCAGCCTGCAGACCACCGCCAAGTACGACGACAAGGGCGTGATGGGCTCCGGCAACTGGTACGGCGTGCCGAACTACGGCGAGTACGTGATGGTCTACTACAACAAGGACCTGTTCGACCGCAACGGCGTCAAGGTCCCGACGACGCTCGACGAGCTGACCGCCGCGATGGACACCTTCGTCGCCAAGGGCATCACCCCGCTGGGCACCGCCGGTGCCGAGTACCCGGCCGGGCAGCTGTTCTACCAGCTCGCGCTCGCCAGGGCCGACCGGGCGTTCGTCGACAACTACCAGCTCTACAAGAACCCGGTGGACTTCAAGGCCGACCCGCTCAAGTACGGCGCGGACACGTTCGCCGAGTGGGTGAAGAAGGGCTACGTCGGCAAGAACACCGCCAGCGCCAAGGCCGAGGACATGGGCACCGCGTTCATCGCCGGCAAGACCCCGATGATCGTCTCCGGGAGCTGGTGGTACGGCCGGTTCAAGGCCGAGATGAAGGCCAACTGGGACAGCTTCCTGTTCCCCGGCAACAAGCTGCACGCCGGCTCGTCCGGCAACATCTGGGTGGTCCCGGCGACCAGCAAGGCCAAGGACCTGGCGTACGACTTCATCGACATCACCATGCGCCCGGAGATCCAGGCCCTGATCGGCAACAACGGCGGCGTCCCGGTGGCCGGCGACCCGTCCAAGATCGCCGACCCGAAGGACAGGAAGCTGATCGAGAACTTCAACGCGATCAGCACCACCGACGGCCTGGCCTTCTACCCGGACTGGCCGGTCCCGGGCTACTACGACGTGCTGGTCTCCGGCTTCCAGGGCCTGATCAACCAGTCCAAGTCTCCCGACCAGGTGCTCGACGCGATCGCCAAGCCGTACGACGAGGGCGTCGCGGAGATCAAGCGCGGCTGACGAGGACGCCCGGCGGGCGCGCCCTGCGCGACGCGCCCGCCGGCACCGGAGGGATCACCATGGCTGCATCCGACGCCCTCGTCACCCGACGCCGGGCCACCCCCACCCCGAAGGGCGGCCGGGGCGACCGCCGCCGGCGCGGCGACGCGGGGTACTGGCTGTACCTGCTGCCCGGCGCGGTGCTCTTCGCGCTGGTCATCGGCGGGCCGCTGCTGTTCACCGGCTATCTGTCGCTGACCCGCTGGTCCGGCATCGGCGACCCGACGTTCGTCGGGCTGGAGAACTACCAGCGACTGCTCGACGACACCGTCTTCTGGCAGTCGTTCCGCAACACCCTCTTCATGATCGTGGCGATGGTCGTGGTGCCCACCGTCGTCGGGCTGGTGCTCGCGGCGGTGCTGTTCGACATCATCGGCCGGCGGTTCCAGCCGCGCACCGCCAACGCCCTGCGGGCCGCGTTCTACCTGCCGCAGGTGCTGCCGGTCGTCGTGGCCGGCATCGTGTGGGGCTGGATCCTGCGCCCCGACGGGGCCCTCAACGGGCTGCTCGACGCCGTCGGGCTGGGCGCGCTGTCGCACGACTGGCTCGGCGACCCCGACACCGCCCTGCCGGCGGTGATGGGCGTGATGATCTGGGTGCAGATCGGCTACCCGGTGGTCGTGTTCATGGCCGCGTTGCAGCGGGTCGACCCCGAGCTGTACGAGGCGGCGGAGATCGACGGCGCGGGCTGGGCCCGCCGGTTCCGGGCGATCACCCTGCCGCAGATCCGGCCGGAGACGTTCGTCGTGGCCCTCACCTGCACCATCGCCGCGATGAAGGTGTTCGGGCCGATCTACGCGCTGACCCGGGGCGGCCCGGAGAACGCCACCAACGTGCCGTCGTACTTCGCGTACTACACGTTCTTCAAGAAACTCCAGGTCGGGTACGGGTCGGCGATCTCGACCGTGCTGACACTGATCATCGTGGTGGTGGCGCTGCTGTTCATCCGCGCGCAGCACCGCGCCGAGCGACGGGACGGGAGCGACTGATGTCCGTCACCCTCACCGAAACACCCGCGGCACCCGCGAAGGCCGGCCGGTCCGCTCCTGTGCCCGACCGGCACCACCGGGGCGCCGGCCGGTGGATCGTCCTGGCCGTGGTCACCGTCGGCGCGCTGGTCATGCTGGTGCCGTTCGTGTTCATGCTGCTCAACGCGTTCAAGGCGCCCGGGCAATACTCGACGGACGGGCCGCTGAGCTGGCCGTCGGAGTTCTACACCCAGGGCCTGCGCACGTACTGGACGCAGGTCGACTTCCCGCAGAAGCTGTGGAACTCCACGCTCATCGCCGGCTCGGTCGCGGTGCTCGCGGTCGCCGTGTCGCTGCTCAACGCGTACGCGCTGGGCATCGGCCGGGTCCGGGGCCGGCTCTGGATCGTCGGGGCGTTCCTGCTGGCGAACATGCTGCCGCAGGAGTCCCTGGTGTACCCGCTCTACTACTTCGCCAAGGAGGTCGGCCTCTACAACACCCGACTCGTCGTGATCATCATCTTCACGGTCATCCAGAGCGCGTTCGGCACGTACCTGCTCGCCTCGGTGCTCGGCACGTTCCCCAAGAGCCTGCTGGAGGCGGCGGCGCTGGACGGGTCCGGCAAGTGGACGATCCTGTGGCGGGTCGTCCTGCCCAACGTCCGGCCCACCCTCGCCGTGCTGCTGGTCTTCTTCTTCATCTGGACCTGGAACGAGTTCCTCATCCCGCTGGTGATGCTCATCGACAACCAGACCCAGACCATCCCGGTGGCCCTCGCGTCGTTGCAGGGCGACCGGCTGATGGACGCCCCCACCACCAACGCCGGGGCGCTGATCAGCCTCGTCCCGGCGATCGTGTTCTTCCTCATCTTCCAGCGCACGCTGAGCCGCGGCATCACGGTAGGAGCCGAGAAGTGAAGTTCACCGACGGGTACTGGCAACTGCGTCCGGGGGTCACCGTCCTGCGCCCCGGCACAGTCGAATCGGTGGAGCCCGACGAACGCGGCTTCACCGTCTTCGCGCCGACCGGTCATATCACCGGGCGGGGCGACACCCTCAACCGTCCGGTCGTCACCGTACAGTTCTTCTCCCCCGCCCCCGGCGTGATCGGGGTGACCGTCGGGCACCACTCCGGCGGGCTGCCGAAGCAGCCGCGCTTCGCCCTCGCGGCCGGCGACGACCACCCGGTCACCGTCGAGGTCACCGGCGTCAGCGCGGCGCTGACCACCGGTGAGCTGACCGCCCGGGTCACGCTCGTCGACCGGTGGCGGGTCGACTTCCTGCGCGGCGACCGCCTGGTCACCTCGTCCACCGAGCGCAGCATCGGCGTCGTCACCGACGGCGAGGGCCGACACTTCGTCCACGACCGGCTGGCGCTGGGCGTCGGTGAGACGATCTACGGCCTCGGCGAGCGGTTCGGCCCGTTCGTCAAGAACGGGCAGACCGTCGAAATCTGGAACGCCGACGGCGGCACCGCCAGCGAGCAGGCGTACAAGAACGTGCCGTTCTATCTCAGCAGCGCCGGCTACGGCGTCTTCGTCGACCACCCCGAGCACGTGTCGTTCGAGGTCGGCTCGGAGGTCGTCTCGCAGGCCCAGTTCAGCGTCGAGGGGCAGTCGCTGACCTACTACCTGATCGACGGGCCCACCCCGAAGGACGTGCTGCGCCGCTACACCGCGCTCACCGGCCGCCCGGCCCGCGTCCCGGCCTGGTCGTACGGGCTGTGGCTGTCGACGTCGTTCACCACGTCGTACGACGAGAAGACCGTCACCGAGTTCATCGACGGGATGGCCGAGCGGGACCTGCCGCTGTCGGTGTTCCACTTCGACTGCTTCTGGATGCGGCAGTTCCACTGGGTCGACTTCGTGTGGGACCCGGCGACCTTCCCCGACCCCGAAGGGATGCTGCGCCGGCTGCACGAGCGCGGCCTGAAGGTGTGCGTCTGGATCAACCCGTACATCGCCCAGCGCTCCTACCTGTTCGAGGAGGGCCGCCGGGCCGGCTACCTGGTGCGCAACCCCGACGGGTCGGTCTGGCAGTGGGACAAGTGGCAGGCCGGCATGGCGCTTGTCGACTTCACCAACCCCGACGCGGTGGCCTGGTTCAACAGCAAGCTCAAGGTCCTGCTCGACATGGGCGTCGACTGCTTCAAGACCGACTTCGGCGAGCGCATCCCCACCGAGGTGGTCTGGCACGACGGGTCGGACCCGCAGCGGATGCACAACTACTACGCCTACCTCTACAACAAGGCGGTCTTCGAGCTGCTGGAGGCCGAGCGCGGCGTCGGTGAGGCGGTCGTGTTCGCCCGGTCGGCCACGGCCGGCGGCCAGCAGTTCCCGGTGCACTGGGGCGGCGACTGCGAGTCGACGTTCGTGGCGATGGCCGAGTCGCTGCGCGGCGGACTGTCGCTGTCGGCGTCCGGGTTCGGCTACTGGAGCCACGACATCGGCGGCTTCGAGGGCACCCCCGACCCGGCCGTGTTCAAGCGGTGGATCGCGTTCGGGCTGCTCTCCTCGCACTCGCGGCTGCACGGCTCCGGCTCGTACCGGGTGCCGTGGGCGTACGACGACGAGGCCGTGGAGGTGCTGCGCCATTTCACCCGGCTCAAGTTGCGCCTGATGCCCTATCTGGCGGCGGCGGCCGAGGAGGCGCACCGCGACGGGGTGCCGGTGATGCGGCCCATGGTCGTGGAGTTCCCGGACGACCCGACGGCCGCGTACCTGGACCGGCAGTACATGCTCGGCCCGGACGTGCTGGTCGCGCCCGTGATGAGCGCCGACGGCGAGGTCACCTACTACGTGCCGGCCGGCACCTGGACGCATCTGGTCAGCGGCGCGCAGCTCACCGGGCCGGCGTGGATCACCGAGAAGCACGACTACGACAGCCTGCCGGTGCTCGCCCGCCCCGGGTCGGTGATCCCGTTCGGCTCGACGCACGACCGGCCCGACTACGAATGGGCCGACGGCGTGCGGCTGCGGCTGTTCGCGCCCGTCGACGGGCAGCGGACCCGGGTGCGCATCCCCTCGCCCGGCGGCGGGCCGGTGGCCGAGTTCGAGGTGCGGTACGACGACGGGACGGCCGCCGTCGAGCTGGTGGCCGGCGCGTCGTCCGGGTACGGCTGCGACGTGCTGAGATCGAAGTCGCCCGGCCACGGCGGCGACGTGCGGGGAACGGAGGCGAACCGGTGACCCGGGTGTTTCCCGAGGGCTTCGTGTGGGGCTCGGCCACGGCGGCGTACCAGATCGAGGGCGGGGCCACCGAGGACGGGCGCGGCTCGTCGATCTGGGACACCTACAGCCACACCCCGGGCCGCACGCTGAACGGGGACACCGGCGACGTGGCCGCCGACCACTACCACCGGTGGCCCGAGGACCTGGGGCACATCGCCGACCTGGGGCTCGCCGCGTACCGGTTCTCGATCTCCTGGCCCCGGGTGCAGCCCGGCGGCTCCGGGGCGGTCAACCGGGCCGGGCTGGACTTCTACTCCCGGCTCGTCGACGGGCTGCTGGAGCGGGGCGTGCGGCCGGTGGCCACCATGTACCACTGGGACCTGCCGCAGGAACTGGAGGACGCCGGCGGCTGGCCGGCGCGGGACACCGCCCTACGCTTCCGGGACTACGCGGCCGGCGTCGTCGAGGCGCTCGGCGACCGGGTGCACACCTGGACGACGTTCAACGAGCCGTGGTGCTCGGCGTACCTCGGCTACGGCTCCGGGGTGCATGCGCCGGGCCGCACCGAGCCGGCCGGGGCGCTGGCCGCCGTACACCATCTCAACCTGGCCCACGGCCTGGCCGGTCGGGTGGTGCGCGAGCTGGCGCCGGCGGCGGAGCTGTCGGTGACGCTGAACCTGCACGTGATCCGGCCGGCGTCGGCCTCGGCGGCCGACGCCGACGCGGTGCGCCGCATCGACGCGCTGGCAAACCGGGCGTTCCTCGGCCCGATGCTCGACGGGGCGTACCCGGCGGACCTGCTCGCCGACACCGCGACGGTGACCGACTGGTCGTTCGTGCGCGACGGCGACGAGCGCACGATCGCGGTGCCGCTGGACGTGCTCGGGGTCAACTACTACTCGACCACCCTGGTCCGGGCCTGGGACGGGGTTTCGGCCCGCTCGGACAACGACGGGCACGGCAGCTCGGTGCACACCCCGTGGGTCGGCGCCGACGACGTCGACTTCCTGCCGCAGCCGGGCCCGTACACGGCGATGGGCTGGAACATCGAGCCCGCCGGCCTGACCGAGCTGCTGCTGCGGCTGCACCGGGAACACCCCGGGCTGCCGCTGATGATCACCGAGAACGGCGCGGCGTTCGACGACGTGGTCACCCCCGACGGCCGGGTCCACGACGACCGGCGGCTGGACTACCTGTACCGGCACGTCGACGCGGTCGGCGCGGCCATGGACGCGGGCGCGGACGTGCGCGGCTACTTCGTCTGGTCGCTGCTGGACAACTTCGAGTGGGGGTACGGGTACGACCGGCGCTTCGGCATCATCCGGGTCGACTACGACACCCAGGAGCGGATCTGGAAGGACAGCGCCCACTGGTACCGGGGCCTGGCCGCCACGGGCCGGCTGGAGCCGCCGACGGGCGGCTGACCGGGTTGCCCGTGCTGGAGCTGCTCGCCCGCCCAGCGGGCGAGCAGCTCCGGCACCTCCATCGCGGCGAAGTGGCCCCCGCGCTCGAACTCCGACCAGTGCCGGATGTCGTACAGCCGCTCGGCCAGCGGTCGCACAGCCTGCGTGATGTCGTGCGGGAACACCGCCACCCCGACCGGCACCGGGCACTGCTCGATCCGACGCGGGGCCTCGCGGTGCAGTCGCGCCGAAGAAGCCGCGGTGGCGGTCAGCCAGTACAGCGAGATGTCGGTGAGCATCCGCTCGTCGCTGATCGGTGAGCGCGGGTCCGTCCACTGCGCGAAGCGCTCGGCGATCCAGGCCAGCTGGCCGACGGGCGAGTCGGTCAGCGCGTAGCCGATGGTCTGCGGGGTGGTGGCCTGCAGCGCCTGGAACGGCGGCCGGTTCGTCATCAGCTGCCTGACCTTGTCCAGCCGGGCCTCGTCCGTCTCGGACAGGCGGATGTCGGCGTCCGGCAGCGGCCGGGTCGGCAGGTAGTTGACGTGCACCCCGACGACCTGCTCGGGGGCCACCGTGCCGAGCGCCAACGAGATGCCCGAGCCGAAGTCGCCGCCCTGCGCGCCGTAGCGCTCGTACCCGAGACGGCGCATCAGCTCGGCCCAGGCCCGCGCCACCCGGACGACGTCCCAGCCGCGCTCGTGGGTCGGCCCGGAGAAGCCGAAGCCCGGGATGGACGGAATCACCAGGTGGAAGTCGCGCGACAGCGGCTCGATCACGTCGAGAAACTCCAGGAACGAGCCGGGCCAGCCGTGGGTGAGGATCAACGCGAGCGCGTCCGGTTTCGCGGACCTGACGTGAACGAAGTGGATGTGCTGGCCGTCGATCTCGGTGGTGAAGTGCGGAAGCTCGTTGAGCGCGGCCTCATGCGCGCGCCAGTCGTAGCCGGTGCGCCAGTGTTCGGCCAGTTCCCTGAGCCGCGCCTGCGGGAAGCCGTAGTCCCACCCGGCGTCGGCGATCTCGTTGGGCCACCGGGTGCGAGAGAGTCGGTCGCTCAGGTCGTCGAGATCGGCCTGGGGGATGTCGATGCGGAACGGTTGGATCATGTCCTTGCCTCCAGAGGAGATTCGTTTGCCTCCCGAACGTTCGTGCAACAAACGATACCGTCATCGTTAGTGCTCCCAACGATTGTTAGGCTTGTCACATGGAGAACCCAGCCGACAGGACGCCCGCCAGCTGGGAGAGCCTGCCCAGCTGGCTACTCACCCAGACCGCCAGCCACGCGCAGCGCCTGGTGAGCGACGGGTTCTCGTCCGTCCAGGCCCGCGGTTACCACTACCGCCTACTGGCGACGCTTCAGGAGTTCGGCCCGGCCAGCCAGGCCACGCTGGGCCGCCGCAGCGGCATCCACCTCAGCGACATGGTGGCGGCGATCAACGAGCTCGCCGATCGCAAGCTGGTCGAGCGGGCCCCGGACCCCGCCGACCACCGGCGCAACATCATCTCGTTGACCGCTGCGGGCAGGCGGCAGCTGCGTCGACTGGAGGAGCGGCTGGCCGAATGCCAGGACCAACTGCTGGCTCCGCTGTCACCCGAGGAGCGACAGCGGCTGACCGAGCTGCTGTCCAGGCTGCTGGCCCACCACCGGCGCACCGGCGACCCGAAGAGCCGTGGCGCTGACGCTGAGGCGTGAGCCGGACGCTGCCGCACCCGTCACCAACGGGCAGGGCGGCGCAATCCCCTGGGGTGGCCGGCATTCCATGATCGTCCGCTGTTTCTGGAGAACTCGCCCGGCGTGTCGTCTCCTCAATCAGCAGACGATCATGCAAGACCCACGGCTCAGCGACCGCGAGCCTTCCCGCCGTCACACCCATATCCCGCCGACCCGGACGTCATGCGATGGCCGCCGTCAACGCTGTTCGCCTCGCGGACCCTCCGCCACCCACAGCCCTCGACCCTGCAACCCGACCACCAGGCCGCGGTCCTGCAAGATGATCACGGCTCGCTGCACGGTGGTGACGCTGACCTGGTACAGGTCGGAGAGTTCCCGGTACGTCGGCAGACGATCGCCCAGGGCGTACTCGCCGGTCCTGATCCGGGCAGCGACGTCCTCGGCGACCTCACGGTAGCCGCCAGTCGGTATGGGCATGTCCGAAGTGCACCCCCATCGGACCTTGCTGCGCCTCGCGCCAGCTCAAGCGATAGTGCTTTCCCGTTACGGGGCGTCCGGGTCCACGCCTCTGGCCTGGTGTGGCCGGTGCACGTCAATCCACGCCTCCACGTCCTCGACCAGCCACACCGCTCCGCCGGCCAGTCGGTCGAACGGGGGCGGGAAGTCCGGCCGGGAAACGATCTGCACGATCCGGGCGCGGGAGACACCAAGACGTTCCTGTAGCTCTGCGCTCCCATACAGCCTCCGGACCATAGACCGAAGCTATGCGAGAAGACACTGTCGCATTTAACACCTGTCATATTTGACACTATCGGGTTCGGCAGGGAATCGTACGTGCTGGGTCGTCGAGCAGCGGCCACGAGGGGACCCGGCCGAGTAAGGGCCACGCCAGGGAGGTGGAATTCGATGTCATCGATCGCGCTGGTACCGACGGCGGCGCTCGGTTTCGCGGCTGGGCTGTTCCTGTTCAGGGTCAAGTCGCGGTGGTGTCAGCGGTGCGGGTCGGTGCTGAGCTGCCCGGACTGTGGAGCCCGGCGGTCGTCCGCCCGCCCGACCAACACGCGTTGGGCACGGTGGCGGTGAGCGACGAGTTGCTGCCGGTAGGCCGCCGGGTCGCCTACTGGCGCGGTCGGCGGAAGCTGTCGCAGCAGGTCTTCGCCGATCGGCTCGGCAAGTCCAAGAGCTGGGTGGACAAGGTCGAACGGGGTGTGCGAGCACTCGACAAGTTGTCCACACTCCAGGAAATCGCCGCCGTCCTGCGGATCGATGCGGCAGTGCTGCTCGGCCGGGACGCCCGCCCCGCCGACGTGACCGAACGGGCCGAGGGCGTGGACCGGATCGGGACGGCCCTGTCGACGTACGAGATCGCTCTGGGCCGGCCGACACGCCACCCGGCGTACCGGATCGCCCCACCCGACCTGGCCAGCGGCACCCCCGCCGAACTGTCGCTGTGCGGCACGCTGCTCCTCCAGGCCGCCCTGGCCGCCGCCCGAACCGGCGACCATCGGACCACCGCCGACCTCATTGCCGAAGCCGCCACCCTTGCCTCCCGGGTGGGCGACGGCCACGACCACCACCGCACCGGGTTCGGGCCCGTCGCCGTCGACCTGGCCCGGGCTGCGGCAGCCGTCGACCTCGGCGACGCGCACGACGCCATCACCTGGCACCGGAAGGCCACCGCACGCGACGGCTGGCGCTGGCTGCCCGCTGAACACCGCGCCGCCCACCTGCTCGACGCCGCCCGCGCCTATCTCCACACCGATGACCCCGCCAACGCCGGCCGGACACTGCTGGACGCCCACCGCACCGCGTCCGCCGAGGTACGCCACCGGCCGGCGGCGCGAACGTTGCTCGCCCGGGTGGCCCGCGACCCGCACGCCCCGGGCACGATCGTCCAGCTCGCCGGCACCCTCGGCGTGACCTGAGCGCACCCTCTCGGCGCTCAACCGGGCAGGCAGAGCCTGGCGTCCGTCAGCGCGGCTCGGCCATCGCCGCGAGGCGGCGGGCGAGCCGGGCGAGGGCCTGCCGCAGCTCCGCCGGCTCCAGCACCTGCGCCTCGAAGCCCAGCCGGGCCACGTGCAGGGCGAGCCAGTCCAGGTCGTCCCCGCCGACGACGAGCACGCACCACCCGTCGCGGTCGTCCTCGACGCGCCCCACCTGCGGCGGCACCAACTCCCGCAGCACGTCGGGCGCGGCGTGCACGCGCACCCGGGCGAGGTGCCGGTACGGGGCCTCGGCCACGGACCGCCGCACGTAGGCGACCGGGTCCGGATGCTCCCGTGCCCGGAAGCGCCACGTCGTCGCCGCCGTCTGGCGCATCCGGTCCAGCCGGAAGGTGCGCCAGTCGTCGCGGTCGACGTCCCAGGCCATCAGGTACCAGCGGCGGCCGGTGGTGACCATCCGCACCGGCTCGACCGTGCGCTCGCGCTCCCCGCCGTCGCGGCCGGCGTACCGGAACCGGACCCGCACGGCGTCGCGGCAGGCCCGCGCGAGGGTCACCAGCAGCTCCGGGTCGATCTCGACGCCGGGACCGACCAGGGTGTCGGTGGCCGCGTGCACGGCCCGCACCTCGGCGCGCAGCCGCGCGGGCATCACCTGGTCGAGCTTGGTGAGCGCCCGCAGCGCGGCCTCCTGCGCCCCGGCGATCGTGCCACCCGAGGCCAGCCGCAGGGACACCGCCGTGGCGATCGCCTCCTCGTCGTCGAACAGCAGCGGCGGCAGCCGGGTGCCCGCGCCAAGCTGGTAGCCGCCGCCGACGCCCGCCGTGGCGTGCACCGGGTAGCCGAGCGCGCGCAGCCGCTGCACGTCTCGGCGCACCGAGCGGTCGGTGACGCCCAGCTCGGCGGCGATCTCGGCGGCGGTCCAGGACGGCCGCCGTTGCAGCAGCGCCAGCAGCCGCAGCACCCGCTCGGTCGTCGCCTCGGCGGTCACCCGCCGATCGTTGCACAGGTCTAGGAACGCAACTGTCCGCAATATGCCGGAGGCTGGCACCATGACCGACGTTCAGATCACGTTCGACTGCGCCGACCCGGCCCGGCTGGCGGCCTTCTGGGCCGAGGTCCTCGGCCACCAGGTGCAGGCCCCGCCGCCCGGCTTCGAGTCGTGGGAGCAGGCGCTGGAGGCGATGGGTGTGCCGCCCGAGCGCCGCAACGACGCCTCGGCGGTGGTCGACCCCGCCGGCTCCGCGCCACGGCTGTTCTTCCAGCGGGTGCCGGAGCCCAAGCGGGTCAAGAACCGGGTGCACCTCGACGTGCGGGCCGCCCCGGGGCTGGCCGGCGACGCGCGGATGGCGGCCCTGGAGGCGGAGGCCGAGCGGCTCGTCGCCCTCGGTGCGACCCGGCTCGAACGCTTCGAGCCCGCTCCCCCGCTCGACGCGGGCCACCTCGTCATGGCCGACCCCGAGGGCAACGAGTTCTGCCTCGACTGATCACCCGCCCGTCCGCGCCGGGACCGGGCAGCAGGCCGTGTGCGGCGGCCTCCCCGCATCGACCTGCTGGTTCGTGCGGGTCAGTCCGCCGTGGTCAGGTCGGTGAAACTCGCCGGGGCCACTGCGACGCCGCGAATGAAGGATGTCCACGCCACCGTGTGGGCGGCCTCCCGGTGGGCCTGGTGCTTCTCCCGGCTCTCCCAGATCTCCAGCAGACGCAGCTCGGCGGGCGAGCCGGCCAGCCAGGAGAGCTGGTACTCCAGGCAGCCGTCCTCGCCCCTGGATGCCTTCTGGAAGGTGACCGCGGCCGCGTCGACCTCGGCGGTGCGGGCGGGGTCGACGACGATGCCGCCGTGGATGATGACCATGACACTCCTCAGGCGTTCAGGGACTTGCGGAGGACGGGCAGGACCTCGGCGCCGATCAGCCGGACCGTGGCCACGGGGTCGGGGCCCAGCGGTGGGCCGAACGAGATGTGCCGGACGCCCGCGTCGATGAGCTGGGCGCACTGGTCGATCACGTCGCCGGCCCCGCCGACGATGCCGAGGCCGAGCATGGCGTCGGTGACGGAGTCGACGGCGTCGGCCTGGCGGCCGGCGAGCATCAGCTCCTGGGTACGGGCGAACTCGTCCGGGTCGAGCCCGTTGGCGACCAGCGCGCTGGTCGACAGCGAGCCGCTGTACAGCGCGATGTGCCGGGCCAGCAGGTGCCGGGCAGCAGCCCGGTCGTCCGAAACGGATGCCCAGATGCAGGCCGCCACGTCCAGGTCCTCGATGGAACGACCGGCCTTGGCGGCACCGGCGGCGAGTTGCTCGATCACGCCGTGCACGTGGCGCGGCGGCAGGCAGAGCGGGAGTGCGCCGTCGGCCAGGCGGCCGGTCAGGTCGAGCATGCGCGGGCCCATCGCGCCGATGTAGATGGGGGTGGGACGCCAGGAGCGCAGCACGGCCTGCTCGCTCCAGCCCTCGGCGACGCCGGGGACACCGGCGGGGCTGCGGCCGTTGACCAGCTCGCGGATGGCGATCACCGCCTCCCGGGTACGCACGACCGGCGTCTTCGGCTCGATCCCGCCCCAGCGGAAGAAGACGTCCGATCCGGCGCCGAGGCCGAGCAGGAACCGGTCGCCGGACAGCTCCTGCAGACCGGAGGCGTACATGGCTATCTGGGCGGGGTGCAGTGACACCGGGTCGATCACGCCGGAGCCGAAGCGGATCCGGCTGGTGCGCATCGCGATCGCGGCGAGGGTCACCAGGCCGGGCTCGCCGAAGATGTCGTTGCCCGTCCACACCTGGTCGAATCCCGCCTCCTCGACGAGGACCGCCTGGTCGGCGGTCGCCTGGACGCCGTGGCCACCGATGCGGACGCTGAAGGTCACGGGCCTCATGGCGCCACCTCCACTCTGATGTGCAGGGCCTCCGGCGGATCGGGACACGCCAGCAGGGGTCGGCCGCGCAGGTACGCGTCGGGCTCGTCGGCGTCCAGCCGACCCAGCAGCGCCGGAATCAGCGAGGCGATGGCGAAGTAACAGAAGCGGGTGCCCTCGGGCACGGTCAGCCCGGTGGCGTCCAGTTCGAACCAGTCGCCGGGCCGCAGGCCGCAGGCCGAGTAGTTCATGTCCTCGACGGTGCAGCGCACGCGTACTCCGCTCATTCGAGGACCTCCAGCTTGAGCACGACGTTCTCCTCCGCGTCCGGGCAGCACAGGTACGGCTTGCGCACCAGCCAGCTGGCGAGGTCGATCGGGCTCTGCCGCATGCCCAGCACCGGCAGGACGCCCATGAGCGCCTGCGGGCAGAAGGGCCGGCCGCCGGTGGACAGTCCGGTGCCGTCGACGTCGCAGTGGTCGCCGACGCGGATGCCGCAGCGTGGCCGGTCGGCCCGCTCGACGACGATGCGTATCCGCCGGGCACCCGGAAGCAGGGACTCACCCATCGATCGGTTCCCCGCCGGTCACCCAGAGCGTCTGCCCGGTCAGCGCGCCCGAGTTCACGAACGTCAGCACGGCGTCGGCCACGTCGGACGGGTCCGGGAACGCGGGCAGCGCCATGCGCTCCCGGAGCTTCGTGGCGAGCGCGCGCTGGGCCGGGGTCAGCTCCTCGCCCGCCACCGCCACCCGGCCGGGCGCCACGACGTTGGCGGTGATTCCGTGGCGGCCCTCCTCCACCGCGAGATACCGGGTGAGCACGCTCGCTGCCGCCTTGGCCGCGCCGTACGCCCCGTACCCGGGCGCGGGACGGGCCATCAGCGCACCGGACACGTAGACCACCCGTCCCCAGCCGGCCGACCGCATGCCGGGCACGACGCGGGCGCAGAGCGCGGCGTGTGCCCCGACGGCGCTGAGCTGAGCGGCGAGCCCGCCCACGGACAGCTCGGCGACCGGAGCCTGCTCGGGTCTTCCGGGGTGCGCCGAGTTGACCAGGACGGCGACGGGGCCGAGCTCGTCCTCCACCCGGGTCACCGCGACGTCGAGGGAAGCCGGGTCGCCCAGGTCGGCGCCGACCACGAGGTGGCCGTCGCCGAACTCGGCCATGGTCTTCGCCGCCGCGTCGGGCCGGCGGTGGAAGTGCAGCGCGACCCGGTACCCGGAAGCGACCAGCCGGCCGGCGACCGCCGCGCCGATCGGTCCCGAGCCGCCGGCGACCAGTGCCACCCGGCTCATCGCAGGACCGCCGACAGGAACGCCCGGGTGCGTTCCTGAGCGGGGTTGCCGAGCACCTGCTCGGGTGTGCCCGTCTCGACGATGCGGCCCTGGTCCATGAAGACCACCCGGTCGCCGACCTCGCGGGCGAAGCCCATCTCGTGGGTGACCACGACGAGGGTGATGCCGCCGGTGAGCGCCAGGTCCTTCATGACGGTGAGGACCTCGCCGACCAGTTCGGGGTCGAGCGCGCTGGTCGGCTCGTCGAAGAGCATGACCTGCGGGCGCATCGCCAGGGCGCGGGCGATGGCGACGCGCTGCTGCTGGCCGCCGGAGAGCTTGGACGGGTACGCGGACTCCTTGCCGGTCAGTCCCACCCGGCCGAGCAACTCGCGGGCGTACGCGCGGGCCGCGGCCGGGTCCTGCCGCTTCACCTTGATCGGGGCGAACGCGACGTTGTCCAGCACGGTCATGTGCGGGAACAGGTTGAACTGCTGGAAGACCATGCCGATGCCGAGCCGCTGCCGGCAGGCGTCCGACTCGCGCAGCTCGTGCAGCCGGCCGCCGCGCTCCCGGTAGCCGACGAGCTCGCCGTCGACCGAGATGCTGCCGGCGTTGATGTCCTCGAGGTGGTTGATGGTGCGCAGCAGCGTGCTCTTGCCCGAACCGGACGGCCCGATGACGCAGACCGTCTCGCCGCGCCCGACCCGCAGGTCGATGTCGTGCAGGACCTGGTGCTGGCCGTACCACTTGGCCACGCCCCGAATGTCGATCATCACGTCGCTCATCGCTCGGCGGCCCTCCGTTCCAGGAAGTACTGACCGACCGAGGACACGGCGATCACCAGCAGATACCAGATGGTGGCGACGGTGAGCATCTCGATCGTGCGGAAGTTGATGCCGCTGATGCCCTGCACGACGGTCAGCAGGTCTCCGCCGGCGATCACCGACACGATGGCCGACGCCTTGAGCATGCCGATGGCCTCGTTGCCGAGCGGCGGAATGATCACTCGTAGGGCCTGTGGGAGCACGATGTGGCGCAGCGCCTGGGCCCGGGTGAGTCCGAGCGCCTTGGCCGTCTCGTGCTGGCCCTTGCCGATGGCGAGCAAACCGCTGCGCACCACCTCGGCCATGTAGCCGGAGCCGGCCAGGGACAGCCCGATCACCGAGGCCACGAAGGGGGTGACGACGTCGCCGACCGGAGCCGACCAGAACTGGACGCCGGTGAACGGGATGCCGATCACGATGTTCTTGAAGAACAGTCCGAGGTTGCCGACGAGAATCAGCAGGACGATCAGTGGGATGCCGCGGAAGACGAACACCCAGGCGGCCGCGAAACCGGCGATGATCCGGCTCGGCGACATCCGCATCACGCCGATCACCACGGCGAGGATCAGCGCGAAGACCATGCCGATCGCGGTGATCTCCAGGGTCAGCAGCAGGCCCTTGAGGACGGTCGGGGCGAAGAGGAAGTCGCCGACCACGCTCCATTCGAAGTTGGGATTGGTGGCGAGGCTGTAGACGCCGCCGGCCACCAGCAGCACGACGATGGCGGCGCCGACCGTCCGGCCCCAGTGCCGTACGGGGACGACGTCGCGCCGTGGCGCGAGACTGGGTGCGGCGGTGGTCGCCGCTGCGGCGTCGGTCATCGGGCCGCCTCCACGAGGGCACGGCCGACCAACGTCCAGCGGCTGCGCCAGGTGGACGCGTGCGCGGTGATGCCGGTGCCGTCGCGCACCAGCCGCTCGAACGGGAAGCTGTCGTAGATGATCTGGGAGCCGAGGATCTCGGCGCAGCGGTCGAGGACGGTCCGGGTGAATTCCTGCGCCAGGGGCGCGTCGCCGCGCGCCATCGTCAGGTCGTCGGGGGCCATGCCGTCGGTGAAGATCCGTTCGTCGATGCCCCGGACGCCGTCGAGGATCAGACTGCGGGCGGCCCGCACGTAGGTGCTGGCTTCGCCGAGCAGGTGCAGCTGGCGTTCGGTCGGCTGGCGGACGCCGCTGCCCAGCTGAGCGGTCGCCAGGTCGACGGCGTGCTGGGCGACGCCGACCGAGATGCCAGCCATGCTGTAGAAGGGCAGGTCGACGTGCTTGTTGAGGGGCTCGGCCGTGGGGTCGGGGGCCAGGAACCGGTCGAAGCTGTGGTGTCCGGGCACGAAGGCGTCGGTCACGGCGTAGCTCTGACTACCGGAACCGCGCAGGCCGATCACCTGCCAGTCGTCGATCAGCGTGACCTGGTCGACGGGCAGCCAGACCCCGAGCGTGAGAACGCTGCCGTCGGGCTTGCGGACCTTCTCGCCGTCGCGCTCGACCTCGACGCCGGCCACGATCCGCTCGGCGGCGCGGACGCCGCTGCCGAACTTCCAGCGGCCGGTCACCCGGTAGCCACCGTCGACCTCGACGGCCCGGCCCTTGGGATGGAACGAGCCGCAGGTCGGCACGTCGAGGGTCGGGTACAGCTCGGCGAAGGCGTCGTCGCCGAGCCGGCCGGCGTAGAAGCCGGTGGCCGCCAGCACGGTCATGTTCCAGGCGACGCCGGCGTCGGCGGTCGCCACCGCCTCGACCATGCGGGTCTGGTCGGTCAGGCTCATCGCGGGGCCCCCGCGGTGCTTCGGAAAGCCCACCCGGAAGGCGCCGGCCGCCCGCAGGGCCTCCCGCATCCGGTCGGTGAGGGCGGCGTCGGCCTCGGTGGCGTCGGCCTCCTCCCGTACGACCGGGATCAGGGTCTCGACGTTGGCGAGGATGTCAGCACTGGTGAGTGGCTCACGCAGGGCGGGCAGCGCGGCCGAGGTGATGCTCATCGGTGGTCTCCGGTTCGCAGTAGGGGCAGGACCGAACGGCCGAGCAGGGCGACGGCGTCGGTGAGCGAGGCGCCCAGGGGCTGTCCGAAGGAGAGGTGTCGGACGCCGGAGCTGATCAGCTCCTGGCAGCGGTGGGTGACGTCGCGGACGTCGCCCGCGATGCCGAGCCGCAGCATGTCGTCGTCGACGGCGGCCGCGGCGGCGGCCGGGTCGCCGGCGGTGACGAGAGACTGGACGTACCGGAACTTCTCGACGTCGAAGCCTCCGGCCTCGAGCGTGGCCGGCGCCAGCGACCCGGAGTAGGCGGCGATCTTCTGGGCGAGGTGGGCGCGGGCGGCGTCCCGGTCCTCGTCGATCGACACCCACAGGCAGCAGGCCAGGTCGAAGTCCGGTTTCGTGGCGCCGACCTGTGCGGTGAACCAGTCGAGGCGGTCCGGCGGGAGGCAGAGTGCGAGGACGCCGTCGGCCTCACGCCCCGCGAGGGCGAGCATCTGCGGGCCCATCGCACCCACGTAGATCGGGGTCGCGGCGGGCGGCCCGTCCTTGAGCACCGCCCGTTCGTGCCAGCCGCTCGGCACGCCGCCGGCCAGCAGGGTGCGCACGGCCCGCAGCCCTTCCCGGGTCCGCCGCACCGGCGTGCCCGGCTCGAGCCCGGCCCAGCGCAGGAACACCTCGGATCCCGCGCCGATCCCGAGCAGGTAGCGCCCGTCGCTGAGGTCCTGCAACCCGGCCGCGATCATCGCGATCTCGGCCGGGTGCAGGGAGACGGGATTCAGCACGCTGGACCCGACGTGGATCCGGCTGGTCGCGGCGAGGGCCAGGGTGACCGGCACGACGCCCGAACGGCGCAGCAGGTCGTTGCCGGTCCAGACCTGGTCGAAGCCGAACTCCTCCGCGGTGAGCGCGCAGTCGCGGAAGACGCGGGCCGGGACGCCACTGCCGATCCGGATGCTGAAGCGCATGGCGGGGTCAGAAGGCCGTCTGGCCGATGGCGGTTTTGGTCACCGGGTTCGCCACCACTTCCTGCGCGGTCACCTCGGAGCCCTGCATGCCGTACTTGGCCATGATCTTGCCGTAGGTGCCGTCGGCGACGATCTTCTGCATCGCGCCGAGCAGCGCCTTGGTGAGGCCGGGCTGGCTCTTGCCGACCGCGATGCTGGTGTAGGTCGGCGGGAACTCGGTGGCCGGCAGTTCGGCGACGGCGAACGTGGCACCGCTCTGCTCGACGACCTCCTCCTGGCTGCTGGTCGAGTCCATCCAGGCATCGATCGTGCCGGCCTTGACCGCGCTGATCGCGGCCGTGGCGCCGGAGTACTCGGCCAGCTTGATCGGGTTGCCCGCGCAGGAGGCGTCGCTGACCGTCTGCGCCACCTTGGACTGGACCGAGCCGACGGGAAGGCCCACCTTCTTGCCGCACATGGAGGCCAGCCCGGTGACGCCGGACGCCTTGTCCGCGGGCAGGAGCAGGGCCATCGTGGACTTGTAGAAGGGCACCAGGTCGACGACGCTCTTCTCCCGCTCCGCGGTGGCCGAGACCTGGCCCCAGAGCACGTCGACGGATCCCGACTGCACGCCGGGCAGCTGCGCGGGCCACTGCATGTTCTTCCACTCGACCTTCACGCCCAGCACCGAGCCGACGGCCGCGGCCAGGTCGGGCGCGACGCCGACCGGTGTCGAGGTGTCGGAGACGGTGACGCTGATGACCGGTGGGGTTTCCCAGAGCGCGCCGGCGGTGATGGCCCCGGCCGTCTTGACGGCGTCGGGCAGTTCGGCGGCGAGAGCGCTGTCCACCGCGGCGGAGGATACGGGCTCTGCGGTGGTGTCGTCCCCGGAGGAACATCCGGCGAGGACGGTGGCGAGGGCCAGCAGGGCGGCCGGGGCGGCCAGAGCGGTACGTGAACGTCGAAGGGTGGTCATGATAGGTCCAATCGATTGTTCGTAGCTCATACCGATAAATTGCGATAAAGCATCCCGTTGTGGGCCGAGGACGGTGCGTATGGGGGCGGCTTGCGGGGGTCAGCCGGTGGAGTCGTCGAGGACCAGCGCACAGCCCTCGGCGCG
The DNA here is from genome assembly GCF_042670805.1 of Micromonospora sp. NPDC057141. Lineage (NCBI taxonomy): Bacteria > Bacillati > Actinomycetota > Actinomycetes > Micromonosporales > Micromonosporaceae > Micromonospora > Micromonospora sp. NPDC057141. The sequence continues at coordinate 169,196 of NZ_JBHUVA010000001.1, read as the reverse complement.
GCACGCCGCGATCACGGCGTCACTGGTGTGTGTCGGGCCGAGCACGACCACGGTGTACTCGTGCCCGTAGCGGTCGATGAAGTAGGCGACGTCCTCAGGCCGGGTGGCCGTCTCGCCGTAGCGAGGCCGCAACCTGGCCAGCCGCCGCCGCGGGTCCTGACCGCCGGCCCGCAGGATCGCCGCGAGGCCGTCGACCAGGGCGTCCGGCGCCGGCATGCCGACCGCGATGCCGAGCCGGTGCCCGGCCGGCCGGTGCGCAGCCCGAACGGCATCGGCGGTCGTCATGCCGCGTCCAGCCGCCGGAAGGCCGAATCGTGGAAGATCAGTGGTTCGAGCGCTCTGTCCTGCCAGAGCCGGTGCACCTCCAGCAGCACCACGGTGTGATCGCCGGCCGGCACCTCGCCGAAGACGGAGCAGTCCAGCCAGAGTGGCGCGCCGGGGATCAGGACCGCGCCCTCGGCGGTGCGCTCGACCGGATCGTCGCCGAGGCGCGTGGCGGCGTCGGCGGCGGCCAGGCTGCGGCACAGCGCCGCCTGGTCGGCGTTGAGCATCGACACCCCGATGCGGGGATACTCCCGCATCCGGTGCCAGGTACGCGACTCGTTGCGCGCCGAGAAGAGCACCAGCGGTGGGTCGAGTGAGACGCCGACCGCGAACGACGAGGCGACCATGACGGCCGGATCCCCGTCCGCCTGAGCCGCGAGCGCGACGACGCCGGACGGGTAGCGGGCGAATGCCTCACGGATCAACGTGGGATCGCTGCCGTGTTCGGCGAGGGACATTGCGAACCTCCCGGTCTGATCGGAACGCGGCTACCTGCGGTCACCTCGTCGACGAAGGCGTCGGCGAGCGGCCGGATCCGGTCGCGCAGGTCGAGGAAGACGGGAATACTCTGCCGCGCCGGCCAGTCGTCCGGCAGGAGCCAGCTCGGCAGGCCCGGGTCGCGATAGGGGATGACGCGCCAGGCGTCGAGGCAACGGATCCAGGTGGCGAAGGCCTCGCGGGGCGAGGGTTCCCCGTCCGGGATCTGCTTGGCGCAGAGGTCCAGAAAGGTGTGGTGCAGGGCGGCGATGCCGTCGAGATCCCACCAGAGGGCGACGGCGACCTGGGGTGCCTTGGCGCCACGGACCTCGTCGGCCATGAACACCGTCGCCCGAGCGCTGAGGCCGAGGTCGGCGAGGATCTCCTCGACGTCGCGGAACCGGTACTCGGGGCAGATCCAGAGCGCGGGTGAGGCGGACCCGCAGCCGATCCAGGAGAGCCTGCGGCGCAACTGGTGCCGCAGGTCGCGGTTCTCCTCCGGTACGGAGTAGGAGATCAGGCACCAGCGCTCCCCCGCCGCCATGCTGCGCGGGTGGTAGATCCGCTCGTCGCCCTTCTCGAGCATGGGCACCGCGGCGGGGTTGAGCTCGTACCCGAGGGCCCGGTCGCGAGTGAGCGGCAGGACGAGCCCCTTGGCCTTGAGCCGACTGATGGTGTTGCGGGTTCGGGTGTCCGGGATGTCGATGGCCCGCATGAGAGTGACCAGGTCTGCCACCGCGATCCAGCCGCCGATGCGGCGCAACGAGGTTCCCACGACGGTACGCAGCAGTGACGTCGTGTTTCCCGGGGTAGCCTCGATCTCGTCGAAGTTGGGGTTTTCGCTGCTCACAGGCCCTCCCATCGGTCCCACGATCAGGAGCATATCGACTCTGCGACGACCGTCAAGAGAGTGATATGTAAACTCGCGGTTTCCGCGATTACGGCGCCCCACCGGTGGGGCGGCCGGGGAGAAAGGCAGCCGAAAACCCCGCCTACCTACGGGTCATCGCATTCCGCACGATGTCGTGAACACGCCCGGAAGTCGGCGTGGACCGCCCGTCCGGCAGCGAAGAAGCCCCGGTGGAATCCGGGGCGAAACGGTGGAATCCCGTACGCGCCGCTTCGCGGCGACCGTCCGGGTGACGCGGGGCGCGAGCCCCGACAGCCCAGCGCGCGAGATCAGGCGCCGACGCGTTGGGGTGGGACGGTCAACCCGTACAGGGCCATCAGCTCCGGGGTGTCGACGCGGCTGCCGTCGGCCACCGAGTCGCAGGAGATGTCGACGATCCGGTCCTTGTGCGCCAGCAGGTATGGTCGCGCACCGACGTCGGCGCTGGCCAGCGTGGCGATGCCGGACCAGTGCCGGCGGCCGAACAGCATCGGGTAGCCGCGCAGCCCGTCGTAGGTGGCGCAGACCAGCACGTCCGGGTACGGCAGCGCGGCCACCCGCCGCACGGCCGCCGGGGTGAGCCCCGGCATGTCCACCGGGACCACGACCACCGCCTCGACCCTCTGGTCGGTGAGCGCCGCGAGGCCGGCCCGGATCGACGAGCCGACCCCGGTGCCCCAGGCCCGGTTGACCACCACCGTGGCGCGGGTCAGGTCGGCGGTCTGCCGGACCTGGTTCGCCGCCGCGCCCAGCACCACCACGATCTGCGCGCAGCCCGCCTCGGTCATCGTGTCGATCATCCGGTCCACCAGGGGCTGGTCGCCCTGGTGGAGCAACGCCTCGGGGCCGCCGAGGCGGCGTCCCCCGCCCGCCGCGATGATCATTCCTGCGATACGCACACCGGGTGCAACGAGCACTCGGAGGATGAGTGTCGGGGGCTAAAAGGATATTTAACCCAAACTTGGCACAGTCGGGTCAGGCCCGGTACGCGTCGGCCAGCGCGGCGAACGCCTCCTTGGGCTCCCACGGCAGGTCGGGATACGTGTCGCCGAACCGGTCCTCGAACACCTTCACCAGCCCGTACGACGCCCGGTCCAGGTCCAGCCGCGGGTCGCCGCCGTCGCGGTGCGGCAGGTTGTACGACGCGAAGGTGCACCAGAACGCGGTGTCGACCCCCTCGGCGGCGAAGACGTCGAGCAGCTCCCGCAGGTAACCGGCCTGCTCCGCCTCGTCACGCGCGTACTCGTCGACCAGCCGGACCCCGGTGGCGCCGTCCCACTCCACGCTGAACAGGCCCCGCGCCCCGAGGTCGGCCGCCCCGCGATGGGTGGTGCAGCCGAACTCGGTGATCGCGACCGGCCTGCCGCCCGCGACCAGGCCACGGATGGCGTCGACGTACTGGTCGGCGATCTCGACGGAGCGGTAGGCGTCGACCGAGACGAAGTCGAAGGGCGTCCAGTCGACCTGCTCGGTCGGCAGCGCGGCGTAGGTGACCTTGCCACCGAAGCGGGCGCGGACGACGCGGACCGCCTCGCCGAGGAACGCGTCGAGGCGGGCGGGCACCTGCGGCAGCACCTCCCGGAGGCGGTGCGGCTGCCGCAGCAGCTCCAGCCGCTCGGTGAGCGTGTCGCCGGGAAGGAATCCCTTGGTGAACAGCATCAGCTCCGCGCCGGTGACCAGGACGACCTCGGCACCGCCGAGGCGCAGCCGCTCGGCGCGCCCGGCGCAGTCGGCCAGGAGGTCGAGCAGCTCGTCGGTGGTCAGGTCGCAGGTGAACGGCGAGACCCACACCTCCAGGCCGGCGTCGGCGGCGTGCCGGGCGGCGACCTCCATCCGGTCCGGTATGCCGCCGGTGACCCGGACCGCCGTGCAGTGCAGATCGTCCCGGATGACCCGCATCTCGCGCCGCACGACGTCCGGGTCGAACGGTTCGCGGGTGGTCGAGCCGCCGTCGACGTAGCCGGTGTCGTACGTGATTCCTTTGCCGCGCACAGTCGGCCCCTTCCTTTAAGGTACGAGGAGTACCTTAAAGCGGTGGAGGCAGGCGGCGCAAGGCGGAAGCCGGAGTACGATCCGTACCCGACATGGCAGGCGACTCGGTGACACGGGCCGGGGCGACGCGGCGACGCGGCGCGCTCCTGGAGCAGGCGATCCTGCGTGCCGCAGCCGACGAGCTGCGGGAGTCCGGCTACGCCGGACTGACCATGGACCGGGTCGCCCGGCGGGCCGGCACCAACAAGAACGCGATCTACCGGCGCTGGCCGAACCGGGCCGCGCTCGGCGTCGCCGCGTACCGGCAGCTCGCCATGGCCGGGCTCGTCCCGCCCGACACCGGCGAACTGCGCGACGACATGCTGGAACTGCTCCGCCGGATCAACTGCCAGTGGGGCTCTCCGCTCGGCGAGATCCTGCGCGGCCTGCTGGCGGGCGTCGGTGCCGAGCCGGAGCTGCTGGCCCAGTTGCAGGCACACGCCGATGTCGCCGGGGCCGACGTGTGGCTGGCCGTCCTGGCCCGCGCCGTCGCCCGGGGGCAGGCGCCGCCCGAGGCCCTGCACCCCCGGGTGGCCACGGTGGCCGTCGCGCTGCTGCGCAACGAGATCGTCACGCGGGGGATCGCGAGCCCGCCCGACGAGGTGCTCGTCGAGATCGTCGACGAGGTGTACCTGCCGCTGGTGCGCGGGCGCGCCCGCCCCGGCGACGGCGCCGGTCAGGCGTCCGCGTAGCAGTCCACGACCGACAGGTCGAGCGGGAACCGGACCGGGGTGTCGCCGAACAGCAGGGCGGTGGCCCGCTCGCCGCTGGCGCGGACCGCCTCGGCCACCGCGTCGGCCTGGCCGGCAGGGCAGTGCACGATCACCTCGTCGTGCTGGAAGAAGACCAGCTCGGCGTCGCTGCCGGCCAGCGCCGTGCGCAGCGTGGCCAGCAGCGTGGAGGCCCACTCGGCGGCGGTGGCCTGGATGACGAAGTTGCGGGTGAACCGGCCCCGGGAGCGGGCCGCCCTCGCCCGGGGGCCCTGCGGGTCGGCCGCCGCCTCCGGATCGGCGCGTGCGTCGTCGCCGTCGGCGAAGCCGGCCGCGCCGGGTGGGCACGTGCGCCCGAGCCAGGACCGCACCAGGCCGCCGGCCTCGCCGGTGCGGGCCGCCGCCTCCACGTACGCGAAGGCGGTCGGGTAGTTGCGCCGCAGCACCGCCAGGGCGGGCACGGCCGTCCCGCCGGTCTGCCCGTACATCGCGCCGAGCAGGGCCACCTTGGCCCGGGGCCGGTCGCCGCCGAAGGAGTCCCGGGCCAGGGCGGCGTAGAGGTCGCCCGCCCCGCCGGCGGCGGCCAGCCGGACGTCGCCGGAGACCGCCGCGAGCACCCTCGGCTCGAGCTGGCCGGCGTCGGCGACGACGAGCCGCCAGCCCGGGTCGGCCACCACCGCCCGCCGGATCACCTTGGGAATCTGCAACGCGCCCCCGCCCCGGGTGGCCCACCGGCCGGAGACGACGCCACCGGGGACGTACTCCGGGTGGAACCGGCCGCCGCGCACCCAGGCGTCGCACCAGGCCCAGCCGTGCGCCGTCCAGATCCGGTAGAGCTCCTTGTGCTCCAGCACCAGCGGCACCGCCGGGTGGTCGACCCCGCGCAGCACCCAGGCCCGGGTGTTGGGCAGCTCGACGCCGGCGCGGGCGAACGCCCGCAGCAGCTCGGCCGGGGAGTCGGCGTGCACCTGGCGCACCCCGAACGCCTCGGCGATGCGGGCGGCCAGCTCGGCCAGCCGGCGGGGCGGACCGCCGACCGGGGACGGCTCGCCGAGCAGCTCGGTGAGCAGCCCGTCGTGCACCTCGGCCCGCCAGGGCAGGCCGGCCGCCCCCATCTCGGCCGCGATCAGCGCACCGGCCGACTCGGCGGCCACCAGCAGCCGGAACCGGCCGGGGTGCGCGGTGGCGGCGATGCGGTCGAGCTGGTCGGCGTACACCCGGGTGAGGGCCTCGACGCCGGGGCCCGGCGGACCGGGCAGGGTGTCGAAGAGCGCGCCCTGCCCGTGGCCGGGCGGCTCGGCCTGGCGGGGCGGCGGGTCCGGCGGCACGGGCGCGCCGGTCAGCCGGGCCCACGCGGCGGCCGGCGAGCGGGGCTCGCCCCAGCGGCCGGCGTGCCCGAGCAGCAGCGACTCGGTCAGCTCGACGTCGTGGCAGCGGTCGAGCCGCACCCCGGCGCGCAGCAGCGCCGGGTAGACGGTGGCACCGCAGCCCCAGACCCAGCGGGGGCGCGCGGCGGCCTCCCGGGCGGCGACGGCGGCGGCGAGGTCGGCGACCGGCTCGGCCGGGCCGGCGGGACGGCCCGCCGGGTCGAGGGAGCACAGCACTCCCCCGCCCCGGTCGTCCGCCGCCACCGCCACCAGCACGGACGCGATTCTGCCTGTCCGGTGCGACAGTTACTTGCTCACGCCGGCGGTCAGGCCGGACTGCACCTGCCGCTGGAACACGACGTACACGATGAGCACCGGCAGCATCGCCATGGTCACCCCGGCGAAGAGCCCGCTCCAGTCGGACTTGTAGCCCTGGTTGACCGACAGCTCGATGAGCCCCTGGGCGATCACCTGGTTCTTCGGCTCCCCGGCCACCGACTGCATGAGCAGCGTCGGCAGGTACCACTGGTTCCACTGGCCGAGCACGTTGAAGATGCCGATGCTGATCAGGCCCGGCTTGGACATCGGCAGCATGACGCTGAAGAACAGCCGGCTGTGCGAGGCCCCGTCCACCATCGCGGCCTCGGCGATCGAGTCGGGCAGCGTCCGGAAGAACGAGTGCATGAAGAAGACCGTGAACGACAGCGACCAGGCGACGTAGACCATGATCAGCATGAGGTGCTTGTTGGGGCCCAGCAGGGGCAGGACGATCCCCGTGTTGTAGACGCCCTTGAACAGCGGCACGGCGGCGAGATAGATCGGCAGCGTCAGGCCGGACAGGAACATGTAGTAGATCAGCCGGTTGCCGGGGAACTCGTAGCGCGCCAGCACGTACGCGGCCATCGAGCCGAGCAGCATGGTCAGGAAGACGCTGCCGACCAGGACCAGCAGCGTGTTCAGGAAGAACGCGCCGAGGTGCCCCTCGCCCCAGGCCCGGGTGAAGTTGTCCCAGTGCAGCTCGTCGGGGATCAGCGACAGCGGCTCGCGGATGACCTCCGAGTCGTCCTTGAAGGCCGACATCACCACCCACAGCAGCGGGTAGATCACCATCACGGCCCAGACCACCAGGAACAGGTGGGAGAAGCCGTTGAAGACGCGTCCGCCCAGCTCCCGGCCGCGGCTGACGAGGCCCCGGTGCGGCGCGGGGCGGGGGGCCAGACGCCCGGGGCGGGCCAGTTCGCCGGACGGTTGGGTCACCGTGCTCATCGTCGGACTCTCCTCAGTACTCGATCCGCTCACGGCGGGTGATCCGCAGCTGGAGAGCGGCCAGCAGGATCGTGAAGATGGCCAGCGCCACGCCCATCGCGCAGGCGTAGCCGAACTGCCCCTTCTGGAACGCGGTGAAGTTGAGCACCGACGCGAAGATCTCGCTGGCATGGTTCGGCCCGCCCTGACTGGGGGTCATGACGAAGACCAGGGCGTACATGTCCAGCGCGATGAAGCCCAGGTAGACCCAGGCCACCGAGATGGTGTCCCGCAGCAGCGGCAGGGTGATCCGGAAGAACGTGTGGAACCGGCCGGCCCCGTCGAGGATGGCCGCCTCGTAGATGTCCCTGGGGATCGACTGCATCGCCGCCGAGAAGAGCACCATGTAGAAGCCGGCCCCGCTCCACACCGCGATGAACAGCAGCCACCACAGCACCGCGGGCACGCCGAGGAACGGCTCGGGGTCGGCGGTGAACCCGATCGGGTTGTCGGCGTCGACCAGCCCGGTCTTCATCAGCAGGCCGTTGATCAGGCCCTGGTTGTCCGAGCGGTAGATCTGCTGCCACATCACGGCGATCACCACGAGCGACAGGACCTGCGGGAAGAAGAAGACGACCTTGTAGAGCCCGGAGCCGAAGACCCCCCGGATGCCGGCCCTGTCCTCGCGTCCGCCCACGTTGAGCAGGAACGCGAGGAACAGGGCCAGCGCGATCGTGAACAGCGGCACGGTGACCAGGAAGAACACGTTGTGCCAGAACGCCTTCCTGATCAGCTCGTCGGAGAACAGCCGGACGTAGTTGTCCAGCCCGACGAACTCCTGCCTGTCGGAGTAGCCGCCCCAGTTGGTCAGCGAGTATCCGGCCGCCTGGGCGAAGGGCCACACCACGTAGAAGAGGTACAGCGCGACGGGGAGGGCCAGGAAGCCCGTGACGAAGCGCGCGACACCGTGCCGCATTCCACTCACTCTCTCGAACGGATCAGTGGGCCGCCACCGTCGGTCAGGCGCGGGTCTGCTTCTTGATCGACGAGTCCTTGGCGACCTTGTCGGCCGCCGCCTGCATCTTGTCGACGAACTGCTGCGCGGTGAGCCGGCCCGCCATCAGCTCCTCGGAGAGGTTCTGGCTCTCCTTGTCCAGGTCGGCGTAGAAGTCGAAGAGCTTGGTCTTGATCAGGTCCTTCGGCGCGTTACGCATCAGCTCGTTGGCGCTGGCCAGCGCCGTGTCCTGCACGCCGTCGCCGGAGCCCTTGGTGGAGGCGAGCGACTTGGTCAGCTCGGCGAACTTGGCGGAGCCGGACTTCGACAGCACGGCCCGCAGGAACTCCTTCGCCGCCGCCTTGTTCGGGGCCTTGCTCGGCACCACGAGGCCCTCGCCGGCGCCGGCGAAGACGTCCTTGGGCGCCTTGTCGGTGGCGCCGAGGCCCCAGTAGTCCGACAGCTTCATCTCGAAGCCCGGCGGGATCGTCGCCGCCATCTCGTTCTTCAGCCAGGTGCCGACCTGGATGAACGCCGCCTTGCCGTCGAGCCACGCCTGCTGGGACTGGGTGTGGTTGAGGTTGCCCGGCAGCAGCAGCTTGTCCTTGACCAGCTTCTCCCACGCCTGGAGGGCTGGCAGCACCCCGTCGGCCTTCCAGGCGTTCTCCTTGAGGTTGTCGATGTCGACGACCGCCTGCCTGCCGGCGGACTTCCAGATCGTCGCCATCAGCGCCCAGCGCGGGTAGTAGCCGTGCACGGCGTCGTGCACGTACGGGGCGATGCCCTTGGCCTTGATCTTCGGCGCGAGGGCGAAGAACTCGTCGAACGTCGTCGGCGGCTGCCAGCCCTCCTTGGTGAACAGCGCGCCGTTGTACCAGTTGCCCCACACCGTGAAGGCCACGTTGACGACGTAGAACTTGCCCTGGAAGGTGCCGTCCTCGACGGTGCCGGGCAGCAGCGAGTCGGCGACGGTGCCCTCGCTGTCCCAGGCCGGGGCGGTGAGCAGGTCGTCCAGCGGCTCGATCGCGCCCTCGTTGACCAGGGTGCTGATGTCCATCATGTCGGCGCCCGAGTTCATGACGAGGTCGCTCGGCTGCGTCGCCATCTTCGGCTGCTCTTCGGTCTTGATCTTCTGGGTGGAGCTCATGTTGACCGTCACGCCCGCGTGCTTGGCGGTGAAGACGGCCTTGTCCTCCTGGGCCCACTGGTCGCCCAGGCCGCCGTTGAACACGACCACCTTGACGGCGCTGCCGTCCTGCACGCCGAACGGGTTGTCCTTGCTCTTGGCCGCGCCGGTGTCGTCGGACTTGCTCGGCTCGCTGCCGGCGCAGGCGCTGAGCAGGCCCACGGCGGGGGTGACGAGCAGGCCCGCCGTGGCGGCGCGGCGCAGCAGGGTCCGACGGCTAAGATCGGCCGGGTGCTCGGGGGTAACCGACATCGTTGTCTCTCCTTGAGGTGTCGAATCAGGCGGTACGCCGGAGACGCCCGGCGTGGCGCGACCTGAGGGCGAGGTGGTGCTCGTCCCCACCGGGGACGTCGGCGGAGAGGCGGATAGGGGTTACCTCCCCGGCCTGGTGGAACCGTCGTACGACCGCTGCGGTCACCAGCCTGGTCATGCGGTGGCCCCCTTCGCGGCCTTGTGCCCGTCGACGGCCTGGGCGGTGCGCCGGAAGGCCGCGTGGGCGCGGTCGTGGGTGCGCTGGGCGACGGCGACGTAGAGCAGGTCGAGCACGACGAGCTGCGGGTGCCGGGCCGACAGCGCGTCGGGGCGGAAGGTGGTGGCCTGGCTGGCGGTGAGCAGCACGAGGTCGGCCAGCTCCGCCAGCGGTGAGCGGGGGAAGCCGGTGAGCGCGACGGTGGTCGCGCCCCGGCTGTCGGCCTCGGCCAGCATCTCGATGGTCTCCCGGGTCTGCCCGGTGTGCGAGATGCCCAGCGCCACGTCACCGGGGCCGAGCAGCGCGGCGCTGGCCAATCCCTCGTGCACGTCGCTCCAGGCCCACGCGGCCACTCCGATGCGGTGCAGGCTGAACTGCATCTCCTCGCCGACCAGGGCGCTGCCGGAGGCGCCGAAGATGTTGACCCGGCTGGCCCCGGCGATGGCCACCGCCGCCCGTTCCACCTCGGCGAGGTCGAGCAGCGCGGCGGTGTCGTGCATGGCCCTGGTGTCGGCCGCCATGATCTGGTCGAGCACCCGTTCCAGGGGGTCGCCAGGCTGGATCTCCCGGCCGATGTCGACGGTCCAGCCGGCGGAGCGGGCCCGGCCGGTCTCGGCGGCGATGCCGAGGCGCAGGTCGGCGTACCCCTCGAAGCCCATCGCCCGGCAGAACCGGGTGATGGTGGCCGGGGAGGTGCCGCTGCGCTCGCCCAGCTCGACGATGGTCGCCCGGGCGGCGGCCTCCGGGTCGCTGAGCACGTGCTCGGCGACGCGGCGCAGCGCGCCGGTGAGCTCCCCCGCGCCGGCCCGGACCCGGGCGAGCACGCCGTCCGTGGGCAGCGTGCCCCGCCGATCGGCCGGGCCGGCGTCGACCACGGCGGCGCCCCGGGGGGTGTCGACCTCGTGATCCACCATGCGACGCCTTTCGGAAAAGAGTGTTAACTGTTAGTGGTAAAAGTTCTTACTGAAGGGCCCTCCGTGTCAAGACCGTGGTCGAAGTTTTCAAACTGTTACCTGGCGCACGGCCGCCGGGCCGGCCGCGGACCTTGCCCCACGCGGCCCGGCCGACCAGCATGAAGCCGCCCGCACTGTCGACCCGGGAGGCCCACCGGATGTCCGACACCGTCGTGGTCGGCCTCGACGTCGGGGGTACGTCCACCCGCGCGCTCGCCGTGACACTGGCCGGGAAACGCCTCGGCACCGGCCGGGCCGGCGGGGGCAACCCGACCAGCCACGGCGCCCAGCGGGCCGCCACCGAACTCCTGGCCGCCCTGCGCGCCGCACTGTCCGGCGTGGACCCGACCCGGGTACGGGCCGGCACGATCGGGCTCGCCGGGGCGGGACGGCTGCGCGCCGACCCAGCCGGGCAGGCGGCGTTCGACGACGCCTGGCGCGACGCCGGCCTGCGCTGCCCGTACACGCTGCACGGCGACGCCCTCGTCGCATACGCCTCCGGCACGCCCAGCGCGCACGGCACGGTGCTCATCGCCGGCACCGGCGCGATCGCCGCGCAGGTCCGCGACCTGCGGCTGGACCGGGTCGCCGACGGCCACGGCTGGCTCCTCGGCGACGCCGGCTCCGGGTTCTGGCTGGGCCGGGAGGCGGTCCGCCGGCTCCTGGCCGACCTGGACGCGGGGCACCCCCCGGGGCCGCTGGGCCGCCGGGTGCTCGCCGAACTGCTCGGCGTCGGCCGGGTCGCCGACCGACCCCGGGACACAGTGGACGCGGTGGTGCAGGCCGTCACCCGCCGGCCCCCGGTCGAGCTGTCCCGCCTCGCGCCACTGGTGGTCGCCGCCGCCCTCGACGGCGAACCGGCCGCGGCGGGGCTGATCGGGGAGGCGGCCGGTCACCTGGCCGACAGCGCCGCGCGGATCCGACCGGCCGGCGCGGTCGACCCGGTGGTCCTCGGCGGTGGGCTGCTCACCGGCGACACCCCACTGGCCGCGGCGATCCGGGTCGAGGCGGGCCGGCGCTGGCCCGATGCCGCGGTCCACCCGGCGGGGGACGGCGCGGCCGGCGCGGCCTGGCTCGCCGCCCGCGACCTGCCCGAGGTGACCGACCCGGCCGCCCTGCACGCGCTGTTGGTCCCGCCCACGGGTTGAGGGCATCCCGGACCGGGTGGACCGCTGCTGGAGCGGGTGCCGGGCCGAAGCTCGGTGATCAGCAGGATCCGGTGTCGGCGACCCGGGCAGGCGCGACGGGGACCGCCGCCCTCACGGCTGTGCGGCCATGCTGAGCAGGATCAGCGGCCGCACCCGAAAGGCCCGGGCGAGGGGCCGGGACGCGGCCCGATGTCCCTCCTCCGTCCCGTCGGAGACCTCCTCGATCAACTGCGCGTCGGCCAACTTGTCGAGGCCGAACTCGACCCGGTTCGGCTCCCACTCCAGCATCGCCGTCAACAGTCCCGCCCGGACCGGTCGGGACGAGGGATTGGACTCCCCGAGTGCCGCAAGGGCCGCCGTCGCGTCCGCGGGCAGGTGGCGCAGCCGGTCCCGGATGCTGTCCTCGACCGTCCGACCGGCCCACCACAATCTGATCAACCGCTTCGGATCGCCCTCCAGGTCGCGTACCACCCGGGATGCCTGGACGTCCTGCCGGCAGGCCAGCAGACGGGCGGCAGCGCACAGCGCGAGGGAGTTCCCGTCGCAGAGTTCGATCAACCGGGCGGCCGCCTCGGGTTGCTGCCGGACGCAACCCGGACCGGTGATGCTGGTGAGCAACGTCAGCGCGACGTCGGCACTGAGCGGCCCCAGCTCGATCAGGACGTCACCCACCAGCCCCGGCGTCCCGGAGTGGTTGACGGCGATCATGGCGCTGTCCGGGCCGGACGGTCGGACGGCGGCGAGCACCCTGGTCGAGAAGACATGATCGGCGACCAGGAGAATGCTCCGATTCCGACTCCAGGTCCGAAACGCCCAGGACAGTTCGTCGAGATCGTCGACCTCGTCCAGCTGCACCCCGGCGTCGGACAACCGCTCGGACAGCAGCCGGGCCACGTTCGGCTCGTCCTCGACGATGCCGCGCAGATCGACGAAGACGGCCCCGTCGCGGTACTCGGAGCGGAACTCGTGGGCGGCGTGGACGGCGAAGGAGGTCGTCCCCTCCCCCGGGCCTCCGGTCACCTCGACCGTCCTCAGTTGCTGCAGCCCTCGTTGACTCAGGGCACCGTGCAGACGCCGCATCTCCCGATCCCGCCCGAGCAGGGCGGGACGCGGAGGCAGGACCAGCTGGTTGTGCCCGGGTTGGCTGAGGGTCAGCGCCGAACGTCGAGGCGAATCCGCTTGCAGAACCTCGTCGTTGAGCACGTCCTGGAACACCTGCTGCACGGCAGGGGACGGCAGGACGCCGAACTCCTCGCGCAGATGATGGCGCAGCCGGTGGTACACCTCCAGGGCCTCGGTGCGCCGGCCACAACGGTGCAGCGCGATCATCAGACACTTCGAGAAGCCCTCGTTGGCCGGAGCGCCCAGCACGAGGCTCGGCAGGTCGTCGAGAAGTTCGCGATGTCGCCCAAGCTGGAGTTCGAGGTCGAGGCGCAGCTCGATCGCGCTCATGCGGGCCTGACCGAGCCGGACCCGGGCGGCGGAGAGCTCCGGTCCGGACCTCAACCCGGCGAAGGGCTCACCCCGCCAGAGGTCCAATCCGGCCCGTAGGCTCTTCGCCGCATCGGCGAGGTGGTTCCGGCTGACCTGCTCACGCGCCTGGTTGACCAGCAGGGTGAAGCGCGCCGAATCGAGGACGGTAGGCTCGCCGAAGCGCAGCTCGTAGCCACCGGTGCGGGTCAACAGGAGGCTGCGACCGGGCTCGCCGGCGTCCCGGTTACCGCCGAGTGTAAACCTTCTCCGCAGATGGTAGACGTACGTCTGGACGGTGCGGGTGGCGCTCGGCGGCGGTCGCTCCCCCCATAGTTCATCGACCAGCTGGTGCGTCTGCAGCACGGTCCCGGCGTACATGCTCAACATCGCGAGAATTAGCTGCGGCTTTGCCGCAGGCAGCATGATCTCTTTGCCGTACCGAAGGACCCGCAAAGGTCCCAGAAGGTCGATCTGCATTCCCTCTTGCCTCCCCCGATTTGCCGGACCACTCGATGCCGATCCACTCGAAGCCGCACCGACAGGGCGCCCGCACTGGCGCCGTGGACAGGCTGTTCAAAAGACCTCTTTCTGTTCATCCGCCAGGCTCGACCACGCAAACGAAGAGCCTTTGCGCAATTTACGGGAAATTACGTCTCAGCACAGGGCGACAGCCCCGGAATTTACACCCTGGAAACCTTGCATTGAGCAGCATTGGATCTTTCCTGATGCCCACTTATTACAGTTTTACGACGCCCCGACGGTAAAGGATAGCCGCATCGAATAGCTCTGCGCGATCGCTCAGTCACGTTAGATGAACCATCGACGCACGGCAAGTCCCTCATTAATGACACCGGCACCGGCGAAGCCGACCCCGACCCGCCCGCCCACCCGCGTCACCAGAACCCAGGGCAGGGTGGCGATTCACCCCACCGCCGCTGCCAACCGCAACGTGACTCACATCACAATCGGCGCGATCTACACGCACTTGACGAAGGGGTCGACGCCCCGTCGAAAAGCTCCCATACCCCACCAAATTGCCAATAAGGCACTTTCTTGCAAGAAACGGTCTTCTCACCCACTGGGTGCCCCGCCGCCGACCGGCCGACCGGCCCTCACCAGCACCCGCAGGCTTGTCGGAAATCCTCGACATTCGCTCAATCTCCGTTCGACCACGAGCGCCTATCGTCACCGAGCGTCCCGGGCGACAGCCGGCCGATCCGCAACAGCCCAGGTGCCACGCATGAGGAGGCGTCTTGCGTTCCCTACGAGTCGTAGTGATCGGTGGAGGGCCGGGCGGCCTGTTCCTGGGGCGGCTCCTCAAGCTGGCCGACCCGGGCACCAGTGTCGAAGTGCACGAACGCAACGGGCCCACGGACGCCTTCGGCTTCGGGGTGGTCTTCTCCGACCGCACCATGTCGTCGTTCCACCAGGCGGACCCCGAGACCTACCAGCTCATGCGGCACGCCAGCGTGTCCTGGACCGACATGGAGATCCGGCTGCCCACCGACACCCTCCGCTTCGGAGGGTACGGCTTCACCGCGATCTCGCGACGGCGTCTGCTGCAGATCCTCCAGGCACAGGCCCGGCAATCCGGTGTGGAGCTACATTTCCACAGCACCTTGACACTGGAAACGCTGAACGGCGAAGGCAGCGCCCGGCCGGACGTGATCGCCGTCGCGGATGGGGTCAACTCGGTCAATCGGGATTCACTGGCCCCTCGACTGGGCACCCGCATCGAGACCGGGAAGGCCCGGTACATCTGGTTCGGCACGACCGCCATGTTCGATGCCGTGACCTTCCCGTTCGTGCGTACGGCGCACGGCACCTTCGGTGCGCACGCCTACCCGTTCGACAACGGGATGAGCACCTTCATCGTCGAAACGGACCAACCGACCTGGGTGGCTGCGGGCATGGACCGGTCCACCGCCGCCGGCACCACCGGGACCGACGAACACTCCCGCTCGCTGCTCACCGACGTCTTCGCCGCGCACCTCGCGGGCGCGCCCCTGATCGGCAACAACAGCAGGTGGGCGGCCTTCCGGGTGGTGCACAACGACCGCTGGTGGAACGACAACGCGGTCCTGCTCGGCGACGCCGCGCACACCGCGCACTTCTCGGTCGGTTCGGGGACCAAGTTGGCCATGGAGGACGCCATCGCGCTGGCCCGGACGCTGAGCACCGAGGCGACCGTGGCCGACGCCTTCGCCGGATACCAGGCGATCCGGCAACCTCCGGTGGCGCGGACCCAGACCTGGGCGGCCCGCAGCATGCGCTGGTGGGAAACGTTCGGCCGTCGCCTGCACCTGCCACCGAACCAGTTCGGGGCCCATTTCGTGACGCGTACCGGAGCGATCAGCTATGGCGGACTTGTCCGCCGGCACCGCGACCGGCTGGACGCCGCAGAGATCGAACTCCGGCGACGCAGCACGCCGCACCAGGCGGCCGGGGACGGGCCGGGCAGGCAACCGGAGCCACTCCTCGCTGCTCCCGGGACGCATGCCCTGGACCTGCCGGTACACCTCGGCCCGCTCCGACTGCGCAACCGCATCGCGGTATCGGTGTCGGCCACCGGCGACCAGCAGGCACCCACCTTCACCTACGGGCTCAGCAGCGCCTCCCTGGTGCTGCTGGACTGCCAGCGGAGCAGCTCCGCCGAATGGCCCGGCGATCCGACAGCGGCCTCGGCGCCCCCCGTGGACCGGTTCGCCGGCCGGCCGGCATCGGCCAGGGAGATCACCGCCCGTGACGGGGCGCTGGGGATGGTGGTCGACCAGACCACGAGCATCGACGACCTCGTGCGTATGGTGGTGGCGACGGGCGCGGGGATGGTCGAGATGCTGCTCGGAGCTGCTTCGGCGAAGGACGTGCCGCGGCTGACCACGATCGCTGACCGGCTGACGCCCACCCCGCTCTGCGTGGGCATCCACTGCCCGCCCGACGCGGCCTGGTCCGCGCTCGGCGATGAACTGCTGGAGAACTGCCGGGCACTGCACGCCGCCGGCATCGCCGCCGTGCACCTGCACACCGTCGGCGCGCTCCACGAGGACTGGGACCGCCGGTTGGACTGGTCCGACCGGATCCGCACCGAGGCCGAGCTGCCGGTGCTGCTCGACGGCCCGACCGGTTGGACGACCGGCACCCACCACGACATCGACGACGACTGCGGGCCCCGGCTGCACCTGGCCGTCCTTGCCGGCCGGGTCGACATCGTCGTCGCCCGGCCACAGCTCACCCCTGATCGGCCGCACCGGCCACCGGCGGTGTCCGACAAGGGACTGGCGGCAGCGGGACCGCACCCGGCACCTGTCGGACCGTCCTAGGGTTGGGGCTGGACGACCTGCTGGGTGAACATCGCCCGCGCGGTCGACATGAACGCGGCCAGCGCGGGCTTGCCCTCCCACCGGGCGAGCCAGGTCATCGTCAGGGTGGTCCAGCCGTCCCCGTCGAGCAGGGGAACCGCCGCGATCCGGCCCTGGCTGACGAATCCGCTGACGGCCATCTCGGGCAGCAGCGCACAGCCCATGTCGGACGCGACGCAGGTGCACAACGCCGCCAGGCTGGTGACCTCGGCGACGATCAAGGGTCCGTCCGGCCCCAGTCCCGCCACCGCGCGGTCGAACATCTCACGGAAACCGCAGCCCTGCTCGGTGGCGAGGACCGCCTCGCCCTTGAGGTCCGCGATCCGCACCTCGTCGAACGCAGCGAGACGGTGCCCCGGCGGCGTGACCAGCATCAACCGGTCGTACGCCAGGGTCTCGCTGCCCAGCGCGGCATCCGTCGGCGGGGCACCGAAGGTCAGGCTGACGTCGATCTCGCCCCGACGCACCGCGCCGTAGAGCTCACCCCGGTTGCCCTCCTTCAGTGCGACCCGCACCTTCGGCCAGTTCTCGCGGTAACGCGACAGCAGTGGCGGTAGCCGATGGGCGCAGAGCGTCTCCAGCGCGCCGACGGTCAGCTCCCCGCTCGGCTCGTCCGGGCTCTCCGGCACGACGCTGCGAGCCTCTTCGACCAGGAGCAGGACCTGGTCGGCGTACTCGATCAGGCGCTCGCCGGCCGCCGTGAGGCGCAGCCGCCGGCCGCTGCGGTCGAACAACGGCGTGCCCAGCTCCGCCTCCAACGCCTGGATCTGCTCGGTGACGCTGGACTGCGCGTAGTGCAGCTCGGACGCCGCGCGGGTGAAGCTCAGCGTCCGGGACACGACACGGAAAGCGCGAAGGTGTCGCAACTCCATCGAGCCCGATGCCCCCTTTCGGTTCCGTCGATATGCCGCATCGTAACTGCCGATTTCCCTCCACACCACCGGTCTGGAAACGTACGAAGGGCATCTCGACGCCCGACGAGCCGATCTGCCGTGGCTCCGCATGCCTGCTCACCGAGAAACCAGCCAGCACGGGAGAACCAAGCAATGAAAGAACAGCGCACGCAGGAGCGGGCAACGGCGGCTCCCGGCGGAGCGAAGTCCACCGTCACGGGGGGCAACGGTCTGCTGCTGTTCGGCCTGTCACTCGGATATTTCCTGGTCATGCTCGACACGACGATCGTCACGGTGGCCCTGCCGTCGATCGGCGACCAACTGTCCGGCGGGCTCAGCGCATTGCAGTGGGTCTCCAACGCCTACACGGTCACCTTCGCGGGCCTGCTGCTGACCGCGGGCGCGCTGTCCGACCGGTTCGGTGGCCGGAGGGTGTTCCTCATCGGCCTGTGGGCGTTCGCCATCCTCTCGGCGGCCTGCGCGCTGGCCAGTTCGATGGAAGCCCTGATCGTGCTGCGGGCGCTGCTCGGCATCGCCGGGGCGCTGCTGGTGCCGACCTCGCTGGCACTGATCGCCACGGTCTTCTCCGACCCCGGGGCACGGGCCAAGGCGCTGGGGGTGTGGGCGGCGCTCAGCGGTTCCGGGCTGGTGGCCGGACCACTGCTCGGCGGGGTGCTCACCGCAGCCCTGGGATGGCGGTCGATCTTCATCGCCGCAGTGCCGTTCGCGCTGATCAGCATCATCGCCGTCAGCCGGCTGCGGGCCGAGACCACCATCAAGCCCGGCCACCGAATCGACCTGGTCGGTCAGATTTCCGCCGTGACGGCCCTCGCCAGCCTGACCTACGGGTTGATCCAGGGCGGGGCGACCGGGTGGTCGGCCCCCGAGGTGCTCACCGCGCTGCTGGTGTTCCTGATCGCCGCCGCAGTGTTCGTGGCCGCCGAACGCCGACCGCAGACCGAGACGCACTCGCCCATGCTGCCGGCCCGGATGTTCCGCAACCGCACCTTCTCCGCAGGGCTGTTCGCCGGGGCCCTGGTCAACTTCGGTCTCTCCGGCGTCCTGTTCGTCCTTTCCCTCTTCCTGCAGGACGGCCGGGGCTACACCGCGGCCGCCACCGGGGCGGCGTTCCTGCCGCTGACCGTGCCGACCGCCTTCAACCCGATCTTCACCGGCCGGCTGGTGGCCCGGGTCGGACCACGCGTTCCCGCCACCGTCGGCTTCCTGATGATGGCCGTGGGCACCCTCGTCCAGGTGCCCTTCAGCGGAAGCTCGGCCCGGGACGTCACGATCTCGATGATCGGTCTGCTGGTCCTCGGGCTCGGGGTTTCCTTCGCGATTCCCTCGCTGCTGACGGCAGTGGTCAGTGCGCTGCCCAAGGACCTGACCGGCATCGGTTCCGGCGCGCTGAACTCCAGCCGGCAGACCGGCGCCGTGCTCGGGGTGGCAGTGCTCGGTGCGATCCTCAACACCGGATCGACCACGACCAGCGGGGCGCGGGCCGCGCTCACCGTCGCCGGTGTCGCCCTGGTCGTCGGCGCGGTCGTGGTGGCGGCCTTCGTGGGCCGAAGAAACTGAGCAGCACCGAGAAAAGCCCGTCGTGCCGGATCCGGCACGACGGGCTTTTTGTGCTGCAGCCGACTCCGAATCGCCCGTCGGCCTGAACCCGAACGTCATCAGACCGTGCTCCGACCGGACTTCGACAATCATTCGACGCTCACCCGGCAGGGTCGAGACGGGAAATCCCTGCCGGGCCACCGGCACGCGGAACGAAACGCGATCGACACTCTCGTCCCGTCTTCCGTCGAACTGCTCGAATCAGGAGAGCGACACATGACAACCCTGTATCCGGAAACCGTCGACGTCGTCGTCATCGGGGCTGGCCCCGGTGGCGCGGCTGCGGCCACCCAGATGGCCAGGTCCGGCCACTCAGTCCTGCTGCTGGAGCGTCGCTCCCTGCCCAGATTCCACGTCGGCGAATCGCTGCTGCCGCCCACCAACGCGCTGTTGGAGCGACTCGGCGTCCTGGACCGGATGAAGAGCCAGGGCTACGTGATCAAGCATGGTGCCGAGTTCAGCGGCGGCCGCAGTGGCAAATTCGGCCGCATCCCTTTCAGCGGCCAGGGGCCCGGCCGGCACCCCTCGACCTTCCAGGTCGAGCGTGCCCACTTCGACAAGACGTTCACCGACTACGCCCAGGAGTGCGGTGCGCACGTCCTGCAGGAGGCGACCGTCCAGAAGCTGCTCCTCGACCGCGACCGGGTGGTCGGCGTGCGCTACGACCATGGTGGGGCCGCGCACAACGTCCACGCCCGGTACGTCATCGACGCCGGCGGCCGGGCCAGCAAGATCGCCCAGACGTTCGGGCTGCGCCGCACCATCGACGGGGTCCGGATGGTTGCGGTCTACCGGCATCTGACCGGCCTCGACGAGCGCAACAATCCTGGCTGCGCGGGGGACATCCAGATCCACGGCCACGAAGACGGCTGGGTCTGGGGGATCCCGATCTGGGCCGACACGATCAGCGTGGGCGCGGTCATGCCCCGCTCGGTGCTGCGCGCCGGGGACCCGGAGCAGCTGTTCCAGGAGCACGTCTCGCGGGCGCCCCGCATCTCGGCCCGGATCACCGGCACCCGACCGACCGGCGAGCTGCACGTCGAGGCGGACTACTCCTACTATTCCGACACCATCACCGGCCCCGGCTGGTTCATGGCCGGAGACGCCGCCTGCTTCGTCGACCCCATCTTCTCCGGCGGGGCGTTCCTCGCGATGACCACCGGTGTCCGCGCGGCGGAAACCGTGGCCCAGATCCTGGCCGAACCCGCACGCGCCGAGGAACTGCAACACGCGTACTCGAACTTCTACAAGACCGGTTACGACGTCTACGCCCGACTCATCTATGCGTACTACGCGTTCGACTACAACCTGCGGCCCTTCCTCAAGTCGGTCGGATTCGACCTCGCCGGTGACGAGCTCGCCAGCAACAAATGGCTGGTCCGGCTCCTCAGCGGTGACTTCTGGGCCGGGCAGAACGAGTTGACCCACCGCCTGCGCGAGCAGTCCCGCTGGGACACGTTCGCACCGTTCGAGCCGGCCTGGGGCTGCCCGTTCTACGAGCATCTCAACCAACAGGAGGCGAAGGCCCTCGCCGTTTCCTGACCGGCTGCTCCACCGCCCGCGCCCGACCCCGATCGACGACACACGAACGAACCGATCCCAGCCGGTGGCCGGCCCAGCGAACCCACCGGACCGGCCACCGCTCCGTCGCCACAACCTCTGAACTGGAGTAAACCGTTGGGGGACAACCTCGACCTGGCCATCAACGTCCTCGCCGCCGTCTTCGTCGTGCTCGCCGCCACCACCGTGTGCGGGCGTCTCGCCCGCCGGCTCGGGCAGCCCGGGGTGGTGGGCGAGATGGTGGCGGGCATCCTGCTCGGCCCGTCCCTCCTGGGCAGCGTGGCACCGGGCCTGCAGCACCACCTCTTTCCCGCCGACGTCAAGAGCGTCCTCTACGTGCTGAGCACCATCGGGTTGACCTTCTACATGTTTCTGGTCGGCGCCGCCCTCGACCACAGCTTCATCACCAGGCGGTCCGTTCAGCGGGCGGCGGTGCTGGCAACCGCCGGCATCGTCCCCACCTTCCTGCTCGCGATCGGTGCCGCCGCCCTGTTCTACTCCCGACTCGCGCTACCGACCACCGACCGGTGGGTCTTCATGCTCTTCGTCGGCGGCGCCCTGTCCATCACCGCTTTCCCGATGCTGGCCCGGATCCTTGAGGAACGCGGTATCGCCAACACCCCCACCGGCAGCCTGACCCTGGTCGCCGCAGCCATCGACGACGCAGTCGCCTGGATCCTGCTGGCCGTGGTGATCGCCGTCGGATCGGCCGGCCACCTGGCGAGCGCCCTGCCGACGGTGATCGGCGCAGTGCTCTTCGCGACGCTGATGCTCACCATCGGTCGTCGCCTGCTACGTCGACTCGCCACCCGGGTCGAACGCGACGGCGGGCTGCGGCACGACACGATGGCCATCGTCCTGTTGCTCGTCCTCGCCGCCGGTTGGTTGACCGACAGCATCGGGGTCTTCTCGGTCTTCGGTGGCTTCGTCACCGGCCTGGCGATGCCACAGTCGCCGCTGCTGCGGGAGGAACTCCGCGTCAAGCTGATGGACCTGAACGCCATTCTCCTCCTGCCGGTCTTCTTCGCGTTCTCCGGACTCAACACCCAGTTGTCCGGTCTCGGCAACGGACGCTACGTGCTGCCCATGGTGGTCATCGTGCTCGTCGCCACCGTGGGGAAGTACGTCGGCTGCGCCATGACCGTCCGGGGCCAGGGCATGTCGTGGCGACACGCGTCCGCGATCGGCGGGCTGATGAACGCCCGCGGGCTGATGATCCTGGTGTTCATCAACGTCGGCCTCGGCTACCACCTGGTCGCGCCGCAACTCTTCTCGATCCTCGTCGTCGTCGCCGTCGTGACCACCGCTGCCGCCATGCCGATCTACCGGCGCTCTCTGCCAGCCAGGTTCGAGGACGTGGAACGGGCCCACGCCGAGGCCCAACTGCAGGTGGCGAGGACTCCCGCCGGCACCCCCGCCGCAGTCCAGTAATCGCACCAACAGGGCTCGACAGCAGCTCGACACCTGCCCGGCATCGGCTCGAACGAGCGGTTCAAGAATCACCGTGCGGGCTGATCGGAAATCGCTGGCTCGCGGCGCCCCGCGGCACCACTGCCGCATCTCGAGAGCTACCCCTCATGCCTGGAAGGACCGTCCTGTGGTCGATCCGTCTGCCCTCTCGAAAAGACCTGACACCGTCCCGATCGCCATTATCGGCATGGGCTGCCGATTCGCCGGCGGGGTGAACTCGCCGGAGGACTTCTGGAAGCTCCTCGTCGACGGCCGTGACGCGATCTCCGAGGTTCCGCCGGACCGGTGGGCGGCCTACCTCGAGGCAAGCACGGAGAACGCCGCCGCGTTGCAGAAGACCACCCGCTTCGGCGCGTTCCTGGACGACATCTCGGGATTCGACGCGGACTTCTTCGGCATCACCCCCCGGGAAGCCGAACTGATGGACCCGCAACAGCGGATCATGCTGGAGGTGGCCTGGGAGGCGCTGGAGCACGCCGGCATCGTCCCGGACCACCTCGCCGGCAGCGACACCGGAGTCTTCGTCGGGGTGGGCTCCGACGACTACGGCCGGCGGCTGCTGGAGGATCTGCCCGGCATCGAGGCGTGGACCGGCATCGGAGCCGCGATGTGCGCCGTGGCGAACCGGGTCTCCTACTCCCTCGACCTGCGTGGCCCGAGCTTCGCGGTCGACACGGCCTGCTCGGCCTCGTTGGTGGCGACCCACCTGGCCTGCCAGGCGCTCGCCACCGGGGAAACCTCGCTCGCCCTGGTCGGCGGGGTGAACATCATGGCCGGCCCGGGCCTCACCATGGTCCTGGACGCGGCGGGCGCGATCTCCCCCGACGGCCGGTGCAAGTCGTTCGACGCCGCCGCCAACGGTTACGGCCGGGGTGAGGGCTGCGGAGCCGTCGTCCTCAAGCGACTCGCCGACGCGGAGCGCGATGGTGACCGGGTGCTCGCCGTCATCCAGGGCAGCGCCGTGCACCAGGACGGCCGGACGAACGGAATCATGGCACCCAGCGGCGAGGCACAGGCCGACCTGCTCCGGCACGCCTATCAGGTGTCCGGGATCGATCCGGGCACCGTGGACTACGTGGAGGCGCACGGCACCGGTACCCGGGCCGGTGATCCCATCGAGGCCGGCGCCATGGCCGAGGTCTTCGGCGCCGGACGAGCTGCGGACGCGCCGTGCCTGATCGGGTCGGTCAAGCCCAACATCGGGCACCTGGAGGCCGGGTCCGGTGTGGCCGGTGTGATCAAGGCGGTGCTCGCCCTGCGCCACGGCGAGATCCCACCCAGCCTCAACTTCTCCGAACCGAATCCCGCCATTCCCTGGGCCACCTCGGGCCTGCGGGTGGTCGCCGAGCTGGCCAAGTGGCCGGTGACCGACCACCCTCGCCGGGCGGGCGTCTCCGGTTACGGCTACGGCGGGACCATCGCCCACGTCGTCCTCGAAGAGGCTCCGGAATCGGCTTCGGTGCCGTCGGACGTCGCGACCACGGATCAGTTCCCGGCACCCCGCCTCTATCCGATCTCCGCAGCGACCGAGGCCGGCCTGCGCGCCCACGCCGCCCGGCTGACCGACCTGCTGACCGGGACGGACACGCCCGGCTTGGACGCGATCGGACACACCCTCGCCGCGCGCCGGGCTCAGCTCGGCCAACGGGCGGTCGTCGTGGCTACGGACCGGATCGACCTGGCGAACCAGCTTGGCTGCCTCGCGGGCGACGGCGACGGAACGGTAGCCACCGGCAGCCCGGTGGCCGGTGCCGCCGCCGGGGCGGTCTGGGTTTTCTCGGGACACGGCTCGCAGTGGCCGGGCATGGGACGCGAGCTCATCCGGGACGAGCCGGCCTTCGCCGCCGTGCTGGACGAGATCGGCCCGATCTTCGCCGAGGAGATCGGCTTCACCCCGCGCGACGTGCTGCTCGACGGCCCTCTGGAGACGGTCGACGTCATTCAGCCGATGATCTTCGCCATGCAGGTCGGCCTGGCCGCCGTCTGGCGCGAGCGCGGACTGGAGCCGGCCGCCGTGATCGGCCACTCGGTCGGCGAGATCGCGGCAAGCGTCACAGCCGGGTCACTGGACCTGGCGGACGGCGCGCGGCTGATCTGCCGTCGGTCGATCCTGCTGCGCCGCGTCGCGGGACAGGGTGCCATGGCGATGGTCGACCTGCCGTTCGCCGAGGTGGCCCAGCAGTTGGCCGACCGCACCGATGTCGCTGCGGCCATCGCCGCCTCTTTCACCGCCACCGTGGTCGCCGGCACCGCCGCCGCCGTCGACGAGCTCTCCGCCGGGTGGACGCAGGCCGGCCGGGTGGTCCGCCGGGTCGCCTCCGACGTCGCCTTCCACTCCGGCCAGATGGACCCGCTCCTCGACGAACTCGCCGCCTCCGTGGCCGACCTCAGCCCTCGCCCTGCGCGACTGCCGATCTACACCACCGCGCTCGCCGATCCCCGCGCGACCCCGGTGCACGATGGCGCCTACTGGGCGGCCAACCTGCGCAACCCGGTCCGGCTCGCCACCGCGGTCCAGGCGGCCGCCGAGGACGGGTATCGCGTCTTTCTGGAGGTGTCGAGCCACCCGGTGGTCGCCCACTCGGTCTCCGAGGTCCTTGCCGACTCCGGCGTCGAGGAGGCGTTCGTGACCGGGACGCTGCGCCGCAACCAGTCGGAGCAACAGGCGTTGCTGGCCGCCCTCGCCGCGCTGTACTGCCACGGCGTACCGCTCGACCTCGCCGCGCAGTTCTCCGCCCGGGAACTCGCCGACCTGCCCACCACCGCGTGGCAACAGCGGCCCTTCTGGCGCGACGGCAGCGCCCGGAAGGGCCACCAGGTGCGGCAGCACGACGTACAGAGCCACACCCTGCTCGGCGGGCTGACCACGGTGGCCGGCACCACCTCGCTCCGACTCTGGCAGACCTACCTGGACGAGGACTGCCGTCCGTACCCGGGGGACCACCCGGTGCAGGGCGTCGAGATCATCCCGGCAGCGGTGCTGCTGAACACCTTCTTCACCGCCGCCAGCACCGCCACCGGTGCCCAACGGGCCGCCCTGGCCGGCGTTCACCTGCGGGTTCCGGTCTCTGTGGCCGCGCCTCGGGACCTCCAGGTATCCGCACAGGACAACACCCTGCGCCTGGCCTCCCGGCTGGCCGGGGAGGACGACTCGTGGCTGGTGCACACCACCGCCACCATCGACCGCACCGCTGATCCGGTCGCCTCGGTGCTCGACCCCGATCAGGCCCGGCTGCGCTGCGCCGTGCAACTGCCCGAGACCTTCGTCATCGACCGGCTGGCGTCCATCGGTGTCGCCGCCATGGGTTTTCCCTGGCGGATCGAGGAGCTGCGTTGGTCGCCGGGCAAGGAACTGTTCGCCAGGATCAGTGCGGGTGAGCAGGCCCCGTCGAGCTGGGCGTGCGTCCTCGACGCGGCACTGTCGGCGGCCTCGGTCGTCTTCGACGGCCCCGCCGCGCTCCGCATGCCCGCAGGCATCGAACGCGTCGCCGTCCGCGGCGACTCGCCCGGTTGCGTGCTGCTCAGCGTGCAGACCACCGACGCCCCGGGTGCCGACACCGTCGACGTGGTCATCGCCACCCCCGACGGCGAAGTGGTCGCCGAACTGACCAACCTGCGGTACGGCCGGCTCGACGGTGACCCCGGCGCCACGGCCAGCCCTCGCCGGCTCGTCCACGAGCTCACCTGGCGTTGCCTGGAACAGGATGCCGCACCGACCGGCACGCTGGACCGGGTCCTCGTCGTCGGCGGCGAGGACCCGGTCGGCTCGGCGCTGACCGACGCGCTGACCTCGGCCGGCATACCGCACCGGCTGGTCACCGGGCCGGGGGAGCTGGACGCGTGCCGGGCGGACCTGACGAGCGCCAGCGCGGTCCTCGTCGCGACCTCCCACCTCGACGGCGCGGCCCTGCCCCAGACAGCGGCCCGCGCGGCCTGGCTGCTCGGCGCCACCGCCGCCCGGCTCGCGACCTGGCCCGACGGCCCGAGACTGTGGGCGGTCACCGCAGGGGTACGCGACAGCGTCTCCGAAAGCGCCGTCGGACAGTCCAGCGTGTGGGGAATCGGCCGGATCATCGCGGGTGAGCACCCCGCGCTCTGGGGCGGGCTGGTCGACCTGGACGAGACCGACCTGCGGGGCGCCGCCGGCATGCTGCCGAACCTGCTCCGGTCACGCCCGCACGAGGACGTCATCGCCCTGAGCCGCGGCGGGGCGTTGTGCACCCGGCTGGTCCTGGTCGACCGGCAGCCGGACCGCTCCCCCGTGGGGTGTCGACCGGACGGCACGTACCTGATCACCGGCGGGCTCGGGGTCCTCGGCCTGGAGATCGCGGGGTGGTTGGCCGGGCAGGGTGCCCGGCGGATCGTCCTGGTGGGCCGGCGCGGGCTGCCGCCACGGGCGGAGTGGGACGACGTGGTCGATCCCACCACCCGGGAGCAGATCTCCGCGGTGCGATCCCTGGAGGCGTTGGGTGTGGCCATGGTCGTCGTCGCCGCCGACATCAGCGACCGGCGGAACGCACCGGCGGCCATCGAGGCGGCGACCCGGCTGCTGCCACCGATCCGGGGCGTCGTGCACGCCGCCGGCGTGCTCGACAACCGGATGCTGGTCGACCTCGACCAGGAGTCGTTGCGGACCGTGCTGCGGCCGAAGGTCGACGGGGCGGTCGTCCTGCACGAGATGTTCCCGCCCGGGAGCCTGGACTTCCTGGTGTACTTCTCCTCCTGCGGATACCTGCTCGGGCTGCCCGGGCAGGCCAGCTACGGTGCGGCGAACGCCTTCCTCGACTCGCTGGCGGCGCACCGCCAGGCCGACGGCGCGCGGGACACCGTCAGCCTGGGTTGGACCTCGTGGCGCGGGCTCGGCATGTCCACCTCGTCGCAGCTCATCGACCTCGAACTGAACGCCCGGGGCACCGCCGACATCACGGCGACAGAGGCCTTCCGTAGCTGGGAACACGCCGACCGGTACCGGGGCGCGCACTTCGCGGTGTTCCGGCCGGTCCCCATGGAGGCGGGCCTGCCGAGGATTCCCCTGTTGGCCGAGATCTCCGTCGACGACACCGACACCGGCGCGGCCATGGACGACCCGGGCTGGAACGAGCTGCCGGCGGAGGAGCTGCAGGCACATGTCGTCGGCGAGGTCTCCCGCCACGTCTGCGCCGAACTGCGGATGCCGACCGACCAGCTCGACGTCCGCAGACCACTGGCCGAGATGGGCGTGGACTCGGTGATGACCCTGGTCATGCGGCGGCAACTGGAGAAGTCCTTCCGCCTGACCCTGCCGGCCACACTGCTGTGGAACCACCCGACCGTGGCGGCGATCGCGGACTACATCGCCGGCCAGCTCACCGGGGAGCAGCAGGACCACGCCGCACGCGTACCCGATCTGGAGCTGGCATGAGGCCGGCGGCCGACCAGGTGGCCTGGCCGGTGGAGTTCGCCCGGCGCTACCGGGCCGGCGGCCTGTGGCGGGACGAGCCGCTCGGGCACTGGATGTGGGTCTGGGCCGACCGGTTCGGCGCACGGACGGCCATCGTCGACGGCGATCGGCGAATCAGCTACCGACAGCTGGCCGAGCACGCCGACGCGTTCGCCGAGCGGCTCGGCCACCAGGGGATCGAGTCGGGCAGCCGGATACTCGTGCAGTTGCCCAACTGCTGGGAGTTCGTCGCGGTGCTGCTCGGCTGCGCGCGCGCCGGCGTCGTTCCGGTCCTCGCGTTGCCGGCGCACCGTGAGCACGAGATCGGCTACCTCGCCCGGCACGCCGAGGTCGAGGCCATCGTGGTGCCGGACCGGTGGCGGGAGTTCGATCACCAGCAGCTCGCGGCCACGATCGCCGCGCAGCTCGACCGGCGCTGCCAGGTGCTGGTGCTCGGTGCCCAGGCCCGTTCCGGTGCGGTGGACCTGGGTGGGCTGCTGGAGGTCGACGGTGACCCGCAGCGCCGGGCCCGGCTCGACGCGGTACGACCGGACCCGGCCGGCGTCGTGCTGTTCCTGCTCTCCGGCGGCACGACCGGACAACCGAAGATGATCGGCCGGACCCACAACGACTACGAGTACAACCTCCGCCGCAGCGGGGAGGTCTGCCTCTTCAGCGAGGAGACGACCTACCTGGTCGCGTTGCCCGCGTCGCACAACTTCCCGCTGGGCTGCCCGGGCATCCTCGGCACCCTGGCGGTCGGCGGTCGGGTGGTCATGTCGTCCTCGCCCGAGCCGCGGCGGGCGTTCGCCACCATCGCCCGGGAGCGGGTGACGGTCACCTCGGTGGTGCCGGCCATCGCGCAGCGCTGGGTCCAGTTCGCGGCGACCAGCGACGCCGACCTGAGCAGCCTCGGCGTCGTCCAGGTCGGCGGATCGGTGCTCGACCCCGCGCTCGCGCGGGCCATCCCGAAGGCCCTCGGGGCACGCCTGCAACAGGTCTTCGGAATGGCCGAGGGACTGCTCAACTACACCCGCCTCGACGACCCCGACGAGATCGTGTTCGGCACCCAGGGACGACCGATCAGCCGGGACGACGAGCTGCTGGTCGTGGACGAGGACGACCGGCCGGTCCCGCCGGGTGAGACGGGCGAGCTGCTCACCCGCGGCCCGTACACCCCGCGC
The DNA here is from genome assembly GCF_042670805.1 of Micromonospora sp. NPDC057141. Taxonomy (NCBI): domain Bacteria; kingdom Bacillati; phylum Actinomycetota; class Actinomycetes; order Micromonosporales; family Micromonosporaceae; genus Micromonospora; species Micromonospora sp. NPDC057141. The sequence goes on along the minus strand of NZ_JBHUVA010000001.1, from coordinate 140,428 downwards.
GGGTACTTCCGCGCCGACGAGCACAACGCCCGCAGCTTCACCCGGGACGGCTGGTACCGCACCGGTGACCTGGTCCGGCTGGGTCCAGGCGGCAACCTCGTCGTCGAAGGACGTCGCAAGGACCTGATCAACCGAGGCGGAGAGAAGATCTCCGCCGAGGAGGTCGAGAACCTGGCCCGGGAACTGTTGGCCATTCAGGACGCCCTGGTGGTGCCGGCTCCCGACGAGCGGTTCGGCGAGCTGGTCTGTCTCGTCGTCGTGCCGGGCCCGGCCGGGCCACCCGGGCTGGAGGAGGTGCGTACCGCGTTCGACTGTCACGGGGTGGCCCACTACAAGATCCCGGAACGGATCGAGGCGCTGGACGCGCTGCCACTCACCGCGGTCGGCAAGGTCGACCGCAAGGCGGTCCGGCGACATGTCGCCGGCCGCACCGCCCTCCTACCGACAAGGACGGTCGCATCATGATCGAAGCCCGGTCGAGCAGCAGGCCCTCCGGCCTGAGCTTGTACGGCGTGGACCACCTCGCCCACGTCACCTGGAAACCCGGCGAGACCGCCGACTTCTACCGGGAGGTGCTGGAACTGCCGCTGGTGCACGCCGTCACCGGGGTCGGCTGGCTCAGCGACGACTTCCCCGACTTCGCGCACTTCTTCTTCGAACTCGGCAAGGGCAACTACCTGGCCTTCTTCTACTTCTTCGGCCTTCCGGTCGATCAGCCACCGAACGAGCTGATGCACCTTGCCCGGCACATCGCGCTGCACGTGGACACCGAGGAGGAGATGCTCGCCTGGCGAGCGAAGGTCAAGTCACACGGCATCCAGGTCACGCCGCCGCTGACCCACGAACTGCTGGAGTCGATCTACTTCGACGACCCGAACGGGATCCAACTGGAGATCGTCCGACCCTTGCGCACCTTCAACGACATCGATGCCCGAGACGCCGAGCTGACCGTCCGCGCGCTGGCCGAGGTGGCAGCGACGCCGAAGCCGACCGTGGAGGCCATGTGGCAGCGCAAGGCGGACATGGTCCGCTCGCAGTTGGGGTTGGGGATCCGCTGATGCTCACCTTGTTCATCCTCGACACCCCGGAATTCAAGCCGATCCTGCACACCGCCCGGCTGGCCGGCATGGAGATCCACCACCAGGACGACTACTACGAGGCGACCAGCAGCGAACCGGAGGTCGTACTCGAACGCAGGCACACCGACGTCCGTCCCTCGATCTGGTTCGCCGCGCTCACCGGCGGCCTGCTCGGCAGCATCGTCCAGTTCGACCACGATCGGTTGTGCCTGCGCGCGAGCGAATGACCCGTCGGCTCCACCACTGAAGTCCGCCCCGGTGCGTCGCGACGCACCGGGGCGGCCGGCCGGGACGTCGTGGACGCGGCGGTCGGCGATCCGGCCGCCCGGCTGTTCCGGCTGCTCGGGCTGGCCCAAGCGCTGGTGGTGGCCGCCGGCCAGGCGAGGCCGCTCAGCCCAGCGTCGCCTGGAGGCGGCCACCGCCGCAACTGGCGCTGCTGACGTCGATGGATCCACTGGCGCGGCCGTTGGCGACCGTCACCCTCATTGACCCGCTCTGGACGGTGTACGGGCACGCGAGAATGCTGTTGGCGGCTGTGAACAGGCTCATCCCGGTCGACGCCGTCATCGGGTCCGCGGTGACGGTGATGGTCGAGCCGGAGACCGTGGCCCGCCCCATGTCGAAGGTGTTGCTGCTGTTGGGGTCACACACCGTGTTGCTGAGGAACTGAACGGCTCCCACCTGGGGTGCGCCGAGCGGGAACCCGGAGATCAGGCACACGTCCACCGCATTGCCGCCGGCCGGCTTGGCCACGTGCACGGTGCCGGGCCGGCGGAAGCCGACTCCGTTGACGGTGCCGTCAAGGGTCACGGAGTATGACCCGGGTCGCGGGCCTGTGTAGTGCGGCGGGATCCTGGGACCGGTCCTGACCCGGACCTCACCCTGGAGCACCGAGACGCTTCCCCCGCCCATCGGTTGACCGTTGGGAACGGCCGCCCCGAACGCGTTGCTCTCCCACAGAAAGCTCACCTCGGCCGCCATCAGGTCCATCGTGCCCTCGACATGTGCGGTCGTGCTGGTACCGGTCCCCGCGCTGGACGAGCCCGAGGCGCGGAACGACACCCTGGTCCCGGAAACCGAGTAGGTGCCGACCAGCGGGTAGAGATCGGCGATCACATCCGTCGAGTCGAAGGTGAACCTGCCGCCCCGGAAGTCCCACATCGCGTCCGCGACCCGCTGCCGCTGACCGCCCACCGCCCCGTTGAGCGACAGGATGTCGCGGGTCCGGAAGGTACCCGGGATGCTCACCACCGGCCTGGGCGACGTCGTCCTGATGGCGACAGTGGTCGGCGACGGCGCAGGCGTCGGCTCACTGTCCTGGTTGCCGGTGGGCGAAGGGGCCAGGCTCGGCGTGGCGGCCGAGGTGCCCGGACCGTCGTCGCCGCAGCCCGACGTCCCCACGAGCAATGTGGTGGCCACCAAACCGGAACAGACACGACGGACGATGCTCATGACTGACCTCACCTCCTGCTTGCCACTGACATTCCGCGCGACGACAGGCCGAGCCATACGGATATTCTCCTGTGGCCCGCGTGTGATTCAGTCAATGAGTTGCTCACCCGACAGTGGCATCACTGCGCGCGGAGCACGGCCTCGACCTCGTATGAGGTTGTCGTGGCGAGGGCCGTGGTCGTCAGCGTGAGTCGGATTACCGGCTCGTTACCGCCGAGGTCCAGCATGCCACCGACAACGGCGTTGGCCGTGGTGACTCCTTCACCCGCCGAACGCTGCCCCGAAAGGACATAGACCGGCTCGGCGCTGGTTACGGTTCCGGTCACCGGGAAGACGTCGGTACGCGAATCTGGTGGATCGTAGACGAAACGGCCGCCATCGCGCGCGTCGACAATGAGGAGCGCCCCCGCGAAGCGCGCTCGGGCTGTCTTGACGAACTCCGGGCTGCCCTGCAACCGGCGTTCAACACGCTCGCGAAACCAAAGGCCATGGCGGCGAAGCCCGCGAGCACACTCGACCAACTGTCCGCCTCTTGAAGGGGCTTTCCGGACAGGAACCAGGCCCACGTGCCAATTCCCGCAGCGGAAACCACCAGTGCCAGCGCCAAGAGAGATTTCGTGCGACGAGTCAACCAGATCTCCCCATCCCGACCAATGCGATCAAAATGGATGAAGCTACTCGGACAGTCGAGGTGCTTTTCATATTACCGTCGGGTCGCCACCAGGCACAGCCCTCAATTGCGCTCCCCCACCGGGCCTGGGCTGCACTCGACATGCTGACCGATGCCGCCACCGGCCGCCCCGATCTGGCCTAGCCTGGACCCATGCGCCGCCTGCGGCAGCTCGCCGAGCGCACGCCGGCCCGGCGGGAACGCTACGTCGACCTGCTGCGGGCGATCGCCATCGGCATGGTCGTCGTCGGGCACTGGGGCGTCACCGTCATCGGCCGCGACGATGCCGGCCGGCCCACCGGCCACTCGGCGCTCGGTGACCTGCCGTGGGCGTACCCGCTGACCTGGGTGGGGCAGGTGCTGCCGGTGTTCTTCCTCGTCGGCGGGTTCGCCAACGCCGCGTCGCTGACCGCGAACCGGGCCCGGGGCGGCGACGCCACCGGCTGGCTGCTCGACCGCAGCGCCCGGCTGGTGCCGCCGACCACCGTCCTGCTGCTGGTGCTGGCGGCCGGCGCGGGCGGGGCGTACCTGTGGGGCGCCGGGGAGGCCCGGATCCGCACGGTGGTCTGGTTCGCCACCATCCCGCTGTGGTTCCTCGTGCCCTACCTGGCCGTCGTCGCCCTCACCCCGCCGATGCACGCCCTGCACCGCCGCGTCGGGCTCGCCGTGCCGGTGGCGCTGGTCGGCTTGGTCGCCCTCGGCGACCTGGGACGGCTGGTCGGGCCCGCGACCCTCGCGTACGGCAGCTACCTGGCCGGCTGGCTCGCCGTGCACCAGGTCGGTTTCGCCTGGTACGACGCCCACGCCGCCGCCCGACCGAACCCAGGGAGCGGGCGAAGCGGCGACACACCCCGCCATCCGCTGCCGACGTCCCGCCCGGCGGCGGTCGCGCTGCTGGCCGGCGGCCTCGGCGCGCTGCTGCTGCTCACCGCCGTCGGACCGTACCCGATGGCGATGCTGCACGTGCCCGGCGAGCGGCTGGACAACGCCAGCCCGCCGAGCCTGGCGCTACTCGCCCTGGCCACCGCCCAGCTCGGGCTGGTGCTGCTGCTGCGCGCCCCCGCCGAGCGGTGGCTGCGCCGGCCCGGCCCGTGGCAGGCGGTCGTCGCGGTGAACTCGGTGGTGCTGACCGTCTTCCTCTGGCACCTCACGGCCGCCCTGCTGCTGGTCGGCCTGCTGGACGCGCTCGGCCTGCTGCCCACCCCGGCGGTGGGGACCGCCGGGTGGCTGGCCTGGCGGGTGCCCTGGCTGCTGCTGCTCACCGTGGTGCTGGCCGGGCTCGTCGCCGTCTTCGGGCCGGTCGAGGCGCGGGCCGGCCGGCGGCGGCGCGCCGGGGAGGAGGCGCGCCGCCGCGGGACCACCGGCGGCGGTCGTCGCCCGGCCCGGACCGTGCTGGTGGTCGCCGGGTACGCCGCCGTGGTCGCGGGGCTGCTGGTCAACACCGGCACCCCGAAGTCCGCGCCCGAGCCGCTGGGGCTGCCCGCCCCGGCGCTGGTGGCGTACCTGGCCGGGGCGGGGCTGCTGCGGACGCTCAGGTCTGGGTGGGGAAGCCGAGGTTGACCCCGCCGTGGCGCGGGTCCAGCCACCGGCTGGTGACCACCTTGCCCCGGGTGAAGAACGCCATCCCGTCGGCGCCGTGGGCGTGCAGGTCGCCGAAGAGGGACGCCTTCCAGCCGCCGAACGAGTAGTACGCCATCGGCACCGGGATCGGCACGTTGATGCCGACCATGCCGACCTCCACCTCGTGCTGGTAGCGCCGGGCCGCCCCGCCGTCGTTGGTGAAGATCGCCGTGCCGTTGCCGTACGGGTTGGCGTTGACCAGCTCCACCGCCTCGTCGTACGAGCCGACCCGCAGCACGCCGAGCACCGGCCCGAAGATCTCGTCGGTGTAGATCGACATGTCCGGGGTGACCCGGTCGAACAGGGTCGGGCCGAGCCAGAAGCCGTCCGGGTCCCCGTCCGGGGCGACGTCGCGCCCGTCGACCACGGGGACCGCCCCGGCGGCCACCCCGGCCTCGACGTACGCGCGCACCCGCGCGGCGTGCGCGGCCGTCACCAGGGGACCCATGTCGCAGCCGCGCCGGCCGTCGCCGGTGCGCAGCCGGGCCATCCGCTCGGCGATCCGGGCGACCAGGGCGTCGGCGACCGGCTCCACCGCGACCAGCGCGGAGATCGCCATGCACCGCTCCCCCGCCGAGCCGAAGCCGGCGTTGACCGCCGCGTCGGCGGCCAGGTCCAGGTCGGCGTCGGGGAGCACCACCATGTGGTTCTTCGCCCCGCCGAGCGCCTGCACCCGCTTGCCGGCGGCGGTGCCACGCTGGTGCACGTGCCGGGCGACCGGGGTGGAGCCGACGAACGACACCGCCTTCACCCCCGGGTGGTCGAGCAGCGCGTCGACGGCCTCGGCGTCGCCGTTGACCACGTTGAGCACCCCGTCGGGCAGGCCGGCCTCGGCGAACCACTCGGCCAGCAGCAGCGCCGCGCTCGGGTCCTTCTCGCTGGGCTTGAGCACCACCGCGTTGCCGCAGGCCACCGCGACCGGGACGAACCACAGCGGCACCATCACCGGGAAGTTGAACGGGGAGATCACCGCGACCACCCCGACCGGCTGGCGCAGACTGTACGAGTCGACCTCCGTGGAGACGTTCTCGCTGAACCCGCCGCGCAGGGCCGAGGGGATGCCGCAGGCGTACTCGATGACCTCCAGGCCGCGCTGCACCTCGCCGGCGGCGTCGGCGAGCACCTTGCCGTGCTCGGCGGTGATCACCTCGGCGAGCCGGTCGCGGCGGGCGTGGACCAGCTCGCGGAAGGCGAACAGCACGGCCGTCCGCTTGGCCAGGGAGGCGTCGCGCCAGGTCCGCGCGGCGCGACCGGCGGCCTCGACCGCGTCCGCCACGTCCGCGGCGGAGGCCAGGGCCACCTGCCCGGTACGCCGGCCGGTGGCCGGGTCGAACACGTCCCCGCGCCGGCTGGACGTGCCGTCGACCCGCTTGCCGTCGACGAAGTGCCCGATCGGCTGCCCGCCGCCCGCCCCGGACATCACGCCGCCACCTCGCCGCCGGCGCAGGAGCGGATCGCGTCGACCAGGATGGCCAGCCCCTCGCGGGCCTCGTCCTCGGTGAGGGTCAGCGGCGGGCCCATCCGCAGCACGTTGCCGTAGAGGCCGCCCTTGCCGACGAGCAGGCCGCCGGCCCGGCAGGCCTCGAACACCCGGGTGGTCAGGGCCGGGTCGGGCTCGACGGTGCCCTGGTGGACGAACTCGACGCCGAGCATCAGCCCCCTGCCGCGTACCTCGGCGACGCAGTCGAGGCCGCCCACGGCGGAGCGCAGCCCGTCGGCGAGGATCGCGCCGACGCGGGCCGCGTTGGCCTGGAGGTCGTGGTCGAGCAGGTAGTCCAGGACGGCGTTGCCGGCGGCCGTGGCGACCGGGTTGCCGCCGAAGGTGGAGAAGCTGATCGCCGGCACCGACTCCATGATCTCGGCCCGGCCGACCACCCCGGCCAGGGCGAAGCCGTTGCCGATGCCCTTGGCGAAGGTGAGCAGGTCCGGGGTGACGCCGTGCGCCTGGTAGCCCCAGAAGTGCTCGCCGGTGCGCCCCCAGCCGGTCTGCACCTCGTCGGAGATCAGCAGGATGCCGTGCTCGTCGAGCACCTTCTTCCACGCGGCGAGGAGGCCGTCGGGGCCGTGCACGAAGCCGCCGACGCCCTGGATCGGCTCGGCGATCAGGCAGGCGACGTCGCCGGCGGTCTGGGTGGCGAGGACCTCGCGCAGGTCCTCGACCGCCGCGTCGATCCGGTCGGCGGGGTCGAGGCGGGACAGCAGGCCGCGCAGCCGCTCACCGGAGTGCAGCCAGGCCACCTGGAGCGGGTTGAGGGCGCTGGCCGACCAGCTCCGGTTGCCGGTGACGCCCATCGCCGCGTACGTGCGCCCGTGGTAGCTGTTGCGCACGGCGAGGATCTGGTGCGAGCGGCGGTGGTTGGTGGCGGCCAGCAGGGCGGCCTCGTTGGCCTCGGTGCCGGAGTTGGTGAAGAAGACCCGGGCGTCGGGGATGCCGGAGCAACGGGCGATCTTCTCGGCCAGCTCGACCTGCTGGCGGATCAGGTAGAGCGTCGAGGTGTGCACGAGGCCGGTGGCCAACTGCCGCTGTACGGCCTCGCGGATCTCCGGGATGTCGTAGCCGAGCATGTTGGTCAGCACGCCGCCGAAGAAGTCCAGGTAGGTGCGGCCCCGCACGTCGGTGACCCGGCGGCCGGAGCCGGAGACCAGCTCGATCGGCTCGGCGTAGTAGAGCGGCATCCAGGACGGCAGCACGGCCCGGTGCCGGGCCAGCAGGTCGTCGGTCATGTGTCGCACCCTCCAGCGCGTCGGCGGTCACCGCACGCTCCCACTCACCGGCAGCGGGGACAACTGCCACTGTGTAGCGGACCGGCGGCCTTCGGCTGACAGCACGTCAACCGATCGGCGGCGGTTTCCGGGGCGTTCGGCGCGACCGACGCGCGTTTCCCGTGGCTGTTGGCTCCGGAGGCGACGCGATCCGCACGGTACGATCCGGGCGTGCGGATCATGCGGGACGTGGCGCTGCCGGACGGCGAGGCGGGCGTCACCCCGGCACGGATCGTCGACGGCGTGCGCGCCTGGGTGGCCTCGCCGCCGCTGCGGGACCTCGTCGCGCGGTTCGGCGGCGACGGGCCCCCGGGCGACCCGCTCTCCGGCGATCTGGCGGCGGCGCTGGCCTGGCTGGACGACTTCTCCGCCCGGCACTGGGACTTCCGGGGCGGCCGGGAACGCCCCGAGGCCGCCGAGCCCGCGTTCGATCCCCGCACGGCGGGGCTGGTGCTCGCGGCGGCGTCCGCGCTGGGCCTGGTCCGGTCGGTCCCGCCGGCCCGCCCGGCGTACGCGTACCTGGTCGTCCTCGGCGGGCTCGCGCACGCCTGCCTGCGCCGGGTCGCGTACGCCGCGCATCTGGTGGGCTCGGGCACGGCGGTGGCCGGCGAGGTGGCCGTGCTGGGCAGCTTCCGCCCGCTGTCCGGCGCGGAGCGGCGGGTGCTGGCCGACGCGGGCGTCACGGCCGGCGACACCGAGGTGGACGCCCTCGACGCGGCGGTCCGGCTCACGTTCGGCGTGGCCGGGTCGGCCGAGGAGGACGGCGTGGACGCCGGCCACCCGCACCGCTCCTGGTCCTCGCGCACCTGGCGGCCGGCGGGGCTGCCCCCGGTGCGGGTGCTCGCCGCCCCGTCCGGCGAACCCGGGCGGCGGCGCGCGCACACCGCCGACACGCAACGGTTCTGGGCCGGACACGTCCGGCTCTCGCCGGGCGACCCGGTGCTGATGGTCACCGCGCCGATCTACGTGCCGTTCCAGCACTGCGACGCGCTGCGCACGCTCGCCGTGCCGTACGGGTGCGGGATCGAGACCGTCGGCGTCGACCCGGCCCTGCCGGACCTGGCGCGGCTGCCCGAGCCGGCCCTCACGCCGGGGCGCTATCTCCAGGAGATCCGCTCGGCGATCCGGTCGATGCGCGCCCTGCATTCGGCGCTGCCACCGGGCTGACCCCGCCCGCGCCCCGCAGCCGGTCGAGCTGCGGGGCGGTGCCGGCGCGACGCCGACGGGGAGATCGGACGCCGGCCGGCCGGACGGGTACGGGTGGCTCAGTTCACGTAGACGATCGGGCTGCCAGCCTGGCTGGCGTCCCGCACCGGGGCGTACGTGGCGGTGAAGTACGCCGAGTTGAAGCAGGTGCCGGGCCCGGAGAACTTGGCGAAGGGCTGGTTGACGAAGCTGATCGACGGGCTGGCGTTGGACGTGGTCCCGGCGACGACGTTGCCGGTCGCCCGGTAGACGCAGGTGACGGTGCCCAGCAGGGTCCGCAGGACGACGGTGCTCTGGATGGGCGCGGCGGCGGTGCCACTGAGGGTGAGGCTGCCGGCGCTGGTGACCGCGGTGGTGTAGGGCAGGTTGTCCACCGACACGCTGTTCACCCCGAGGGCGCCGAACACGTTGACGGTGCAGCTGCCGAAGCTCTGCGCGCTGAGCTGCTCGGTGGCGGTTCCCGGGGCCGCCGGGTTGGTCAGCACGGTGGCGGCGAAGCTGGAGGCGGCGCACTTCACGCCGCTCGTGCCGGTGGCCGACGAGTAGAAGTTGGCGGTGGTGCCGGTGGCGAGGTTGGCCTGAAGCACGTCGCCCACGGCGACGTCGGGGCCGCTCAGGCTGCCGTAGGTGAGCACGCCGGAGGCGGCTTCCGGCTCCTCGGCGGCGGAGGCGGCGGCCGGGGCCGCCGCGACGAGGGAGATCAGCAGCGCGGCGGCGAGGCCGACGGCGGCGCGTCCGTGTCGGGACATGGTGGATCCTTCCGGGTGATGGTGCGATGGTGACGGCCGGACCGGCGTGGCGCCGCGCCCGGTGTGGACCGGGCGCGACCGGACGGCCGCGGTGCGGTGGCCGCGTGGTGCGGGACGCGACCGGCGGGGTCGCCGGGCTGGCCGGCGACGGTGGGTGGGGCCCGCCCGGACGGCGGGACGGTGACGACCGGTGCGGGCGGTGCGGGTTGACGGTCGGCGACGGCCCGGGCGGTGGTCCCGGTGTCGCACTGACGGCCGTCAGTGACAATCGGAGTACCAAACGTGGTGAAGTTATAAACCTCAGAGGGTCGCAAAGTCAATCGATGATTCAGGAAGGTCGATAGCAATGTCGCTGGCACCCCACCCGGCGTCCGGAGCCACGCCGCTGCCCGGGGCCCGACCCGGGCGCGACCCGGAGCGCGCCATCAAGCGCGGTCCGCGCCGCCTGCCGGCCGAGACGATCGCGGCCACCCAGCGCGACCGACTCTTCGACGGGCTCGTCCACGAGGTGGCGGCGAAGGGCTACGACAACGCCCGGGTCACCGACATCTGCCGGGCGGCCGGAGTGACCCGGCCCGCCTTCTACGCCCTCTTCGCCGGCAAGGAGGACGCCTTCCTGGTCACCTACCGGCATGGCACCGCCGTGCTGCTGCGGATGATGGACGACGCCTACGCCGACGCCGGCCCGGACTGGACCGACGGCGCCCGGGCCGCCCTGCGCACGCTGCTGGACGTGCTGGCCAGCGTGCCCGAGTTCGCGCGGATGGCGTTGGTGGAGATCGACGCGGCGGGCGTGGACGCCCGCGCCGAGCGGGACGCGCTGCTGTCGCGGTTCCACCGATTCTTCCAGCCGACCCGCCCCCGCTCGCCGCTGCCCGAGGCGGACGACGATCTGCTGGTCACCACCGTGGTCGGCGGGATACACACCACCCTCCGGCAGCGGGTGGCCGTGGGCCGCACCGCCGAACTGCCCCGCCTGCTGCCCGTCCTGACGTACGCCATGACCGCGCCGTTCCTCGGCCCCGAGGCCGCCGGCCGGGCCGCCCGGGCGAGCGAGCCGGACGCCGCGCCCGGCGTGACCGCGCCCTGCGCGACACCGCCGGGCTGACCGACCACACCCGACCCCGCCCCGGTCAGAAACCGCTGCGGTTTCTCACTATTGGCCATTTTTCGCAGATCGACCACGTTCACTGGTCGAAAAACTTGACCCGACCTTTACCCGACGGTAACTTCCCCGGCACAGCGCCCCCGTCGCGCAGCTTTCCCCCATTCACCACACCACCCCGCCCCGCCCCGCGGCGACCGTGCCGTTGCCGCTGACTAATCGACACGAAGGGGAGCCGTCATGTCGGACGACACCGTACCCACCGAGCCGGTCCCGCCGCCGCAGGGCGGCGTGCGCTGGCGCCGCTTCGCGGCCAGCATGGCGGTCGTCGGCGCGGGTGCCGCCGGCATGGTCATGCTGACCGCCCAGGGCGTGCTCGGTGCCCAGTTCGCGATCTCCGGAATGCCGTTCGTGGTCACCGCCGACAAGCTCAGTGGCACCGGGTTCGAGCAGTTCGCCACCCTCGACCAGATGATCCCGGACAGCCCCAACCAGGGCGACACCGGCGGCCAGATCGTCGTGCTGGTCTCGGCGATCGACAAGGCCGAGCTGACCAACCTCTGCCAGAGCATCGACCTCGGCGGCATGTTCATGAAGCTCACCGCCGGCAACGCCGGCAAGCCGGTGAGTGCCCGCACCCTCGTGGTCGACTCCGACGAGATCTCCGGCAACGCCTCGTTCGACGCCATCGACATCGGCCAGGACGCCAGCACCCTCGACAAGGTGCCCGGCGTACGCGGCAACCCCGGGGTCTTCGGGCAGCAGGCCGACAAGGTGACCATCACCGGGCTGCGGCAGCACAACTACGCCACGACAGCCGCGGTCTTCACGCTGCCGAACCTGCGGATGAGCTTCAGCCCCGAAGGGTGCTGAGGTGACCGACGGGCAGACCGTGGCACCCGGCGGCCCCGCCACGGGCCGCCCGACGCGGGCCCGGTTCCGGGCCTGGCGGCGCAGCCGCCCCTTCTGGGGCGGTCTGCTGATCGCCCTGGGCGGGGTCGAGATCCTGGTGACGCTGCGCGCCCCGCTGCCGGTGATCCTGCACATCGGGCCGCAGGGGCTGGCCGGCTACCTGGTGCCGGTCATCCTGCTGCTGTGCGGCGTGCTGCTGCTGACCCAGCCGGCGCAGCGGCCGTTCTACGCACTGGTCGGCCTGGTCCTCGCCCTGGCCTCCTGGCTGACGTCCAACCTGGGCGGGTTCTTCGTCGGGATGCTGCTCGCGCTGGTCGGCGGCTGCCTGGCGCTGGCCTGGGCCCCGGTCAAGGCGGCCCGCCCCGGGTCGCCGGCCCCGCAGGCGGCACCGGCGGAGGCCGACCCGACGTAGGCCGCCCATCGCCGCCCATCGCCGCCCGCCCCGGCTAACGGGCGGGGTGGGCGGCGGTGTCGCGGACCGCCTCGGCGAAGACCTCGGAGCGGTGCTCGAAGTTGCGGAACCGGCCATAGCTGGGCGCGGCCGGCGACAGCAGCACCACCCCGCCGGCCGGGGTCAGCTCCCGGGCCCGGCCCACGGCGGCCACCAGGTCGTCCACCACCTCGGCCCGCACCTTCGGCAGCCCGGCCAGGGCGGCCACGATCCGCTCCCCGCTGTCCGGGATGCCGAGCACGGTGATCTCCCGCTCGGCCAGATGCTCGCGCAGCGGGGCGTAGTCCAGCCCCCGGTCGGTGCCGCCGACGATCACCGTCAACGGCCGCCCCTCGTACGCGTCGATGGCGTGCATCGCCGCGTACGGGCTCGTGGCCAGGGTGTCGTCGACGAAGGTGAGCCCGGACGGGTCGGCGATCTCGGTGAGCCGGTGGGCCAGGCCCTGGAACCCGGCGACCGCCACCGCGAGGGTGTCGGCGCGGGCCGCCACGTCGACGCCGAGCGCGTCGAGCACGGCGAGGGCGACGCAGAGGTTGCCTTCGTTGTGCCGGCCCACCAGGGGCAGCACCGCGCGCGGGAACAGCGGCCGGTCGCCGAGGTGGAACCAGGGCGTGCCGTCCGGGCCCGGGGCCACGTGCGTGGTGTCCGGGGAGCCGGCGCGCACGGCCGGCCGGTCGCCCAGCTCGGCGGCGAGCCGCGGGTCCGCCCCGTTGACCACGATCGTCTGCGGCCCGTGGGCCAGCAGGTTGAGCTTGTCCCGATAGTATTCCCGCTCGCCGCCGTGCGCGTCGAGGTGCTCGGGGAAGAGCGCGGTGACCACCGCGACGCGCGGCGAGTCGGTCAGGTCGGTGCACTGGTAGCTGGACAGCTCCAGCACGTACAGGTCGGCGTCGGGCAGGTCGAGCAGCGGCACCCCGATGTTGCCGCCGAAGACGTTCGGCCGGTCGACCGCCGTGAGCAGGTGGCTGATCAGGCTCGACGTGGTGGACTTGCCCTTGCTGCCGGTCACCCCGACGGTGCGCCGGGCATGGTCGGCCATCCACAGCGCGCTGCCCTGGGTGACGGTGACCCCCCGGCGGCGCAGCTCGACCAGCCACGGGTGGGTGTTCGGCACCCCCGGGGAGCGGACCACCACCTCGGCGGCGGCCAGCCGGGCGAAACCCTCCTCGCCGGTGACCAGCGGGGCCGCCTCGGCCAGCGGCCCCTCCCAGGGCAGGGCCAGGAAGTTGCCACTGTCGTCGACCGCGACCAGGTCCGCCGGGCCGTGCGCGGCGATCGCGATCACCGCCGCCCGGCCCTCCCGGCCGGTGCCCCAGACGGCGACGGTACGTCCGCGCAGGTCAGACAGGCGCACAGGTGATCTCCTCCACGGTCGGGCACGTCGGCGGGCCGGCCCGGCGCAGCCGGGCACGGCCGGACGAACCAGGGCCTAGTATGGCGTGTGCCCAACGAGCAGCTCCGGCGGATGGACGCCTTCACCTTCCCGTCCTACTCGATCGACCTCGCCACCGGCGAGGCGTTGTTCGACTACGCCTTGACCGGCGCGGGCGGCGAGCAGCGGTTCACCGAGGCGATCACCCTCCCCCTGCCGGCGCAGCCGCCGTCCGACGCCACGGTGGCCACCCTCGGCCGGGTCCTGGAGCTGCTGCACGTGGTCGCCGGCGTCAGCTACTACAAGGCCGCCGCGCCCCGCCGACTGGTGCTGCCGGCGCCGCTGGGCGGGGCCGCCGCCGCGCTGGTCACGGCCGTCTACACCAAGGGCCTCGCCGAGTACGCCTACCGCAACCGGCTCCCGCACGTGCTGGAGCTGGCCCCGGAGGTCCCGGCGGGGTCGGTGTCGCCCGCCCGCGCGTACGACAACTCCGACCTGCGGCCCCTGTCCGCCGTCGGCGGCGGCAAGGACTCCATCGTCAGCCTGGAGGCGCTGCGCCGCGCCGGCCTCGACCCGGTGCCGTTCTCGGTCAATCCGAACCACGTCATCGTCGCGGTCAACGAGGCGTCCGGGCTGACCGCCCTCGCGGCACGGCGGCGCATCGACCCGGTGCTGTTCGACCTCAACGCCGCCGGAGCCCGCAACGGGCACATCCCGGTCACCGCGATCAACTCACTGATCGCGGTCGCCACGGCCGTGCTCAACGGGCTCGGCCCGGTGGTGATGTCCAACGAGCGGTCCGCGTCCGACCCGAACCTGGTCTGGAACGGCCACGAGATCAACCACCAGTGGTCCAAGGGGGTGGAGGCCGAGGGGCTGCTGCGGGCGGCGCTGGCCGAGCACGCCGGGCTCACCGAGCCGTACTTCTCGCTGCTGCGCTCGCTGTCCGAACTGCACATCGCCCGGCTCTTCGCCGAGATCGACCGGTACGACGACGTGGTGACCAGCTGCAACGCCGCGTTCAAGCTGCGCGACGCCAGCGAGCGCTGGTGCCGCGACTGCCCGAAGTGCCGGTTCGTGTTCCTGGCCATGGCGCCGTTCATGCCGCGCGAACGGGTCGTACGCATCTTCGGCGGGGACCTGCTGGCCGACGCCACCCAGCTCCCCGGCTACCGGGAGCTGCTCGGCGTGGACGGGCACAAGCCGTTCGAGTGCGTCGGCGAGGTCGAGGAGTCGGTGGTGGCGCTCAGCCTCCTCGCCGAGCAGGACCAGTGGCGTGACGCCCCCGTCGTCCGCGCCCTGGTCGACGCGGTCCCCGAGACGGCCTGGTCGGCGGCGGCCACCTCGGACGTCTTCACCCCCGGCGGCCCCCACTTTGTCCCGCCCGCCTACGCGAAGGCCCTCTCGCCGGGCTGATCAGGGGTGAGCTGGTCAGGGGGCGCGGACGGCGTCCAGGGCCAGCAGGGCCACGTGCAGGGACAGGCACGCCTCCACCGAGTCGAGGTCGGCGTCGAGGACCCGGGCGAGGCGGGCCAGCCGCTCGTAGAACGCCGGCCGGGACAGGTGTGCCGCGGCGGCCGCCGCCGACTTGTTCCGCCCCTGCTCCAGATACGCCCGCAGGGTGCCCAGCAGCTGCTCGCGGGGGTGCCGGGCGTCGTACGCGAGCAGGGCCCCCAGCTCGCGCTCGACGAACGTCTGTAGGCGCGGCTCGTCGCGCAGCAGGTGCAGCAGGCCGGCCAGCCCGACATGCGGCAGCCGGAAGATCGGCAGGTCCCGGCGGTCCCGGCGGGCCGCGTCGGCGACCTGCCGCGCCTCCACCAGCGAGCGGCGCGCCTCCCGCAGGCTGCCCACCCCGGAGCCGGCGGCGACGATCACCCCGCCCGCCCCGGTCCCCCGCGCCGGGGCGGGCTCCGTCGCCCGCGCCGCCACGGGGTCGGCGGCCCGCGCCGCAACGGGCTCGGCGGCCCTCGGCCCGGCGGCGTCGACCCGGTTGCGGCGCAGCGCGGCGGCGAACCCGGTCAGCGCCCGTTCCTCCGCCGCCGGGTCGGGCAGGGCCAGCAGCACGCCTACGGCCTGGTCGTCGACGGCGCTGCTCAGCCCGGTCAGCTTCGCCTCCCGCAGGGCCTGCCCGACCGCCTCGGACAGGTCCCGCAGCCGGGCCGGCCCCGCCTCCGGGTCCACCGGGCCGGGTTCATCCGGCGGGGCACCGTCGGCGGCCGGCTCGTCGCCGCGCCAGCGCACCACCACGCCGACCAGGTGCCGGCGGTCCAGCACCACCCCCAGCGCCCGCGCGCGCAGGGCCACCTCGTCCACCGGACGGGAGTGGTCCAGCAGGGCGGTGAGCAGCGTACGGTGGATCTGCCGCTCCAGCCCCTCGGCGTCGCGCCGGATCAGCCGGCCCAGCGCGAGCGTGGAGGCCGCCCGCTCGACGAGGATCGTCAGCCGGGTCGGCGGGGCGACGTCGGCGGGGCCCGGCTCCGGCGCCCCGTCTCCGACCGGCGCGCCGGTGGTCAGCTCCCCGCTGCCCGGCCAGCGCAGCAACAGCCGCCCCCAGTCCTGCCCCCGGGCCCCGACGGTGGTCACCAGCCAGCCCCGGTCCGCGTCGTACGCGGTCCGCCCCGGCGGGCTGATCCGCCGGGAGTGCTGCTCCCAGCCGTCCAGCAGCAGCTCGGCGCTCTGCCCCGCCGGGTCGTACGCGAGCACCTGCCGCGACAGGTTCTCCAGCACCACCGGGCAGCCGGACAGCTCGGCGGCCTGCCGGACCACCTCGGCCGGCCCGGCGCCCTCGACCGACAGCTCGGTGAACCGCTGGTGGATCTCCTCGGTCGCCCGCAGCTCGGTGAGCTGGGCGTCGACGATCAGCGCGTGCACGGCCTCGGTGACCCGCACGAACGGGGTGGCCCGGCGCAGCTCGACCAGGGGCAGCCCGCGCCGGGCCGCGGCGGCGGCCATCACCCGGGGCACGCCGCTGACATACCGGCGGCCCAGCTCGACGACGAGGCCGGAGACCCCGACGTCGGCCAACTCGCCGATGAACGCGCGCAGGCCGGCGTCGTCGCCGGGCAGCCCGATGCCGGTGGTGAGCACCAGTTCGCCGCCGCGCAGCAGGGAGGCGATGTCGGGCACCTCCGCCACGTGCACCCAGCGCACCGGCCGGTCCAGCCCGGCCTCCCCGGCCACCAGGCGGGGCGCGCCGTGGCGGACCGGGTCGAGCGCGAGAACCTCACGGACGGTAGGGAACACGGGCGACACGCTACCGTCCGTGACGCCGAACCTGAACAGGCCGCCGATTTTGACCAGGTCCGCCGGACCCGGGTGCCGCTCAGTCGACGCCGAGCTCCATGGCTGCGCGGTCGAGTGCCGCGTCGTCGGCGGAGGAGACACCCCGGGAGGCGATGGCCTCCGCGCCGCCCTGCGGCATCGCGCCGATCAGCCCGGTCGAGGCCGCCTGCGCCGCGCCGACCATCCGCTGGGGGACGGCGCCGCCGACCAGGCCGAGGGAGGCGTACTGCTCCAGTTTCGCCCGCGAGTCGGCGATGTCCAGGTTGCGCATGGTGAGCTGGCCGATCCGGTCCGAGGGGCCGAACGCCGAGTCCTCGGTGCGCTCCATCGACAGCTTGTCGGGGTGGTAGCTGAACGCCGGGCCGGTGGTGTCGAGGATCGAGTAGTCCTCGCCCCGGCGCAGCCGCAACGTCACCTCGCCGGTGACCGCCGTGCCGACCCAGCGCTGCAACGACTCGCGCAGCATCAGCGCCTGCGGGTCCAGCCAGCGCCCCTCGTACATGAGCCGGCCGAGGCGGCGACCCTCGTGGTGGTAGTTGGCCAGGGTGTCCTCGTTGTGGATGGCGTTGACCAGCCGCTCGTACGCGGCGTGCAGCAGCGCCATGCCGGGCGCCTCGTAGATGCCCCGGCTCTTGGCCTCGATGATCCGGTTCTCGATCTGGTCCGACATGCCCAGGCCGTGCCGGCCGCCGATGGCGTTGGCCTCCAGCACCAGGTCGACGGGGCTGCCGAACTCCTTGCCGTTGATCGTCACCGGGCGGCCCTGGTCGAAGCCGATCGTGACGTCCTCGGTGGGGATCTCCACGGCCGGGTCCCAGAACCGGACCCCCATGATCGGGTTGACCGTCTCGATGCCCGTGTCGAGGTGTTCGAGGGTCTTCGCCTCGTGCGTGGCGCCCCAGATGTTGGCGTCGGTGGAGTATGCCTTCTCGGTGCTGTCCCGGTAGGGCAGGCCGCGCTCCAGCAGCCACTCCGACATCTCCTTGCGCCCACCCAGCTCGGTGACGAAGTCGGTGTCGAGCCACGGCTTGTAGATGCGCAGCTGCGGGTTGGCCAGCAGGCCGTACCGGTAGAACCGCTCGATGTCGTTGCCCTTGAACGTCGAGCCGTCGCCCCAGATCTGGACGTCGTCGGAGATCATCGCCCGCACCAGCAGGGTCCCGGTCACGGCCCGGCCCAGCGGCGTGGTGTTGAAGTAGGCCCGCCCGCCCGAGCGGATGTGGAAGGCCCCGCAGGTCAACGCGGCCAGGCCCTCCTCGACCAGGGCGGCGCGGCAGTCGACCAGCCGGGCGACCTCGGCGCCGTAGCTGAGCGCGCGACCGGGCACCGAGTCGATGTCGGGCTCGTCGTACTGGCCGATGTCGGCGGTGTAGGCGCAGGGAACGGCGCCCTTGTCGCGCATCCACGCGACCGCAACCGAGGTGTCGAGGCCGCCGGAGAAGGCGATGCCGACACGTTCACCGATGGGCAGGGAGGTGAGAACCTTGGACACGGGGAAGATTATTCATCACGCCGCATGGTCATGCAAGCGGAAGCGCCCGACGGGACGGACGTCACGCGGCCGGGCCCACGGCCGGCGGCTACCCGCCGCCGAACGGCGGATCGTCGCGGCCCAGCTCCCAGAACGCCACCGCCGCAGCGGCGGCCACGTTCAGCGAGTCCACCCCGCGCCGCATCGGGACGACCACCCGCACGTCGCTGGCGGCCTGGGCCGCCGCCGTGAGGCCGGGGCCCTCGGCCCCCAGCAGCAGCGCCGCCCGCTCGCGCTGCGCCGGAGTCAACCGCTGGATCGGCACGGCGTCCGGGGCCGGCGTCATGGCGAGCACCGTGAAGCCCGCCTCCCGCACCTGGTCCAGGCCCTCCGGCCAGCGCCCGAACCTGGCGTACGGCACCGCGAAGACCTCGCCCATGCTGACCCGCACGCTGCGCCGGTAGAGCGGGTCGGCGCAGGTGGGCGACAGCAGCACCGCGTCGATGCCGAGCGCGGCGGCCCCCCGGAAAATCGCGCCGAGATTGGTGTGGTTGTTCACGTCCTCCAGGATCACCGCCCGCCGCGCGCCGGCGAGCACCCCGGCGGCGTCCGGCAGCGGCCTGCGCCGGAACGAGGCGAGCACCCCCCGGTGCACGTGGAAGCCGGTGGCCTTCTCCAGCACGTCCGGGGTCGCCGCGTACACGGGGGCATCGCCGGTGTCGAGGTCGGCGAGCTGGTCGACCCGCTTGGCGTCCACCAGGAACGATCGCGCCGGGTAGCCGGCCCGCAGCGCCCGGCGCAGCACCAGCTCCCCCTCGGCGATGAACAGGCCGTGCGGCGGCTCCCACCGGGTGCGCAGCTCCACGTCGGTCAGCGCGCGGTAGTCGGCGATCCGGTCGTCGTCGGGGTCGGTGATCTTCTGGACGGCCACCGGCCCACCCTAGGCGCAAGGAAGGGCCCCTTGTTAACGCATACGGTAGAGAAGGGTCCCCTTCTTGCACCCGGGGCGCAGGCCGTGCGGGCGGTGTACCGGATCTTCCCGGCGCCGACCCTGGTCTGTTTCCTGGCCGTCGCGCCGGAGGTGGCCCAGCGGCGGGTGCTGGCCCGCGGCATCGACACGGAGGAGCTGGCGCACCTGCGCGCCCTGGACGCCGCCTACCGGGCGCTGCCGGAGTTCGGCGGGTTCGTCGTGGTGCCCGGCGACGGCGACCCCGACGAGGTGGCGGCCGCGCTGGACCGGGTGGTTGCGCCGACGACGGGACCGCTCAGCCGGTGAGGCCGGCATCGCGGGCGAGGAGCGCGGCCTGCACCCGGTCGGTCACCCCGAGCTTGGCGAAGACCGCCGAGAGCTGATTGCGTACGGTCTTCTCGCTGAGCCCGAAGTGCCGGGCGATGCGGGCGTTGGTCTCGCCGGTCGCCAGGTGCCGCAGGATGTCCCGCTCGCGGGAGGTCAACTGGTCGAAGGGCGGCGGCAGCTCGATCGGCTGGCGTTGCAGGGTGGTGAGCACCTGCGGGCCGACCCGGGGGCCGAGGACGAGACCACCGCCGGCCACCGTGCGCAGCGCGTCGATGATCACGTCCGGATCGGTGTCCTTCAGCACGTAACCCCGGGCGCCGGCCCGCAGCGACCGGTTGACCACGTCCTCGTCGTCGGCCATGGTCAGCATGAGCACCCGGATCTCCGGCCGGGACAGCAGGATGCGCCGGGTCGCCTCCACCCCGTCGCCGTCGGGCAGCGCCACGTCCATCGCGACGACCCCCACGCGTTCGGTCACGACACTGCTGACCGCCTCGGCGCAGGTGGCCGCCTCGACGATGCCGTCGACCCAGCTCTCCCCTTCGAGCATCGTCCGCAGACCGCGCCGGACGACCGGATGGTCGTCGACGATCAGCACCCGAATCGGCTCGGCCATCCCCGTCGCCCCGTTCCCCGCCCTGTCGTCCCGTTGGTTGGCCGTCATCCTCTCAGCCGGCCCGACCGCCCGCACCGCCGTCCGGGGCCGGCGGGCCCCCGTCGTCCACAGCGGACGACGCGGGCACCGTGAGCACGTCGGGCTCCGGCGGGACATCGGGTACGGGTCGGCACGGCAGCCGTACCCGGATCAGGGTTCCCCGCGGCTCCCGGCCGATCACCTCGCACTCGCCCCCCAGCTCGGCGGCGCGTTCCCGCATCGAGTCCAGCCCCACCCCACCCGGCCGGGGGCCGGCGATGCCGACGCCGTCGTCGGACACCTCGATCACCAGCGCCCGGCCCCGCCGCACCGCCACCTCGCAGGAGTGGGCCCGGGCGTGCCGGGCCACGTTGGCCAGCGCCTCCCCCACGATCCGGTAGGCCGCCACCTCGACGGCGGCCGGCAGCCGGGGCAGGGCGTCCTCGATCCGCAACCGCACGGTCAGGCTCGACCCGTCGAAGCGTTGGCACTCGGCCCGCAGCGCCGACTCCAGTCCCCGGTCCAGGGCGGCCGGGCGCAGCTCGTCGACCAGCTGGCGCACCTCGCCGGTGCAGGTGCGCAGGTCGTCGGCGAGCCCGTCGAGGATCTGGGTCAACCGTTCCTGGTCGGTGCCGGCGAGCTTGCGGGCGGCGCGTACCTGCATGGACATGCCGGCGAAGGCCGGGCCCAGGCCGTCGTGCAGGTCGCGGCGCAGGCGTCGCCGTTCCTCCTCACGCGCCATGACCAGCCGCTCCCGGGACTCCCGCAGGTCCCGGATCAGCCGGGCGGACGCCGCCGCCACCGAGGCGTGCAACGCGACGTCGCTGAGCAGCCGGCGCTCGACCGGGGTGAACCGGGCACCGGGCGCCCGGTGGGCCACCACCAGCCGTCCCACCCGTTCCCCGTGGGTCACCATGTCGAACCGCTCGACCGACGTGGTCGTCCGACCGTGCTCGGCGTGCAGCTGTGCCGGTCGGCCGGGGTCGTCTCCGCCGAGCTCCACCGCCACGTACGGCACCTGGAGCGAGCGGGCGATGGTGCCGGTGAGCAGCGGCAGCACCGCCTGCGGCTCCACCGTCCGCTCCAGCAGATCGCCCAGCCGGGCCAGCACCGCGTACGGCTCGTCGCGGTCGCCGTAGAGCAACCGGTTCACCCCGCGTTGCACCCGGTGCCGCAGCGGCTCGAAGGTCACCGCGATCAGTCCGGTCGCCACGAGCGAGGCGTTCGAGGTGTCGCCCCGCAGCACGAGGTCGCGCAGCACCGCCACGGTGGCCACGAAGGCGACGATCACCAGCAGGCTCATCACCAGCCAGACCAGGGTGCGGTTGATCACCTGCTCCAGCCCGTACAGCCGGTACCGGAGCACGGCCAGGGTCATCGCGCCGGGGACGGCGACCACCATCAGCACCCAGGCCCCGGAGAGGTTCAGCCAGTCCAGCCCGAAGCCGAGCAGGAAGAGGGCTCCGGCCGCCAACAGGCAGGCGAGTTGCTGGCGGGCCTCGCCGGTGGCCCGCCGCCAGCGGCCCGCCAACGAGCCGAGCACCCCGAGCACCAGCAGCAGTTCGACGGCGATCGTGACCAGGGCGATCCGGACCAGCAGCTGCGCCTGGCGGGTGGCCGCCGGTGCGGCGGACAGGAGCAGTCCCGTGGGGTCGCTGGTGGCGGCGACCGCCAGGGCGACGGCCGCGACCCCGGTGGTGCCGACGAGGCCGGCGGCGACCGGATGCCAGCGCCGCCCGGGCAGCCGGCCGTCCGGGAAGACCAGCAGGGCCAGGAAGATCAGGCCGTACGGCGGCCACCACAGCCACTGGCTCAGCCAGGCCACCGGTGCCAGGTCCGGCCAGCTCAACGCCAGGACCGCCACGCCGGCCGTGAGTCCGGCCGCCACCATGAGCCGCCCGACGAGGTGTCCGGGCACCCCGGCGAGCACCAGACCGCCGAGGGCGGTGAACGACACCGCGATCGCGCCGGTCAGCGCCGCCAGCCCGCCCGCTGCCGGGTCGTGGTTGCGCCACTGTCCGATCAGGACGAGTACGGCGATGGCCAGCCCCAGCGCGGCCAGGCCACGGCGGGGGGCGGTCGGTGGGCCGGCGGTCGACGGCAAGGTGTGCCCTCCGGGCGGTCGTGGTGGCGGCCGGTCCGGCTGGCTGGCCGCTCTCGGCGTGCTGCTCGCCGTGCCGGGCGGCTCAGTCCGCCCAGCCGGCCGCGTGCATGGCGTTGTGCATCCAGTTGCCGCTGTCGTGTTCGAGGTGGTCCGGCAGGGCGTCGAGGTCGTCCGACAGGGTCGGGCCGGCGAGGGCGGGCAACCCGGCGAGGGCCTGCTCGACGGTGAGCCGGGACCGGGTGAGCACGTCCGGATGGTCACGGACGTACCGCGCCAGGTGGCTCACGACCGCCTGCAACCGCGAGCGGACGGCGTCCGGGTCGGCCGCGTCGGTGCCGGGCGGGAGGTCCTCCAGCCGCCAGTCGGCGGCGAAGCGGGGGTGCAGCCGGCGGCCGGCGGCGTCGAAGAACTCAACGGCTCCGCCGAGCTTCTCGCCGTGGTCGTCGACCGTGAGCAGGTCGGCGAGATTCTGGTAGACGTGGCAGAAGGTGTCGTTCACGGCGATCAGCAGAATCCGCTGGTCGCCGGCGGTGTGCAGGGTCATGCGTGCTCCTCGGGTGACGGCCGGGCCGTCGGCTGGAGTTCCTCCGGCCCGGCGCAGCGTAGGTGACAGCCGTCCACAGTGCACCGTCCGGGCGGGCCGATGACCGTCGGCGAACGTCCGGCTCATCGTCACCCGAGCGATGTCCCGCCGGCCCGGGGCGGATGTCCCGGGCCGGCGGGCGTCGTGGCACCCGGGGTCAGTGCACGCTCGCGTTGGTCGCCCGGGTCATGTCGACCGCCGCCCTGACCTTCGGCAGCCCCTCGGTGTGGGTGCCCGAATGCACCCGCGCCGACCAGTGGTCGTAGCGCTGCCCGAGCAGGGCGAGCCGGGCGGCGGCACCACCGGCCAGGCAGGCGCTCACCGGTTCGCGCGGCTTGTCGGCGATGTCCGCCTGCGCGCAGCCCACGCCGTACTGGCCCTGGTTGGCCTGCGGGTCGAAGCCGGACTTGTCGTTGGCGCACGCGTCCCAGTCCACCGTCTGCTCGCAATCGGCGTAGTTGACGACCGCCTGGGTGAACGCGTTGTAGAGGTGCCGATTGAGCGACTGGTCGGCGTCGCTGCGCGGGCGCGTGTAGTCGGCGGGCAGCCCGTTGGCGCCGAAGAGCAGCGCGTTGAGGCTGTCGTCCTGCTCCAACGCGCCCGCCCAGCCCAGCTCCGAGTACGCCTGGAGCATCCGCAGCGCGTTGGAGACGGCCTTGCCCCGCTGCCACAGCGTCTGGGCCACCGCCCACGTGTCGGGGCTCGGCGGGTTGGGCCCGGTGCCGGCGCGCATCACCCGGTAGAAGTACTTCTGCCGGCCGGCGAGCATCGCGGCGGCCTTCGCCCGGGCGCTCGCCGCCTGCGCCGCGTCCACCGGGATGGCCGCCGACTCGAACGCCGACCGGTACGTGCCCCAGCGCTCGTTGAGGTACTTGTTCTCGTCGTAGCAGTAGCCGCTGGGCGTCGGCGACGTCGTGCTCCACGAGCAGTACGTGCCGATCGGGAAGACCCGGGTGGCCGTCTGCACCTGCTGCCAGTCGCCGGTCGCCCACTTCACCCGCGATCGCACGGTGATCTGGAGGTCACCGCTCCAGGTGTGGAACCGGGGCCCCTCGTTCTCCTCGACGTTGACGAACTGTGCCTCGTAGCAGGAGGAGAAGGTCGGCTTGTGCCCCGGCGGCATCGCGTGGTTGGTCAGGTGGAAGGGGTTGGGCAGGGTGGCGCGGCGGAGGGTGGCGGGTATCGAGCGGCTGGGCCGGTTGCCCGTGGTGGTGCAGCCGCCGATGGACTCGTTCTCGATGATCCGGTTCGCGGCCGGGAGTTCCTGGTCCGGGCTGCCCCACATGTCGTGTACCGGCGCGGGCTGGTCGTCGCCGTTCCAGATGACCCCCTTGCGCACCGCCTCCACCTGCTGGTTCCAGGCGACGACCGCGTTGCGGTAGTCGGCCATCAGCCTGGTGAACAGGGCGTTGGTGGTGCCGTCGCCGGCCGGGCGGCTGAACTCGCGGACCCGCTCGTTGATCGTGATGCCGGCGTCGGCGACGGCCGCGGCGCGGCCGGGGATGATCTGGGCGGCGAACGTGGGGTTCTCCAGTTGCAGGATGTTGTAGACGCGGGCGGCGGTGTTCCACGCGGCGGGGTTGGCGACGGTGCCGGTGGTCCAGGTGCCGCCGACCGTCGCGCTGGCCCACTGGGACAGGTAGTTGATCGAGCCTTCGGGCAGGTAGATGTCGAGCGCGCCCACCGGGTCGGCGAGGCTGGTGCCGGCCGGGACGGTGAAGGTGCCCTCCTGGGCCGCGTCGACGGTGGCGAACTTGAAGGTCGGCGACTCGGCCTTCGGGTAGTACGTGTTGACGTAGTCCGGGATGGGCTGCCCGGTGATCTCCCGGTGGTGCACGTAGGTGGTGATCACCGAGTTCAGGCCGGACCGGGCGATGTTCTCCAGGGACACGTGGGTCGCCAGCGCCATCGAGTCGATCTTGCGCTCGATGCTCTGGAGCTGGGTGGCGATCCTGCCGAGATTGGCCCGCACCTCGTCGATCGCCTTCAGCAGCTCGTTGAGCTGGGTGATCAGGTTGGCGTACATCTCCTTGAGCGCCGACTCGATGCGGTCGAACCGCCGGTTCATGCCCTGGGCCAGCCGGTTGATCTGGTCGCGGAGCTTGCCGATCTCGGCCCTGATGGCGGCGTTCGGGTCACCGCCACCGGTGAACAGGCCGATCAGGCTGACCGCCGCGCCGAGGAGGTTGCCGGTCAGCACCGCCGTGCCCATCGCGGTCGCCGCGGCGCTCAACCCCTGCCCCAGCACCGTCATCATGTAGGTGTTGATGGCCGTGACCGAGGTGACCACGGCCTTGCCGATGGTCGCCAACTGCTTGCCGAACTCGGGATCGACGAAGCCGACCAACGTGGACAGCACGCTGACCGTGGAACCGAGGCCCTCGAAGATGAGCTTGTTCTCGGCGGTCTTGCGCTTCTCCGCGTCGATCACCGCCTGATCCGGCTTCGGATTCTCGTTGACCGGGTAGGTGGTGGATCGGGCGATCACCTCCTCGACGCGGGTCCGGCCGCCCTCGTCCAGCACGGCCAGTGCCGCGTACGCCCGGTCCTGGGTCAACGCCCGGTAGGCGGTCGCGTCGTCGCGCTCGTCGCGGATCGCGGCCAGCGGCACGTAGTACCCCAGCGTTCCGGTGTTGCCCCCGGCCCGCGGCTCGTGGATCTTCGTGGCCAGCAGGGTGTCGACGCTGGTGCGGACACCCGTGCCGGTGCGGCCGGCGAAGGCGGTGTCCCAGCCGGCGGCGAGCGCGTCGTCGGTGGCGGCCCGGCGGTGCAGCTCCGACCAGGTCGCCCGGACCAGGTCCCGACTGCGGGCGTTCCAGGCCGCGTCCTGGTAGCCCCCACGCACCAGGTCGAGCGTCTCCGGCACCACGTTGGCGCCCTCCGCGCCGACGGTGCTGGTCAGGAAGCCGCGCAGCGCCGGGCCGTTGGTCACCGCGCCGGTGCCGGAGGTCAGGGCGAGCCGGGCCAGGACGGCCATCGCCACGGCGAACCGGGACCGCTCGTCACCGCCGCCGTCGGGCACGGTGACGTCGGCGGCCGCCCGGGTCGCCGCCACGTGCCCGGCGACCTGACCGGCGTCGGCGGCCTGATGGGTGGTACGCCAGTCCAGCAGCTCGGCGGTGAGCAGGGCGTCCTTCAGGCCGGTCGGGCCGGGGTCGCGCAGCTGCACGACCGCCCCGAACAGCGCGCCGTGCACCGTCTGCTCGTCGAAGGGCACCGGGTCGGCGGCCCGGGCGGGCGTCTGGTGCATCGTGACCACCAGCACCGCGCTCAGCGCGGCGGCACTCCACCGACCCCGGCCCACGGGCCTGCGTCGTCTTCCCCGGTAGCCCGGGCGTCCGATCGGTGTTCCAGCTGTTCTCACCACTGCTCCTCTCGCCGGGCAGGGGCCCCACCCGTCACGTTGGACAGTGGCGGTCCTGCCGTCCCGGGAGGAAGGGACAGCTGTCCCCGTCGGCGGGGCCGTCAGCCGGGGGCGGGCGCCTCAGCCACGGCCTCGGGTGAGCCAGCGCAGCACGTCCGGCGAAAGGGTCTCCTGCTGGCTCGGGGTGGGCGTCGGCTCCGGGGTCGGGCGGTGCACCTCGCCGGCCAGCTCGCGGCTGGGCGCGGTGAAGTCGCGCACCGGCTGCCCGTCCACGGCGGCGCGGATCGTGCGGGCCACGGCCTCGATCACCTTCGCCTGCACGGCCGAGCCGACCGCGTCGCCCGGGTCGTCGGGGTTGGCGGCGATGCCGGCGACGGCGACCTGCGGGGTGAAGCCGACGAACGTCTCCGTGGCGGCCCCCTCCGAGCTGCCGGTCTTGCCGGCGACGGGGCGCCCGACGATCCGGTCCACGGCGGTGGCGGTTCCGCCGTCGCACTGCTGGTAGGTGGTCTGCTGGCCGACCGGGCAGCGGGCCGCGTCGGTGGCCGCCCGGGCCACGTCGGCGTCGAGCACCTGGCGGCAGGACGGTTCGCCGACGTCGACCTTGTCGCCGTCGGCGGCGGTCACCGACACCACGGGCAGCGGCGTGCAGTACGTCCCCTCGGCGGCCACGGTGGCGTAGGCGTTGGCGAGGTCGAGGGGGGTGGTGGCGGCCACCCCGAGGGTGAACGACCCCCAGTTGGCGGCGTTGTCCCGGGCGAAGGCGGCGTCGGCCTCGGCGCGGAAGGTGATGCCGAGGCGCTGGGCCATCTCCACCACCTTCGCCGGGCCGACCTGCTCCGACAGCCACACGAAGTACGTGTTCACGGAGCGGCCGAAGCCGTCCCACATGGTGCGGTAGCCGTCCATCCACTGCGGGTTGGCGTTGGCGGGGCACCACTTCCCGCCGCAGCTGCCCTCCCCCTCGGCGGCGTACCGGGTGGGCAGCCGGCTGGGCGCGTCGAAGCCGGTGGCGAGCTGCTTGCCGTTCTCCAGCGCGGCGAGCATGGTGAACAGCTTGAACGTCGACCCCGCCTGGTATCCGTCGACGCCGCCGCCGCCGGAGATCAGCGGGTTGACGGTGTTGGGGTGGTTGGTCTGCCCGTCGGGGTTGGCGTCGAGGCTGTAGTGCCGGTTGACCGCCATGGCGAGCACCCGGCCGGTGCCGGGCTGCACTGCCGCGATGGGCAGGGCCCGCTTGTCGTCGTACCCGTAGACGGCCGTGGCCTGCTGCTGCGCGGTCTGCTGGAGCTTCGGGTCCAGCGAGGTGACGACGGTGTAGCCGCCCCGGCGCAGCGCCTGCTCCCGCTCGGCGACGGTCTCGCCGAACGCGGGCTGGGTGAGCCACCACTGGCGCAGGTAGTCGCAGAAGAAGCCCCAGTCGTCGTGGCCCTCGGCGACGGCGGTGCAGCCGTTGGGCTGCTGGGTGGGGTGCAGGGTCAACTCCTCGGCCTTCGCGGCGGTGGCCTGCTCGGCGGTGATCGCGCCGGTGGCCGCCATCGCGTCGAGCACGTACGCCCGCCGGGTCAGGGCCGCGTCGGCGTCCCCGTCGATCGGGCTGTACGCGTCGGGCGACTGCACCAGGCCGGCGAGCAGGGCCGCCTCGGGCAGGGTCAGCTCGGCCGGGGACTTGGCGAAGTAGCGCTGGCTGGCCGCCGCGATGCCGTACGCGCCGGAGCCGAAGTACGCGATGTTGAGATAGCGGTTGAGGATCTCGTCCTTGCTGAGCCGCTGCTCCAGCGCCGTGGCGTACCGGATCTCCTGGAGCTTGCGCCCGACGGTCTGCTCGGTGGCCGCGGCCCGCTCCTCGGCGGTGCGGTTCGGGTCGGTCTTGAGCACGTTGCGCACGTACTGCATGGTCAGCGTGGAGCCGCCCTGCTCGGTGCCGCCGCCGGTGACGTTGGCGACCAGTGCGCGGGCGATGCCGCGCACGTCGGTGCCGCCGTGGGAATAGAAGCGCCGGTCCTCGGCGGCCACGATGGCCTCGCGCATCACCGGGGCGATCTCGGCCAGCGGCACGTCGGTGCGGTTGACGTCGTAGAACGTGGTGATCAGCGTCTTGCCGTCGTTGGCGTACAGGTACGACCGCTGCGGGGTGGTCGGGGTGCGCAGGGCCTCGGGCAGCGCCGCGTAGGACCCGACAGCCGACTTCGCGGCATAGCCGAGCAGCAGGTTGGCCGGGAGCGCGGCGGCGGCGAGGGCGAGGCCGGCGAGCAGTCCGGCGAGCAGCACGGTGAACAGCCGCGACAGCGGCGACCGGGGTGGCGGCATGCCGCCAAGGATTGCCACGAAAGCCACGATCCGGCCACCCTCGGCGGCGGGTTGTCGCCTAATTCACCGGCAGCGGCCGGGGTTCCGGGGCGGATCACCCCACCTCAACACCCCTGTCCGGATCCGAGCGCGCTCAATCAGATTGACGTTCACCTATATTAGCGCTAACACTGGTGGTGGAGTCCCGCAGGTGGAACACCTTCGCCGCGAAGATCGACTACAACGTGATCAAGGCTCAGGTCGACAGCCTCGTCTCCAGCGGGCTCAAGGACGCCGGCTACGAGTACGTCAACATCGACGAGGGCTGGTGGCAGGGCACCCGGGGCGCCGCCGGCAACATCACCGTCGACACCACCGAATGGCCCGGCGGGATGAAGGCCGTCGCCGACTACATCCACAGCAAGGGCCTGAAGGCAGGCATCTACACCGACGCCGGCCGCGACGGCTGTGGGTACTACTACCCGACCGGCCGACCGCCCGCCCCCGGCTCCGGCAGCGAGGGACACTACGACCAGGACTTCCTCGCGTTCTCCCAGTGGGGCTTCGACTTCGTCAAGGTCGACTGGTGCGGCGGCTCCGCCGAGGGGCTCAATCCCCGGACCACCTACCAGGCGATCAGCGACGCGATCGCCCGGGCCACCGCGCAGACCGGCCGGCCGATGGTGCTGTCGGTCTGCAACTGGGGCGTACAGAATCCGTGGGACTGGGCGCCCGGAATGTCCACCATGTGGCGCACCAGCGGGGACATCATCTACTACGGGCAGCAGCCGTCCATGGACCGCGTGCTGGCCAACTTCGACTCCGCGCAGCACCCCGCCGCCCAGAGCGTCGGCCACTACAACGACCCGGACATGCTGATCGCCGGCATGCCGGGCTTCAGCGCGGCCCAGAACCGCACCCACCTCAGCCTGTGGGCGATCTCCGGTGCCCCGCTGCTCGCCGGCAACAACCTGGCCACCATGTCCGCCGAGACCCGGGCCATCCTGGGCAACCGGGAGGTCATCGCCATCGACCAGGACCCGTTGAGCAGGCAGGGCGTCAAAGTAGCCGAGGACGCCACCGGGCTCCAGGTGTACAGCAAGGTGCTCTCCACCAGCGGCCAGCGGGCCGTCGTGCTGCTCAACCGCACCGGCTCGGCCGCCAACGTCACGGCCCGCTTCGCCGACCTCGGGCTGGGCGGCACCGCGACCGTACGCAACGTGTGGACCGCCACCGACCTGGGCACCCGGACGAACAGCTACACGGCGAGCGTCCCGGCCCGCGAGGCCGTCCTGCTCGTCGTCAGCGGCACCGAGGACCCCGGCGGCGGCACCCGGACCGGGACGCTGGTCGGCAGGCAGTCCGGCCGCTGCCTGGACATCGACAACTTCGCCACCACCAACGGCACCCAGGCCCAACTGTGGGACTGCACCGGCGCGAGCAACCAGACCTGGACGTACACCTCCGGCCGACAGCTCCAGATCTACGGCAACAAGTGCCTGGACGCGTACAACGCGGGCACCACCAACGGCACGAGGGTGGTCATCTGGGACTGCAACGGCCAGACCAACCAACAGTGGACCGTCAACACCGACGGGACGATCCGGGGTGTGCAGTCCGGCCTGTGCGTCGACGCGTCGGGAGCCGCCACCGCGAACGGCACGAAGATCCTGCTCTGGACGTGCGGCTCCGCCGACAACCAGCGGTGGAGCTGGCGCTAGGAGCCCGGTCCATCGTCGGGGTCCGGTGTCCCGGGCCGGCGCCGGAGGCTCCTCGCAGCGCCTAGGGAGCTGCCCCGGATGTGCGCCCGACGGCGGACAGGGCGCCACACCACACCACGCCACACCGAACGACGCCGACCCGCACGAGGCCGGCCCCCGCGCTGCCGCCGGTAGCACGAACGGGGCAGCTCCGTAGGTGCCGAGACGGGTACGTCCGATCGCCGTGGTCTCGGCGGCCTGCCGGCTGCCCCTGACGCTGCCCAGGGCGGTCGCAACGCATAGGCGGCGCGGCGGGGTCGGCCGGTAGACGGCGACACGGTGCCGGCGGCGAACGGCGACACGGTCAGCCGGCGGCGAACGGGCCGCCGGCCGACCCGGTGCCCGGGGCAGCGCCGCCGGCCGGCCCGGTCGCCGTCGCGACGCTGGCGCTGGCC
Source organism: Micromonospora sp. NPDC057141 (assembly GCF_042670805.1). Taxonomy (NCBI): domain Bacteria; kingdom Bacillati; phylum Actinomycetota; class Actinomycetes; order Micromonosporales; family Micromonosporaceae; genus Micromonospora; species Micromonospora sp. NPDC057141. The sequence continues at coordinate 109,870 of NZ_JBHUVA010000001.1, read as the reverse complement.
GCGTCGCGGGCGATGGCGGCGGGCACGAGGCGGCCGGACCGGTAGCCGATGCCGATCCCCGCGACCAACACGAAGATCGCCCCGAAGGTCTGCACCGAACCGACCAGCGCACCGCCGATGCCGAGCAGCGGAGCGGCGATCATCAGCATCGTGCCGTCGCCGAGGCTGAACATGCCCGAGCGGGCCACCGCCCATCCGGTGAGGAACCAACCGGCCGTGTAGCAGGTGGCACCGACCAGGACGAGCGTGCGGGCGGTGGTGCCGAAGACCGGCGCCTGCTCGGCCAGCCCGGCGAAGGGCAGCATGAGCACTGTGCCGGCGATGCTGGCCAGCAGGCCGGCGGCGGCCACCCGGCGGCTGCGGGTGGCGGCGAGCAGCCCGGTCAGGGCCAGCAGGGCCAGCAGGCCGAGCCAGACGGCGGCCACCCAGCCGACGAGGTAGAGCTGCCCGCCGTCGGCCGGGTACGGGTCGTTGCCGACGCCGCCGTCGCTGGCCATCGCGACGCTGCCGTAGAGCAGCGCGTACGCCGGCAGGAGCCAGACCGACGCGCGGCCGAAGCGGCGCAGCGACCAGGCCCAGGTGGCGTTGGTGGCGGGGGCGGCCGGGCCCGGCTCGGTGACGAACGGCAGCACCCCGAACCCGCCTCCGGTGCGGCGGGTGCCGAGCGGACCGGCCGGGTCGTGCGCGCCGGGCACCGGCGGCCGGGAGAAGAACTTGTCCAGCGGATCCTTCATGCGACACCTCGCTGCGCTCGTCGACGGGGCGGGACGCGCCGCAGCGCCCCGGCCCTGGTCACGACCCGTCCTGTCGGACCGATCGTGTCAGGCGCCGGAGCGCTGCATGAGGACTATTCACATTCCCGCCCGACTGGCGGGCGAGCGACGCTCCCGCCCGGGTCAGCCCCGTTCGCGCTGGTCGGCCGGGTCGTTCAGCAGGCTCGCCGGGGAGACCGGCTCCGGTGCCGGCAGCCCCTGCGGGGCCTTCCCGCCGGTGGCCTGCGCCTCGGCGACACGTACCTCGTCGTGGATCTGCTGGGCGGCGGCAGCCGCCGCCCGCGCGGCCTCGGCGGCCTCGCGCTCGACGGCGCTCGCCCCGTCGGCGGCCTCCGGCGACGGCGCGTCGCCGACCATCTGGCTCAGCCCGCCCAGCGCGCCGCCCATTCCCTCCAGGGCCTTGGTCAGCTCCGCCGGGACGATCCAGACCTTGTTCGCCGTGCCGTTGGCGATCTGCGGAAGCGCCTGGAGGTATTGGTAGGCGAGCACCTTCTGGCTCGGGTTGGCCTGGTGGATCGCGTCGAACACCGTGCGGATCGCCTTCGCCTGGCCCTCCGCCTGGAGGATGCGGGCCTGCCGGTCACCGTCGGCGCGCAGCACCGCCGCCTGCTTCTCGCCCTCGGCCGTGAGGATCTGCGACTGCTTGTGCCCCTCGGCGTTCAGGATCGCCGCCCGGCGGTCCCGCTCGGCGCGCATCTGCTTCTCCATCGAGTCGCGGATGCTCGGCGGCGGCTCGATCGCCTTGATCTCCACCCGGGTCACCTTGATGCCCCACCGGCCGGTCGTCTCGTCCAGCACGCCCGACAGGTGCCGGTTGATCTCCTCCCGGCTGGTCAGGGCCCGCTCCAGGTCCAGCGAGCCGATCACGTTACGCAGCGTCGTGACGGTGAGCTGCTCGATGGCCTGGAGGAAGTTCGAGATCTCGTACGTGGCCCGGACCGAGTCGACGACCTTGAAGTAGAGCACCGTGTCGATCGACACCACCAGGTTGTCGGAGGTGATCACCGGCTGGGGCGGGAAGCTGACCACCTGCTCCCGCATGTCGACCTTGGTGCGCACGGCGTCAACGAAGGGGACCAGCAGGTTCAGGCCCGGGTTGAGGGTGCGCTTGTACCTGCCGAGCCGCTCGACCACGTCCTGGCGCTGCTGCGGCACGATCCGCACCGCCTTGATCAGGGTCACCACGGCGATCAACGCCACGGCGACCAACAGCACCGTCACAAACTCCATACCCTTCACCCTCTCGCTTCGGGCAGCTCGCCCGGGGTGGAAACGTCGTCATCCCACACCAGGGCCGTCGCGCCCTGGACCTTGATCACCCGCACCCGTCGACCAGGGACGAAGCTCTGCGTCACGTCGTACGACCGGGCGCTCCACAGCTCGCCGTCGATCTTGACGAGGCCCTGCTCGGCGTCGACCCGTTCCAGCACCAGCGCGGTGGAACCCTCGATCGCCGCGAGACCGATCGGCTCGCCGCCGTCGGAAGACGAGCGGGCGTGCCGGCGGATCGCCGGGCGCGCCACGGCCACCGTGAGCGCGGATACCACCGCGAAGACCACCGCCTGCACGGCGGTCGGAGCACCCAGGGCCGCCGCGCCCGCAGCGGCGAACGCGCCGACCGCGAACATGATCAGGAACAGCGTCGTCGTGAAGATCTCGGCGACCGCCAACACCACGCCCAGTACGACCCAGAACACTGCGTCCACCCCCCAAGGGTGACACGTCAAAGCACGCGCGGCCCGGCGGCAAGATCAGTAGGCTCGGCGGGACCGCCCCCGGAAGCCCCGCGGGACCGCCCCGAGAGCTGGAGGAGCCCGTGTCGCTGCCACCCGAGACCGCCCGCCGGATCGATGCCCGGGTCGCCCGCGCCCAAGCCGAGGGGCGCGCCCCCTCGCTGGTGCTCGGCGTGGTGCGCGACGGCGAACTGGCCCACCTCGCCGCCGCCGGCGAGCGGCCCCGCCCCGACGCCGACCGGCAGTACCGGCTCGGCTCGATCACCAAGACCATGACCGCCGTGCTCCTCATGCAGCAGCGCGACGCCGGCGCGCTCGCCCTCGACGACCCCCTGGAGCGGCACCTGCCGGGCACCGGCGTCGGCCAGCTCACCCTGCGCCAACTCCTCGGCCACGCCAGCGGCCTGCAACGCGAGCCCGACGGGCCGTGGTGGGAACGGGTCGACGTCGGCGACCTGGCATCCGTGCTGGCCGGGGTGGACGCGCACAAGATCGCGTACCCGCCGCACCGGGTCTACCACTACTCCAACCTGGCGTACGGGCTGCTCGGCGGCGCGCTGGAGGCGGTCACCGGCACGCCCTGGCTCGACCTGCTGCGGCGGCGGCTGCTGGAGCCGCTGGGCATGACCCGCACCACCTACGATGCCGTCGAGCCGTTCGCCCGGGGGTACGTGGTGCACCCGTGGCACGACACGCTGCGGGAGGAGCCGCGTACCGACACCGGGGCGATGGCACCGGCCGGGCAGCTCTGGTCCACCGTCACCGACCTCGGCCGCTGGGCGGCGTTCCTGGCCGACCCCGACCCGGCGCTGCTCGACCCGCAGACGCTCACCGACATGTGCGCGACCGTGACGATGAGCGACCCGCAGGGGTGGACCGGTGGGCACGGCCTCGGGCTGGAGCTGTACCGGGTCGGCGACCGGGTGCACGTCGGGCACGGCGGCTCGATGCCCGGGTACGTCGCCGCGCTGGCCGTGCACCGGCCCGCCCGCACCGCGGTGGTCGGCTTCGCCAACGCGTACGGGCTGCGCGGCGGCCACCTCGGCGCGCTCGCCCGGGAGGTGCTCACCACCGTGCTGGACGCGCTGCCGGAGCCCGTCGCGCCGTGGCTCCCGGCCGACGCCCCGCCCCCGGCCGACGTGGCCGAACTGACCGGCCGCTGGTGGTGGATGGGCGGGGAGTTCGAGTTCCGCGTCGACCCGGCCACCGGCGACCTGTTGGCCGGCCCCCCGGCCGGCGCCCCGGCGCTGCGGTTCACCCCGGAGGGGCGCGACCGCTGGCGGGGCCGATCGGGCGGGCAGGACGGCGAGATCCTCACCGTGGTCCGCGACGACGCCGGCCGACCGGTCGCCCTCGACGTGGCCACGTTCCTGCTCACCCGCACCCCCGACGAAGAGCCCTGACCGGATGGCATGATGGCGGCGATGCTCACCGCCCGATGTCTCCGCCATGACATCGTTGCGGCCTCGCTCGCCAGCAGCAGCGACGCCGAGTTGGCGAGGTTGCTGCAGGCCGCTCCCACCGGCGTCGCGGGCGTGGGCGGCGACTCCTCGGTGCTCGACGTCCACAGCGTGCCGGTCTTCGCCAAGCGGATCCCGATAACCGATCGGGAGCTGGCCCGTCCGCACAGCACAGCGAATCTGTTCGAACTACCGACCTACTGCCAGTACGGCATGTACCGCCTCGCCGGCCCGGGCTTCGGCGCCTGGCGGGAACTGGCCGCGAACATGATCGTCACAGCGGGCGTCCTCGCCGGCGAGACGGAGTCGTTCCCGCTGCTGCACCACTGGCGGGTGCTACCCGGCCGCCCACCTGTCGCGGCGGAACACCGCGACATCGACGCCGTCGTCGCCCAGTTCGACGGCTCCCCGGCCGTACGCACCCGCTTCGAGGAACTTGCCCGTGCGACGTCCAGCCTCGTGCTGTTCTGCGAACACATCCCCGCACCGCTGCGCGACTGGCTGAACCAGCCGGTCGACAGGGCCGAAACCCTTGAGCGGCAACTGTTCGACGTCGTGGCGTTCCTGCGCAGCCGTGAGCTGCTGCACATGGACGGACACTTCGGCAACATCCGGACCGACGGTGACCAGATCTACCTCGTCGACTTCGGGCTGGCCACCTCACCCCGGTTCGACCTGTCCGCCGCCGAACGTGACTTCGTCGCGCACCACCTCCACCACGACGCCGACTACGCGGCGATGCGGCTGGTCAACTGGCTGGCCACCACGGCGTGCGGGATGACGGTGCCGGCCAGCGGCCGCCCGACCGCCCGCGACGCGTACGTGCGCCGATGCGCGACCGGCGACATCCCGCCGGGCGTGCCGGCGGCCGTGGCAGGAATCCTCGCCCGGCACGCCCCCGCAGCAGCACGGATGAACGCCTTCTGCTGGCGGCTGTACGACGGCGACATCGACGCGGAATATCAGGGCCCAATCAGCTGAACGGTCAACGACCCCCGCCGGCACCGGCCGGTTCGGTGACGAAGTCGATCAGCCGTTCCATCGCGTTGATCAGCGGGGTCTCCACGTCGGCGAAGCTGTCCACCCGGGACAGGACGAGCCGCCACATGTCGGCCGGCTCGGCGACCCCGAGGGCGGCGCAGACCCCCTCCTTCCACGGCCGCCCCGGCGGCACCACCGGCCACGCCGCGATGCCCAGCGCGGCCGGCTTCACCGCCTGCCACACGTCGACGTACGGATGCCCGGTGACCAGCACGTGCGGGGACGTCACCCGGGCCACGATCCGGCTCTCCTTCGAGCCGGGCACCAGGTGGTCGACGAGCACCCCGAGCCGCCGGGTGGGCCCGGGGTCGAAGTCGCGGACCCGCGCGCCGAGGTCGTCGATGCCGTCCAGCGGCTCCACCACCACGCCCTCGATCCGCAGGTCGTCGCCCCAGATCCGCTCCACCAGGGCGGCGTCGTGCACGCCCTCGACCCAGATCCGGCTGGCCTTGGCGACCTGCGCCCGCACGCCGGCCACGGCGACCGAACCCGACGCGGTACGCCGCCGGGCGGCCGGCACCGGCGACCGGGCCGGACGGCGCAGCGTCACCGCCTTCCCGTCGAGCAGGAACGCCGCCGGCAGCAGCGGGAAGTTGCGCCGCCGGCCGTGCCGGTCCTCCAACACCACCGCGCCGGACTCGAAACCGACGACCGCCCCGCAAAACCCGGAGTCGGCGTCCTCGACCACGAGGTCGGCCTCCGCGTCCACCTCGGGCACGACCCGACGCCGCCGCCAGTCGCCCGCCAACACGTCCTCGCCGTAGCGCCCCACCATGCCCGCCACGCTAACCCCCGCCGCGCCCGTCGGCCCGGCAGCCGCGCCGATCATGGGAGCGGGCAGGCACAGGGAAATCGGACAGACGGGACGGCAGCGGATGGCGCGGGCGGTAGGGCGTAGGTGGGGGCAGCCAGAGCCGGGCAAGCGGCAGTCGAGACACGGACGGTGCGCACCACGTACCCTCTCTTGCATGTCCTCCCCCGCAACGGGCGCGGTCAAGGTTGCGCCGCGCCGGTCGAGCCGGTTCGTTGCCTGGATACGCGCGTGGCGCGCCGGGCTCGTGCCGTACGACGAGGTCGCCGAGGAGATCGCCGGCGACGAGGAGCACCTCGTCGCCGACGCCCCCGGCACCTGGACCGACGTCCCGCTGCGCGACGCGCTGCCCACCCTGGCGAAGCTCTCCCCGGACGAGATCCGGCTGGTGCTGCCCGTGCCGGGCGACCCTCGGGGGCTGCCCGGGCCGGGCGACTTCACCGGCGCGGCGCTGCTCACCGGCGAGGCGGTCGTCGCCGGGGGGATCGGGGTGATCCCGGAGGTCCGCACGCACACCTCCGGCTCGGGGATGACGTGGGAGACGGTGCTGTGGCGGTGCTACCCGCTGCCCGCCGACGCCCCCGCCGCGTCGCTCGGCACGCCCGGTGCCGCCGAGGCGGAGGCCGAGCTGGCCACCGCGCTCGCCGAGACCACCGCCGCGCTGACCCGGCTCGACGTCGCCCAGTGGCGGCCGGAGCTGGCCGGCGCGCTGGAGGCGCTGCGCCGCGCCGACGGCACCACCGACCTGCCGCCGGGCTTCGACCCGCGGGCGCGCCGGCTGTTCGCCCGCGCCGCCGTGCTCGACCGGGTGCTGGCGCTGGCCGGGCACAGCGCGCCGGGTGGGGCGGTCAACAACCACGAGGCCCAGCAGCGCGACGCGGCGCTGCGCCCGCTCACCACCGCGTGCCGCCAGGCCCTCGTCGCCGCCTGCAACGCCCCGCTGCGCCCCTGACCGGCCCGCCCCGGGCGCGGGTCAGATCTCGTCCATCAGGTCGGCCACCGAGCCGACGATCCGCGACGGCCGGTACGGGTACCGCTCGGCCTCGGCCCGGGTGCTGATCCCGGTCAGCACGAGGATCGTCTCCAGCCCGGCTTCCAGGCCGCACAGGACGTCGGTGTCCATCCGGTCGCCGATCATCGCGGTCGTCTCGGAGTGCGCGTTGATCGTGTTGAGCGCCGAGCGCATCATCATCGGGTTGGGCTTGCCGACGAAGTACGGCTCGACCCCGGTCGCCTTGGAGATCATCGCCGCGACCGAGCCGGCCGCCGGCAACGCCCCCTCCACAGACGGGCCGGTCACGTCGGGGTTGGTGCAGATGAACCGGGCCCCGTCGTTGATCAGGCGGACCGCCTTGGTGATCGCCTCGAAGCTGTACGTGCGGGTCTCCCCCAGCACCACGTAGTCCGGGGCGAAGTCGGTGAGCACGTACCCGACCGCGTGCAGGGCCGTGGTCAGCCCGGCCTCCCCGATCGCGTACGCGGTCCCGCCCGGCCGCTGGTCGGCGAGGAACTGGGCGGTGGCCAGCGCCGCCGTCCACAGCGCGTGCTCGGGCACCTCGAAGCCCATTCGCGTCAGCCGCGCCTGGAGATCGCGCGGCGTGTAGATCGAATTGTTGGTCAGGATCAGGAACGGCTTGCCGGAGGAGCGCAGCTTGTTGATGAACTCCGGCGCGCCGGGCAACGGCTGTCCCTCGTGCACCAGCACGCCGTCCATGTCGGTCAGCCAGCTCTGCACCGGCTTGCGTTCGTACATTCGTCGTCCCAGGGGGTGTCGGGTGGCGGGGCAGGACCGGGGGGACCCGGGGTCAGGGGCGGCGGGCCGGCACGCAGCACACCGTCGGGCAGGTGTCCCACAGCGGCAGGTCGCCGAGGCGGCGGCGCAGCCGCTCACCGCCCGGTTCGGTGCGCTCGGTGACCAGCTCGCGCACCATCGCGACGAAGCGCGGGTCGGTGCCCGGGGTGCCGGCCCGGGCGAAGTCGAGGCCGAGCCGCTTGGCGGTCTCCAGCGCCTCGGTGTCGAGGTCCCAGACCACCTCCAGGTGATCGGAGACGAACCCGATCGGGCTCACCACCACCGCGGTGGTCCCGGCCCCGGCGAGGGCGGCGAGGTGGTCGTTGACGTCCGGCTCCAGCCACGGCACGTGCGGCGGGCCGGAACGGCTCTGCCACACCAGGTCGTACGGCAGGTCGGGCGCGGCGGACGCGTGCACCAGGCGGGCGACCTCGGCCAGCTGCGCCTCGTACCGGCCGCCGTGCGGGCCCGCGTTGGCGGCCGCCGAGGTGGGGATCGAGTGGGCGGTGAACACCAGCCGGGTGGTGGTCCGCTTCGCCGGGTCGAGCTGGCCCAGCGCCGCGCGCACCGCGTCGGCGTGCGGCTCGACGAAGCCGGGATGGTCCCAGAACTGGCGCAGCTTCTCGATCACCGGGGCGTCGGGGCCGACCGCGGCCCGGGCGGCGGCGATGTCCTCCTGGTATTGCCGGCAGGACGAGTAGCCGCCGTACGCGCTGGTCACGAACGCCAGGGCCCGGGTGACCCCGTCGTCGCGCATCCGCGCCGCGGTGTCGGCGAGCATCGGGTCCCAGTTGCGGTTGCCCCAGTAGACCGGCAGGTCGACGCCGTGTGCGGCGAAGTCCGCCCGGATCGCCGCGAGCAGGTCCCGGCACTGCTGGTTGATCGGGGACACCCCGCCGAAGTTCAGGTAGTGCTCGGCGACCTCCGCCAGCCGCTCCGGCGGCACGCCCCGCCCCCGCGTCACGTTCTGGAGGAAGGGCAGCACGTCCTCGGGCCGCTCGGGTCCGCCGAAGGAGACCAGCACCAACGCGTCGTACGCCATGGGGCCCATTCTTCCCCGCCTCCGGCGGCGGTCCTGGCCCCGGGGGGTGGTGGTGAGGAAGGGACCCCTGCTATGCCGAAAGCGTTAACAGGGGGCCCTTCCTCGCGCCTCAGGCGCCGAGGGCGTGGTAGCCGCCGTCGACGTGGACGATCTCACCGGTGGTAGCCGGGAACCAGTCCGACATCAGCGCCAGGCAGGCGCGCGCCGCCGGCTCCTGGTCGGTGAGGTCCCAGCCCAGCGGCGCCCGGCCCGACCAGGTGTCCTCGAACTGGGCGAAGCCGGGGATCGACTTCGCGGCCATGGTGCGCAGCGGCCCGGCGGCGACCAGGTTGCTGCGGATGCCCTGCTTGCCCAGGTGCAGCGCCAGGTAGCGCGACGCCGACTCCAGGCCGGCCTTGGCCACGCCCATCCAGTCGTAGACCGGCCACGCCTTGGTCGCGTCGAAGGTGAGCCCGACCACCGCGCCGCCCGGCTGCATCAGCGGCAGCGCCGCCATGGCCAGCGACTTGTAGGAGTACGTCGAGACGTGCAGCGCGGTCGCCACGTCCTCCCACGGGGCGTCGAGGAAGCCGCCGCCGAGGCAGCTCTGCGGCGCGAACCCGATCGAGTGCACCACCCCGTCGAGGCCGTCGACGTGCTTGCGGACCTTGTCGGCCAGGCCGGCGAGGTGCTCGGCGTCGGTCACGTCCAGCTCGATCACCGGGGCCGGCTGGGGCAGCCGCCGGGCGATCCGCTCGACCAGGGAGAGCCGGCCGAAGCCGGTGAGCACGACCTGCGCGCCGTTCTCCTGGGCGAGCTTGGCCACGGAGAAGGCGATCGAGGCGTCGGTGATGACGCCGGTGACCAGCAGCCGCTTACCGGCCAGCAGTCCGGACATATGGGAGTTCCTCCGTTGGGATTCGTGCGGTGGGCGCGGTGGCAGCGTCGATGACCCCTGCCGGGGCCGGTCAGTGGCCCATGCCGAGGCCACCGTCGACCGGGATCACGGCACCGGTGACGTAGCCGGCGGCGTCCGAGGCCAGCCAGGTGACCACTGCGGCCACCTCCTCGGGCGCGGCGAGCCGGCCGGCCGGGATGGCCTTCACGTACTCCGCCCGCCGCTCCTCGGGCAGCGCGGCGGTCATGTCGGTGTCGATGAAGCCGGGCGCGACGACGTTGGCGGTGATGTTGCGCCCGCCCAGCTCCCGGGTGATCGAGCGGGCCACGCCGACCAGGCCGGCCTTGCTCGCCGCGTAGTTGACCTGCCCGGGGCCGCCGTAGAGGCCGACGACCGAGGAGATGAAGATCATCCGACCCCACCGGGCCCGCAGCATCTTCTTGGACGCCCGGCTGGCGCAGCGGAACGCACCGGTGAGGTTGGTGTCCAGCACCCGGGTGAACTGCTCCTCCGACATCCGCATGATCAGCGTGTCGTCGGTGATGCCGGCGTTGGCGACCAGCACCTCCACCGGGCCCAGCTCGGCCTCGACGGCGGTGAAGGCCGCGTCGACGGAGGCGGAGTCGGTCACGTCGCAGACGACACCGAACAGCCCCTCGGGCGCGTCGCCGCTACGGTGCGTTACCGCCACCCGGTCACCCTGCTTGGCGAACGCCTGCGCGATGGCCAGGCCGATCCCCCGGTTGCCGCCGGTCACCAGCACGGTACGGGCCACGGGTCCCCCTCTTGCTCAGCTGATCCACGTCGGTCCGGAGCCTAGGCGCTACCGGCAGGTAAGCGCTAACGCGGGCCCGCGCCACGCGGACCTGGCGCAAGGAAGGGCCCCCTGTCAACGCTTTCGGAGGTAAAAGGGCCCCTTGCTAACAGCCAGGTGCGGGCGCCCGGCCGAGTGCGGGCCGCGTCGTGGCCGCATGTACGATGATCCGCGTTCCGGCCAGGCCGACCGCAGGAGGTGATCGCTGTGCGAGATAGCGATCCTCCCAGTCGTGGCCGGGCCGAACGTCAGCCCCGCTGAGCCGCGACTCAGCAGGTGAGCTGACCCAGCTCCGCTCCTTCCGCACCGCCCGCCCCTCGGCCCCTGGCCGGGGTGGCTACCGGGCAGCGCCGTCCGGCCAGGACGGGGAGGGGGCACCCGGTCACGACTTCGTGTGCGCGCCCCGTCTTCCCTCGCGGTCACCACGCCAGCGTGGACCGTCCAGTCGCCACCGGAGCCTTCCCATGAGCCGTTACGTCGCCCCGCTGGGCTTCACCCTCGCCGCCGTCTGGGTGGCCGTCGTCTTCGTGCTGGCCAGCGCCGGCCACTGAACGCCACCAGCCCGACGCCACCGCCGGACGCCGGCTCGACGCCGGCCACCGGCACCGGGCCGGCGGCCCTGGCACGTCGGTCGCGCCAGGGCCGCCAGTGCGCGCCCCGACCAGCCGCAGAGCGCCCCGGCCAGCCTCGGAGCAGCCCCGGCCAGCCTCAGAGCAGCCGGGACGACCAGAGCAGGCTGGTGGCACCCGCGCACAGGGCCAGCAGCAGGGCGATCCCCGCGTACCACTGGGTGACCTCGCGCGGCTCGGTGCGGAACCCGATCGAGCTGCCCATGTCCTGGTAGACCTGCTTCAGTTCGCTGACCGAGGCGGCCTCGTAGAAGTAACCCTCGGTCGTCTCCGCCAACTCGGCCAGCGCCATCCGGTCCACCGGCACCCGCTGCAACTGGCCACCGATGTCGACCTGCCCGTCGTCGGTGCCGAATGCGATGGTGGAAACCGGCACGTTGGCCGCCTGCGCGGCCGCCGCCGCCTCCTCCACCGACCGCCCCGAGGTGCGGAACCCGTCGGAGAGCAGCACGATCCGGGCCGGGGGGATGCCCGCCGCGCCGTCGGCCGGCACCGACCGGATCGCCTCCAGGCAGGTGAAGACCGCCTCGCCGGTGGCGGTCGCCTCGGCCAGCACCAGCCCGTCGATCGCGTTCGTCACCGCGTCCCGGTCCTTGGTTGGCGGCACCAGGACGTTCGCCGCCTTGGCGAACGAGACGAGGCCGAGGTTGTAGCTCTGCGGCAGCTCGCCGACGAACTGCTTGGCCGCCTCCTGGGCGGCCTCCAGCCGGTTCGGCGCGACGTCGTCGGCCTGCATGGACAGCGACACGTCGATCGCCAGCATCACGGTGGCCCGCTCCAGCGGCTCCCGGGTGTCGATCGCCGGCCGGGCCAGCGCCGTGGAGAGCACCAGCAGGCAGAGCAGGAACGCCACCGCCGGCACGTGCCGCCGCCAGCCCAGCCCCTTCGGCGCGAGGGTGCGCAGCAGGTCCACGTTGGTGAACCGCATCGCGTAGACCCGGCGGCGCAGCTGCCGCCACACGTACAGCGCGGCGAGGGCGAGCACCGGCAGCACGGCCAGCAGCCACCACGGTTGCAGAAAACGGATCATCGTGTCGTCCCCCGGGTGCGGGCGTGCCGCTGCGCGGCGACGAAGCGCACCATGTCGAGCAGCCAGTCGGTGTCGGTGCGAAGTCGCAGGTGGGCCGCGCCGGCCCCGCGCAACTGCGCGGAGATCTCCGCCCGCTGGGCGGCGGCGGCCTCGGCATACCGGCGGCGCAGCCGGGGGTCGGCGGTCTGCACCTCGTGCAGCTCACCGGTCTCCGGGTCGACCACCGGCAGCACCCCCACGTCGGGCAGCTCCAGCTCGCGCGGGTCGACCACCTCGATGGCCAGCACGTCGTGCCGGACCCGCAGCTTGCGCAGGGGCCGCGCCCACTGCGGCGGCGGCGCGAGGAAGTCGGAGATCACCACCGCGACGCCACGGCGGCGGGGCGGCCGGTTCAGCGCCTCGACCAGCGCGCCCAGGTCGCTGCGCCCGGGCCGGATCTCGGTGCCGGCGATCGCCCGCAGCAGCCCCTGCGCCTCCCGACGTCCGCCCCGGGCGGGCAGCCGCACCAGCCGCCCCGGACCGGGTGGCGGCGCCGCGCCACGCCGGCGCCCGGCCGGGGCCTGCGGGTCCGCGCCGCTGCCGACCACCGCGCCGATCCGGTTGCCGCCGCGCACGGTCAGGTGGGCCAGCGCGGCGGCGGCGGCCACCACGACGTCCCGCTTGAGCCACCGGCCGGTGCCGAAGTCCAGGCTCGCCGAGAGGTCCACCGCGAGCCACGTCTCCAGCTCCCGGTCGGCCACCGTACGCCGCACGTGCGGCATCGTCGTGCGGGCGGTCACCGGCCAGTCCATCCGGCGTACGTCGTCGCCGGGGCGGTATTCGCGCGACTCCCCCGCCTCGCTGCCGGGGCCGGGCAGCAGGCCGGCGTAGTCGCCCTGGAGCAGGCCGTCGAGCTTGCGGGTGACCAGCAGCTGGAGCCGGGACAGCACCGCCTCGCTGCGGGGCGCGGCGGCGGGCGAGAGCGGGGGCCGCGTACCCGAGGAGGGGTGGGGGGTGGGTGGGGTCACGGCCGCTGCCCGGGCCACCCGGCGGCGGCCGGCGGCGCGCCGCCCGGAGTGGCCTGCTGGCGCGGGGCCACCGACGGCAGCGGGATGGTCGACATCACCCGGTGCACGACGTGGTCGGCCGGCACGTCGTCGGCGAGCGCGTCGTAGCTGAGCACGAGCCGGTGGCGCAGGACGTCCGGCGCGATGTCCTGCACGTCCTGCGGCAGGGCGTAGTCGCGGCCGCGCAGCAGCGCCAGCGCCCGGGTCGCCCGGACCAGACCGAGCGAGGCCCGGGGGCTGGCACCGTACTGGATCAGTTGCGCGACGTCGGGCATGCCGTGCTCCGCGGGGGTACGCGTGGCCAGCACCAGCCGCACCGCGTAGTCGACCAGCGCGTTGTGCACGAAGACCTGGTCGGCCTTGCGTTGCAGGGCGATCAGGTCGACGGTGTCGAAGACCCGCGCCGGCTCCGGCGGGGCCACGCCCATCCGGTAGACGATCTCCCGCTCCTCGGCGTCGGTCGGATAGCCGACGACGATCTTCATGAGGAAGCGGTCCCGCTGCGCCTCGGGCAGCGGGTAGACGCCCTCCTGCTCGATCGGGTTCTGCGTGGCCATCACGAGGAACGGGTCGGGCACCGGGTGGGTCTGGCCGCCGATGGACACCTGCCGCTCGCTCATCACCTCCAGCAGGGCCGACTGCACCTTCGCCGGGGCCCGGTTGATCTCGTCGGCGAGCAGGAAGTTGACGAAGACCGGCCCCAGCTCGACGTCGAACTTCTCGCTGGACTGCCGGTAGATCCGGGTGCCCATGATGTCGGCGGGGACCAGGTCCGGGGTGAACTGCACCCGGGCGAAGGAACCACCGACGACCCGGGCGAGGGTCTCCACGGCCAGGGTCTTCGCCACCCCGGGGACGCCCTCCAGCAGGCAGTGCCCCCGGGCGAGCAGCGCCACGAACATCCGCTCGACCATCCGGTCCTGCCCGACGATCACCCGCTTGATCTCGAACAGCGCCCGCTCCAACAGCGTCGCGTCCTGCGCGGGTGTGGTCGTCGGCGGCGCGGCGGGCGGCGGGGGCGGCTCCGGCGCGCTGCCGTTCGGCGTCGGGGCGTCGGGCGTGGTCGGCTGGGCCACCGGTCCTCCACAGCATGATCGATCGTCGCGGGTGTGGTGCGTGGTGCGTGGTGCGTATCAAGACTCGCATGCCCGGCTGAGTGCCAAGGCGGGGAGAAGCCGATTTTCGCCACGCCGTCCCGGGGTTCCGAATCGCCGGTCACGGGTTTACAGCAGGGGGTCCGGCGTGTGTACCATTCACCCCGTCGCCGGGCGGCTCCCCCCGTGGCCGCCCGGCGCTCAATCCTCGCCCCGCAGGCCTCGCCCCGCGTTCAGGCTTCGCCCCGCGCCCCTAGACTGGCCCGGATGAGCGTCCCCCGTTCCACCGGCGACGCGCCGATCTGTTCGGCGCGGGGTTGCCGCGCCCCGGCCGAGTGGGCGTTGCGCTGGAACAATCCCCGCCTGCACACCGCCGACCGACGCAAGACCTGGCTCGCCTGCGCCGACCACCGCGCCTCGCTCGGTGACTTCCTCGACGCACGGGGCTTCCTCCGGGAGGTCGCGTCACTGGCCGGATCGCCTACGCTCGACGGGTGAGCGCGCGCAGCGGACGTCCCCGGTGACCGACGAGCCCTTCGGCGGCCCGCCGCCGCACCCGCCCTGGCCGCACCCGCCCGCCGGCCCGCCGCCGCACCCGCCCGAAATACCGCCGGTCCCGTCCGCACCGGCGGCGTACCCGGCGTCCGGACCGCCGGCGGCGCACCAGCCCGGGCCGCTGGAGCCGTGGCCGGCGACCGTGCGCTGGCAGTCGGTCTCCACCGACCTGATCTGGGTCGAGCTGCTGCGCCTGGCGGTGCTGGTCGGGGTGGTGCTGCTGGGGCTGGCGGTCGGCTGGGCGGTGAGCGGGCACTGGCCGTTCGGGGTGGCCCTCGGCGCGGTCGTGCTGGCCGGGGCGTGGCGGGCCGTCACGATCGTCCGGGCGGTGTACGCCTGGGGATACGCCGAGCGGGAGGACGACCTGCTCGTCCGGCACGGGCTGCTGGTGCGCCGGCTGTCCATCGTGCCGTACTCGCGGATGCAGTTCGTCGACGTCAGCGCGGGCCCCCTGGAGCGCGCGTTCGACCTGGCGACGGTGCAGTTGCACACCGCCGCCGCGGCCAGCGACGCCCGCGTGCCGGGCCTGCGCCCGGCGGAGGCGGCGCGGCTGCGCGACCGGCTCACCGCCCTCGGCGAGGACCGCGCGGAGGGCCTGTGACCCACCCCGGCCCCGAGCTGCCCCGCCCGGCCACCGACGCTCCGCCCGCACCCCAGGACGACCACACGCCGCCGGCACCGCAGGACCACCCGGACGGCGGCGCGGAGCCCCGGCGGCGGCTGCACCCGCTGAGCCCGGCCCTGCACGGGGCCAAGTCGCTGGTCGTGGTCGTCGCGGGCCTGTCCTGGTCGACGCTGTCGCGGGTCGGCTTCGGCTGGTTCGCGGCGATGGCGGCCGTGCTCGCCCTCGGCGCGACGGTGCTTGCGGTGGTGAGCTGGTACAACACCGGCTACCACGTGGTCGGCCGGGAGCTGCGGGTGTACGAGGGGCTGCTGTGGCGGCGCACCCGGGCCATCCCGCTGGAGCGCCTCCAGGCCGTCGAGGTGGTCCGCCCGCTGCTCGCCCAGCTCACCGGCCTGGCCGAGCTGCGGCTGGAGGTGGTCGGCGGCGGCAAGACCGAGGCGCCGCTGGCGTACCTGGGGATGGCCGAGGCGGCCGCCCTGCGGCAGCGCCTGCTCACGCTCGCCGGCCCCGGGCCGCACCCGGATGTGGCCGGGCCGCAGCCGTCCGCCTCGACCGGGCCGACGGTCACGCCCGTCCCGCCCGGGCGCGCGCTGCACGCCGTGGCCAACCGGGACCTGCTGGTCAGCCAGCTGCTCACCCCGCAGGCGTTCCTGCTCCCCCTCGGCGTGGCATTCGTCGTGACGCAGTTCCTCTCCGCGGGCTCGTGGTCGTTCATCGCGGTGGCGAGCACGATCACCGCGATGGCCGGCGTGCTGCTGCAACCGATCCGCCGCGTGCTCGACGACTGGAACTTCCGGCTGGCCCGCGACGAGGGCACCCTGCGGGTCCGCAACGGCCTGCTGGAGACCCGGGCACAGACCGTGCCGCTGAACCGGGTGCAGACGGTCGGGGTGACCTGGCCGCTGCTCTGGCGGGCCAAGGGCTGGCTGCGGCTACGCCTGGAGGTCGCCGGCTACTCCGGCGGCGAGGCCGACGACCGCAACCGGCCGGACCGGCTGCTGCCGGTGGGCGACCAGGGCACCGGCGAGCGGATCGTCGCGGAGGTGCTGCCGGGGGTGCGGCTGAGCGGGCTGGCGACCAGTCTCCCGCCGACCCGGGCCCGGTGGCTGCGCCCGCTGGGCCGGCGCGCGGTCGGCGCCGGGCTCCACGAGCGGGTCTTCGCCGCCCGGTCCGGGCTGCTCACCCGGCAGCTCACCGTCGTGCCGTACGCCCGGATCCAGAGCGTGCGGGTGACCCAGGGCCCGGCGCAGCGGCGGCTGCGGCTGGCCACCGTGCACGCGGACACGGCGGGCGGCGCGGGCGCCGCCGCGCTCGACCGCGACCTCGACGAGGCGTGGCGGCTGGCGGCGGAGCTGACGGCCCGGGCGCACGCCGCCCATCGCGCCGGCTGAGCCGCCGTGCGGCCGGGCCGGCTGAGCCGGAGCGTGGACCGGGTGGGACGGCTCAGCGGGTCGCCGGCACCGCCGACGGGTCGACGACCGGGTCGGCCGGTTCCGCGCCGTGCGGCCCGCCGTCGGCCGGCTCCGAGCCGGGGGTACGGCGGGCCCGGCGCGCGGCCCACCAGCGCTCCCCCAGGCCGACCACCAGGAAGGCCAGTCCCACGTACGCCCACCCGACCAGCACGTCGATGACGTAGTGCTCGCCGGAGTAGACCAGGGTGAACGTCATCGCCAGCGGGTACGCCAGCAGCAGCGGCCACCAGCGGCGGCGGGCCGAACGCAGGAAGAACACCACCACGAACAGGGCGAACGCGGTGTGCAGCGACGGCATCGCGGCCACCGGGTTCGAGGCGATCTGCCCGGCGTTGAGCAGGTTCCCGGCGCCGTGCATGCCGAACGCCTTCCAGCCCCGGGTGGAGATCCGGGCCACCTCGGTGAGCAGGCCGTTCTGCGCCGCCCACCAGGGCGGGGCCGCCGGGTAGAGGAAGTAGGTGACCAGCCCGGACGCGCACAGGAACCCCCAGCGGCGCATGAACGCCGCCCAGCGGTGCCGGTCGCGCAGCCAGAGCACGGCGGCGGCGGCGAGCGCCACCACGAAGTGCGAGAAGTACACCCAGCTCGCCACCACGTCCCACCAGCGCACCTCGGGGCGGTAGAGGTGCTCCTGCAACCAGACGGTCGGCGCCTCGCCGCCGGTGGCCCAGCCGAACATGAACCGGTCGGCGACGATCAGCTCCATCGCGTGCGGGGTGGCCCCGTTGTCGGCGAACCCCCGGGACAGGTTGTAGACGGCGAGCAGCAGCACCACGGGCACCCAGTCGCGGGCGAAGCGCAGGTGGCTGCGCCACGGGCGGCGGGAGTTCCAGGCGATGGTGGCCGCCCAGATCCACAGGAACGCGTACGCCGGGTCGGTGGGCAGGCCGATGCCGAGCCAGCCGGCCACGAAAGCGACCGCCCAGGCCGCCATGGCGACCACGCGGCGGCGACCGCCGTCGGGGGGCTCCGGTGGTCCGGTGGGGGCGGGGGGCGGGGGGTCAGTCACGACGGCCATCGCCGTCCAGGTTAACGGCGGCACCCGTCCCGTTCGCGGCGGCACCCTGCCGTCGAGCGGCGGCATCCGCCACGTTGGCGGCGGCACCCGGAACGGCCGACGCCGACCACCTAGGCTGTGCCCATGCAGGAGCAGTCGGAGCAGTCCCTCGCGCCGGGCCGGTCCGCCCGGGTCGAGCTGACCGTGGCCGAGGCCGACACCGCGCGGGCCGCCGGTTCCGGCGACGTTCCGGTGCTGGGCACCCCTCGGGTGGTCGCCCTGGCCGAGGCGGCCACGGTGGCGGCGACCGCCGGAGCGTTGCCACCCGACGGCACGACGGTCGGGACCCGGGTCGAGCTGGACCACCTCGCCCCCACGCCGGTCGGGCGGACGGTGGTCGCGCAGGCCCGGCTCACCGACGTCGACGGGCGGCGGCTGGGCTTCGAGGTGACGGTCACCGACGCCGGCCAGACCGTGGCGCGGGGGCGGGTGGAGCGGGTGCTGGTCGACCGGCGGCGCTTCGTCGAGCGGGCCACGGGCGCACCGTCCGTCGAGCAGGCCACGGGCGCGTCGGCCGGGGCGGCCACGCCATGACGCCGCGGTTCGCCGAGGTCGCCGACCGGGTGTACGTGCTGCGCGAGCCGCTGCTCGACGTCAACGTCACCCTGGTCGTCGGCGACGGCGGGGCGCTGGTGGTGGACACCCTCTCCACCGCCGGGCAGGCCGCCGAGCTGGTCGCCGCCGCCCGAGCGGTCACCCCGCACCCGTGGGCGGTGGTGAACACCCACCACCACTTCGACCACTGCTTCGGCAACGCCGTCGTCGCCGGAGAACCGGCCCGTCCCGTGTACGCGCACGAGGTCGCCGCCGTGGCGCTGCGGGACCGCCCCGACGAGGTGCGCCGGGCCGCGTACGAGGAGATGCGCGCCGCCCGGCCGGAGCTGGCCGCCGAGCTGGCGGGCACCCGGCTGCTGGCCCCGACGCACGTCGTACGCACCGAAACGGTGCTGGACGTGGGCGGCCGGCGGGTGGTGCTGCGTCACCCGGGTCACGGGCACACCGACGCCGACCTGGTGGTGCACGTGCCGGACGCGGACGTGCTGGTCGCCGGGGACCTGGTGGAGCAGAGCGGTCCGCCGGCGTTCGAGGAGTCGTACCCGTTGCAGTGGCCGGACACGCTCGCCGCGCTGCTGCGGCTCACCACCCCGGGCACGGTGGTCGTGCCGGGGCACGGCGAACTGGTCGATCCGGAGTTCGTCCGGGCCCAGCACGGGCAGCTGGCCGAGCTGTCCTGGCTGATCCGGGCCGGCCACACCGGCGGGGCCCCACCGGAACGGGTGGCCGCCGAGGCACCCTTCGGCGCCCGCGCCGCCCTCAACGCCGCCCGCCGCGGCTACGCCGAACTGGACGGCACCCGCTGATGCCCCCCGCCCTGCCCCACCCCACCCCACCCGCCCCGGTGATCAAGAAGTTTGCGTCACTTTCGAGATCAACTCTGACGTATTCCTCTTGATCACCGAGCCGAACCGAGCCGGGGGTGGGGGTGGGGGTGGGGGGTCAGGTGGGGGGTCAGGTGGGGAAGCGGCGCAGGACGTCGGGGCGGGTGGGCATGGCGACCGCGCCGCCCGGCGACTCGCAGACCAGGCCGGCCACGCGCAGCGCGAACGCGACCCGCCGGTGCCAGTCGGCCGCGTCGGTGGGCTCCCCGTCGACCAGCAACTCGGCCACGAGTGCCCCCATCACCGAGTCGCCCGCGCCCGTGGCGTCCACCGCGTGCACCTTCGGCGCGGGCACGCGTACCGGATCGGCGTTGGCGGGGGCGACGACCGCGCCGTCCGCGCCGAGGGTGACCACGACGGTCCCCGCCCCCAGCTCCCGCAGGTACGCTGCGACCCCCTCGACCGGCTCGCCGGGGTAGAGCAGCTCCGCGTCGGCGGTGCTGAGCTTGACCAGGTGGGCGGAGGCGGCGAACTCCGCGACCGTCCCGCGCAGGGCGGCCAGCGCGGCCGGGCCGTCGAGCAGCCGGGGCCGGACGTTCGGGTCGAACACCCGCAGCCCGCCCGCGACGGACCAGGCCCGGCGCGCGGCAGCCAGGACGCCCGGCGACAGCAGCACGATCGACCCGCAGTAGAGCACGTCGGCTCCGCCGACCAGGTCGACGTCCAGGTCGTCGGCGGTGAGCAGCCCGTAGGACGGCGGCTCGCCGTAGAAGCGGAAGTCCGGCTCGGCGCCGGAGTGGGTGGCCACCGCCAGCGCGGTCGCCGCGGGCACGGTGACCGCACCGGCCAGCCCGACCCCGGCGGCGGCCAGGAGGCCGCGGATCCGGTCGGCGAGCGCGTCGTCGCCGAGCGAGCCGACGAACTGCACCGAGCCGCCGAGCCGGGCCACTCCTACGGCGACGTTGAGCGGTCCGCCGCCGATCGCCTGCCGGAAGACGGGCCGGCCGTCGCACTCCGCGTCGAGCAGGTCGATCAGTGCCTCACCGAGCACCACCGCGTATCCCATCGTGGGTCCTTCCGTCGGTCCGCTGCCGTACCCCCGATCCTGTCCTACGTGTCGGCGGCGCCGGCACCGAACCCCCACGTGGCGGGGCCACGGCCCGGGCGAGGCCCGGATTTCATCGACGGCCGACTATTGCGGCGGGCGGCGTCGGCGTGGTGAGATGACGCTGCCGGTCGATGCGAGGGCTGTCGCGTCCGCCGGCACCGGGAGAGAGCCAGCGCGAGGGCACGCCGGTCCGCCGAGGCGGACCGCCGGTGACGCGCGCCGTCGGCCCACGGGCATGGGCGCGGCACCGCGATCGTGACATCCGCTCGTCGCAGCGGAACGGCCGGTGCGGTCGTTCCGCGAGTCAGGAGAACCCCGTGACCCGTTCCCGCACGGCCGCGCTGCTCATCGCGGCCGCCACCCTCGCCGCGGGTGCCGCCACCATCGTGGCCAGCCCCGATCCCGCTGCGGCCCACGGCACCCCGATCACCCCCGGCAGCCGCACCTACCTCTGCTGGCAGGACGGCCTCACCCCCACCGGTGAGATCAAGCCGATCAACCCGGCCTGCTCGGCCGCGGTCGCCGAGAACGGGGCCAACTCGCTGTACAACTGGTTCAGCGTGCTGCGCTCGGACGCGGGCGGCCGCACCGTCGGCTACATCCCCGACGGCAAGCTGTGCAGCGGCGGCAACCCCGGCTTCAGCGGCTACGACGCGGCCCGCACCGACTGGCCGCTGACCCACCTGACCACCGGCGCCCGGTTCGACTTCAAGTACAGCAACTGGGCCCACCACCCGGGCACCTTCTACTTCTACGTGACGAAGGACAGCTGGAGCCCGACCCGCGCGCTGGCCTGGAGCGACCTGGAGGAGCAGCCCTTCCTCACGGTGACCAACCCGCCGCAGAACGGCCCGGTGGGCACCAACGAGGGGCACTACTACTTCAGCGGCAACATGCCGTCGGGCAAGAGCGGCCGGCACATCATCTACTCGCGCTGGGTGCGCTCGGACAGCCAGGAGAACTTCTTCGGCTGCTCGGACGTCACCTTCGACGGCGGCAACGGCCAGGTGACCGGCGTCGGCGGCACCCCGAACCCGACCACGCCCGCGCCGACCCCGACCACCCCGAACCCGACCACCCCGGGCCCGACCACCCCCGCGCCGACCACCCCGCCGCCGGCCGACGGTGACTGCATGGCGGTCTACAAGGTGATCAGCTCCTGGTCCGGCGGGTTCCAGGGCGAGGTGACCATCATGAACCACGGCTCGACGCCGTTCACCGGTTGGAAGGCGACCCTGACCTGGCAGACCGGCCAGACGATCCACAGCCTGTGGAACGGCACGTACACCACGTCCGGGTCGACGGTGACGGTCACCAACAGCCCCTACAACGGGACGGTCGCGCCGGAGGGGACCACCACCTTCGGCTTCGTCGCCGGCAGCAGCGGCCAGAGCTCGCTGCCGACGGTGAGCTGCGCCCGCGCGTGATCCCGCACCCGCCCGTCGGCTGAGCGCCGGCGCGCGGGAAGCGGAAAGGGCCCCCGCCGTCGGCGGGGGCCCTTTCTCGCCCAACTCTTCGCGTGGCTCAGCGGGCCATGGGGCTCGCCGGGCTCAGCGGACCACGGAGCCGACGACCGGCTTCGTCAGCAGCGCCGACTGGTTGCGTTGGATGCCCGGGTCGAGCGTCTTGGCCACGAAGATCGAGTGCCAGATGCAGAAGATCAGCACCGTCCACACCTTGCGGGAGTGGTCGGCCTCCTCCCGCTTGTGCTCCTCCAGCAGCCGCATCGCGTACGACAGGTCGATCAGCTCGCCCGCGCCGGAGTTGGACAGCACCCAGCGGGCCCACTCGTACATCTCGCCGCGCAGCCAGACCCGGGTCGGGGTGGGGAAGCCCAGCTTCCTGCGGTTGACGATGGCCGGCGGCACGACGCCCTGCAGCGCCTGGCGCATGGCGTACTTGGTGGCGTCGGAGCGCGGCGGGAGCCTCAGGTCCACCGGGATGGTGGCCGCCACGTCGAACACCTCCTTGTCCAGGAACGGCACCCGGACCTCCAGCGAGTGCGCCATCGAGATCCGGTCGGCCTTGACCAGGATGTCGCCGCGCAGCCAGGTGTAGAGGTCGACGTACTGCATCTTGGTGACGTCGTCGAGCTCGGTGCACTCGGCGTAGATCGGGGCGGTGACGTCGGTGTAGCGCACCGAGGGGTCGTACCGGCGCAGCAGGTGCTGCTTCTCCTCCTCGGTGAACATCCGGGCGTTGCCGTAGTAGCGCTGCTCGATCGGGGTGGTGCCGCGCTCCAGGAAGCTCTTGCCCTTGACCCCCTGCGGGATAGCCTTGGAGACCGCGCGCAGCCCCTTCTGCACCCCGCCGGGCAGGCCGTTGACCGCGCCGAGGGACAGCGGCTCCCGGTAGATGGTGTAGCCGCCGAAGAACTCGTCGGCGCCCTCGCCGGAGAGGACCACGGTGACGTGCTCGGCGGCCTTCTTCGCCACGAAGTACAGCGGCACGAGCGCCGGGTCGGCCACCGGGTCGTCGAGGTGCCAGACGATCTTCGGCAGCGCGTCGATCATGTCCTGCGGCCCGATCTTGGTCGGGATGGTGGTCACGTCGAGGTGCCGGGCCGAGTCCTGGGCGACGTCGATCTCCGAGTAGCCGGGGACGTCGTAGCCGACGGTGAAGGTGAGGATGTGCGGGTTGAACTCGCGGGCCAGGGCCACCACGGCGGTGGAGTCGATGCCGCTGGACAGGAACGAGCCGACCGGCACATCCGAGCGCATGTGCATCCGGACGCTCTCCCGCAGCGTCTCCCGGATCTGGTGGTAGAGCCGAGACTCGTCGGCGACCGGGGTGGGCCGGAACACCGGGCGGTACCACCGGCGCACGTCGATCCGGCCGCCCGGGGTCCAGGTCAGGTACTCCCCCGACCCGATCCGGCTGATCCCCTGGTGCAGGGTGCCGGGCTCCGGGACGTACTGGAGGGTCAGGTAGTGGCTCAGGTTGGCGGTGTCGATGCCGGCGTCCCCGGCGTACGCCGACTGGGCGAACGGCAGCAGCGCCTTCTTCTCGGAGGCGAGGTAGAGCCCGTCGGCGGTCTCCAGGTAGTGCAGCGGCTTGATGCCGAAGTTGTCGCGCGCGCCGAACGCCCGGCGCTCCTGGCGGTCCCAGATGACGAACGCGAACATGCCGCGCAGCCGGGTGAGCACCTGCTCGCCCCAGTAGTGGTAGCCGGCGACGATCACCTCGCCGTCGCCGGCGGTGGCGAACTGGGCGCCGAAGTTGCGCACCAACTCGTCGCGCAGCTCGATGTAGTTGTAGATCTCGCCGTTGAAGGTCAGCAGGTAGCGCCCGCCCGCGTACGGCAGCGGCTCGTGGCTGGACGCCACGTCGATGATCGCCAGGCGCTTGTGCGCGAACACCCCGTCGGCGTAGTGGCCGCTCGCGTCGCCGACCACCTCGACCCCGGTCTCGTCCGGTCCGCGGTGGTGCAGGCATTCCAACGCCCCCGCGATGTGGTCGCGGTGGGCGGCGGCGTTGCCGTTAGCGCTGAAGAAGGCCAGGAGTCCGCACATGGTGGTCATCTTTCCACGCGGCGCGGGCGACCGTCGCGGGCACCGCAGGGTCTCCGCGCGCACCTGCGTCGGGGTACCGTCTGGACCAGCGACGAGGCGGAGGGAGCGGATCATGAGCGAGGACCGGACGGACGGCCAGCCGGCGGACGGCACCGAGTCGCACGACCCGGATTTCCCGGAGGCGTTCCTGTCGTTCATGCGTGAGGGCTGGCGGGACACCACCCTGCCGGTCGGTCCCCGGGTGGAGGTGCCCAATCACGCCAAGCGGCGGGCCGCACTCTCCGCGGCCTTCCCGGGCGAGACGCTGGTCGTCCCCACGGGCGGGGAGAAAGTACGCGCCAACGACACCGAGTACCGGTTCCGGCCGGGCAGCGACTTCGCGTACCTGACCGGCGACCCCGACCCGGACAGTGTGCTCGTGCTGCGCCCGAACGGCTCGGGGCACGACGCTGTGCTCTACATGCGGCCCCGCTCGTCCCGGGACACCGACGAGTTCTTCCGCAGCCGGCACGGCGAGCTGTGGGTGGGCCGACGGCACACCCTCGCGGAGAAGTCGACCGAGCTGGGCCTGCCCACGGCCGACCTGGCCGAGCTGGACGCGGCGCTGGCCGACCTGGCCCCGGGGCGCACCCGGGTGCTGCGCGGCTTCGACGCCCGCGTCGACGCGGCCGTGCGCCCGTACGACGGGCCCCGCGAGGAGGGCCAGCCGGCCCGCGACCGGGAGCTGGCCGTCGCGATCTCCGAGCTGAAGCTGGTCAAGGACGAGTGGGAGATCGCCCAGCTCCAGGACGCGATCGACGCCACCGTGCGCGGCTTCGAGGACGTGGCCCGGGTCCTGCCGGCGGACCGGGGCGTCTCGGAGCGGCTGCTTGAGGGGGTCTTCGCGCTGCGCGCCCGGCACGACGGCAACGACGTCGGCTACGGCTCGATCGTCGGGGCCGGCGAGCACGCCACGATCCTGCACTGGGTGCACAACCACGGCACCACCCGGCCGGGCGAGCTGCTCTTGATGGACATGGGCGTGGAGAACCGCAACCTCTACACCGCCGACGTCACCCGGGTGCTGCCGGTCGACGGCCGGTTCACCCCGCTGCAACGGCAGGTCTACGACGTGGTGTACGCCTCCCAGCAGGCCGGCATCGACGCGATCCGGCCGGGCGTGGCGTTCAAGGACGTGCACCGCACGTGCATGCGGGTGCTCGCCGAGGGACTGCACGACCTGGGCCTGCTGCCGGTGAGCGTGGACGAGGCGATGGACGAGAAGTCGACGGTCTACCGGCGGTGGACGCTGCACGGCTTCGGGCACATGCTCGGCATCGACGTGCACGACTGCTCGAACGCCCGCAAGGAGACGTACCGCGACGGCGCCCTCGGCGAGGGCTACGTGCTCACCGTGGAGCCGGGGCTCTACTTCCAGCCCGAGGACGACCTGGTCCCGGAGGAGCTGCGCGGCATCGGCATCCGGATCGAGGACGATGTGCTGGTCACGGCCACCGGCGCGGTCAACCTGTCGGCGGGGCTGCCGCGCCGGGCCGACGAGGTGGAGACCTGGCTGGCCGAGCAGCGCGAGGCGGGACCCCGCCTGCCCGGCTGACGGTGACGGGGCGTCCCGCTCGTCCCGGTGACGAGCAGGAAGACACCGAACACGGGGTTTCCTCGGATACGTCCAGCTGAGGACGGTTCGACCGCTACGGTGGGTTCCAGGGCCGACATCCTGTTGGCGTCATTCCATCCACTGGTTGCAGTCGTCGGCACGAACCGGCGAGCCACGTCGGCGCCGGCTCCGGTGCTCGACTGATCCACATAGCGCGGGGCCTGCGCGGGACGACGAGTCCGGGCACAGGCCCCGACGTCTACCACAAGGCTGCCCGTGGCCGGTTCGGCGTCTGCCGCACGGGAGGGCCGTACGCGCCCTTCCTCCAGTACCGCGCGTCGCGCGCCCCAAGTCCCGTCTGCTCTGGCTTGAGACATCGGCTCTCAAATGTGGGGTTTCCTCGGATAAGCCCACGAAGCGAAGAAAGCTCTCCTACGGTGATTTTCAGTAGCTACAACCGATTTGTAGCCAAGGGCGCCTCGTCACGGCGAAGCGACCTTGTCTGATGCAAGGAGAGGGCAGAGAGCTCCGATGTCCAATCACCTTAAGCAGAGCGGCGTCGCCAACCCGACGCCGAGGAACCGCCGCAAGAAGTGGCTCGCCACCGGCATCGCCGGCATGGCGGGCGTGGTCGGTCTGGGCATGATGGCCGCCACCAACGCCAGCGCGGTCACCCGCCTCGACGACTCCGGCGGACACCAGAGCCAGAAGGACGGTTCGGGCCGGGGCGAGGGCTGGGACGGACACGACGGTGGCCGCCCCGGCGAGGACGGGCGGCACATCACGCCCGTGCCGTGCAACGTCACCGCCCTGTTCGCCGCCATCAACCGGGCCAACCAGCACCTGGGGGGCACCCTGAAGCTGGCCCGCGGCTGCACGTACGAGCTGCGCACCGGCACCGCCACGGCGACCGGCAGCAACGCGCTGCCGCCGATCACCACCGACATCACCATCCTGGGTGAGCACTCGGTCCTGGAGCGGGCCTGGGACCTGGCGAGCTTGCCGCCGACCCTGTTCCGCATCTTCCAGGTCGACGCAGGGGGCAGCCTGCGGCTGAGTGACGTCACGCTGCGCAACGGCCTGGTCATCGCCGCCCCCGGCGGCGGTGCCATGCTGGTCAACCCCGGCGGCCGGGCCGAGCTGAAGGGCGTGAAGCTGACCCAGAACAACGCCTCCACCACCGGCGTCAACGGTGGGGCGATCACCAACCTGGGGACCACCGTCCTGACCGACACCAAGTTCACCCTCAACAACGCGCAGAACAGTGGGGGCGCCGTTTTCAACACCGGCACACTGACGGTGCACGACTCCCACTTCGAGGCCAACAAGTCCCGCACCCCGGTGCCGCCGACGCCCCAACCCGGCTCGGCCATCGGCGGCGGCGCGATCGCCAGCACCGCGGGGGCGGTGACCATCCGCAAGAGCAACTTCGTCGGCAACCAGACCGCCGGCAACGGCGGCGGCCTGCTGCTGGCCGGCGGGTCCGCCGCCGTCAGCGACAGCACCTTCCGGCTGAACGTCGCGCTGACCAACGGCGGCGGTATCGCCGTCACGGAGGGCAACCTCCAGCTGCGCAACGTCAAGTTCGTGGAGAACACGACGCTCGGCGCGGGTGGCGGCCTCTACACCTTCGCCGGCTCCACCACCACGATCCTGCCGGGCGACGACAAGTGGACGTCCGAACTGGCCGACCGGTATCGGGGCGAAGGGGCCCCGGGCCAGGGCACCAAGGCCAAGGGCAGCGAGGACAAGGGCGGCAAGGGCGGGATGGACGAGCCGCAGCCCGACGGCCTCCAGCCCGGCGGCGACGGCTCGGAGTACGAGAAGAAGGTGGAGCGCTACAACGGCACCACGTTCTTCGGCAACGTCGCCGGCACCGACGGCGGGGCCATCTTCAACGGCGGCATCCTCACAATGTCCGACAGCGTGCTGCTGCGCAACCAGGCCGGCAACAACGGCGGCGGCATCAACAACGCCGCCGGCGCGACGCTCGTCGTCCAGCGCAGCGTGATCACCGAGAACCAGGCTGGCACCACCGGTGGCGGCATCTTCAACGCGGGCACCGCCACCATCGACGTCAAGACGCTGGTGTTCCGCAACAACCCGAACAACTGCAACGGCCCCAACCCGATCGTCAACTGCCAGGGCTGACCGGGCCGGTACGGAGCAACCGCTCCACCGACCGCAACAAGGAACCGGCCCCGCCGGGCGCGACCTGGAGTCGCTCCCGACGGGGCCGGCCCCGTATGCCTGTCAGCGCTGGACGAAGACCGCCACGCTGCGCGCCGGCACCGTGAACGTGCCGGTGCCCCGGTCGAACGCGGCGGTACGCAGCACCGGATCGGCCGAGGCGCGCAGCACCGGGTGCAGCGCCACGTCCGACCCGCGCAGGCCGGTCACGGTCTGCTTCGCCGGCTGCGGCGTGGCGTTGAACACGACGGTCACCGACCGCCACGCCCCGCCGAGCCCGCGGGCGTCGAGGGTCATGGTGAGCACGCCCGGCGTCTCGGCGGCACCGGAGAGCGGGAACGCGACCCGCCGCTGCACCTGCTCGGCGGTGTCCAGCCCGAACACCGGCGACGACTCGCGGATGCGCAGCAGCTCCGCGTACCGGGCGTCGGCCAGGTCGATCGCCGCGCAGTCGGGCACCAGCTTCGGGTCCGCCAGCAGCGGCTTCGCGTACGGCCACTTGTCCTGGTTGTCCTGCGCCGGGGGCAGGCCCGCGCCGAACCCGTTGCCCTGGGCGCAGTCCCAGCGGATCTGGTTGAACCAGTCGCCGGAGTTGTAGGAGTTGCGGTCCAGCGACTTCGACCGCAGCCGCTCCGAGCCGGCCGTCACGAACCCGGTGCCCTGCCCCAGCACCACCGTGCTCAGGGCGAGGACCTGCATCCGGGCCCGGTCCGCCGCCGAGGTGGCCTGCGGCAGCTTGTACGCCAGCGCGTCGTACAGGATCTCGTTGTCGTGCGCGTCGACGTAGGTGACCGCCTCGCCCGGCGCGGCCGTGTAGCCGGCCGGCGAGCCGTTGTAGTCCACCTGCGCGCCGGTGACCTGCCGGCCGGAGGAGTCGGTGAACCGGTAGCCGCGCAGGTTCCCGGCCAGCCCGACCTTGATCAGGTCGTGGGCGCGCAGCAGCCGGGCCTTCTGCTCGGCGGCCGAGCCGTTGACCGGGTCGCCGTTGGGGTCGGTGAACAGGCCGGAGGCGAAGCCCTGCACGCGCGGGTTGGCATCGAACGGGCCGCCGCCGCGCACCGCGTCGCGGAGCCGGTCGTTGAACGTGCCGATCCCGGTGCCGGCCATTTTGGCCTGGGTGGCCTGCACGAACCGGGCGTCGTCGGCGACCTCGCCGAAGTTCCAGCCCTCGCCGTACAGCAGGATCTTGCGCCCGTCGACGCCGTCGCGGGCGACGGTGAGCTGGTCCAGGGCGGCGCGCACGGCCAGGATGTTCGCCTTCGGGTGGTGGCCCATCAGGTCGAACCGGAAGCCGTCCACCTTGTACGCCTTCGCCCAGGTGACCAGCGAGTCCACCACCAGCTTGCCCATCATGGCGTGCTCCGGGGCGGTGTTGGCGCAGCACGTCGAGGTGGCCACGGCCCCGTCGTCGAGCAGCCGGTGGTAGTAGCCGGGCACCACCTGGTCGAGCACCGACTTTCCGTCCGTGCCGGCGGCCGAGGTGTGGTTGTAGACGACGTCCATGACCACCCGCAGGCCGGCGCCGTTGATCCCGGCGACCATCCGGCGGAACTCGGTGGTCCGCGCCGCCCCGGCCGGGTCGACGGCGTAGCCGCCCTCCGGCACGGTGTAGTGCAGCGGGTCGTACCCCCAGTTGTAACCGTCGGTGTCGGCCACGGCCGCAACGCACTTCTGCTGCTCGTCGGAGTCGGCCGGCAGCGCCGCCAGGTCGCAGGCCGGCTGCTGCTGGTCGGCCCGGCGCTCGGGGATGGTGGCGAAGTCGAACGCCGGCAGCAGGTGCAGGTAGTCGACCCCGGCGTCGCCGAGCGCCCGCAGGTGCTTCATGCCGGCCGTGTCCGGGTCGGTGAAGGCGAGGTAGGTGCCGCGCCGCTGCGCCGGCACGGTGGCGTCGGCCATGGAGAAGTCCCGCACGGAGACCTCCTGGATCTGCGCCTTCGCCGGGGGCACGGCCGCCGGCTTGCGCAGGCCCGCCCAGCCGGCCGGGGCGAGCGCCGGGTCGGTCAGGTCGACGAGCTGGCTGTGCGTGGAGTCCGGCGCGAGGGCCAGCGAGTACGGGTCGGTCACCGACGCGGTGACCACCCGCTGCGCCGTAGGCTGCCACGCGGACACCCGGTACCGGTAGTACTTGCCGGTCCAGCTCTTCTCGCCGCGCGCCGACCACACGCCGGTGCGGTCGTCGCGGCGCATCGCGACGACCCTCGGCGCGGCGGTCGGGGTGTCGGACAGCTCCACCGCCACCGACCGGGCGGTGGGCGCCCAGACCGACAGGGTGGGCACCCGGCCGGCGAAGGTGGGGCCGAGTTTCGCGGCGGTCGCGGCGGCGTACACGTCGTCGAGCACGCCCGGGATCTGCACCCCGGTCGCGCCGAGCAGCGCGCCGGCCGCGTCCCGCTCGGTCACCACGAGCTGCCCGCGCAGCGCCGCCGGCACCTTCGCCAGGTCACCCCGGTCGAGGGTGAAGGCGCGGTGGGCCCACAGGTGCGGGAACCGCGTGCGCTGGGCCTCGGTGAGCCCGTTGCGCTGCGCCCGCAGCGGCAGCGAGGTGTACGTCCCGGACAGCTCCCCGTCGGCGACGGTCAGCCCGCCGGCCGGGGCGGTCACCAGGGCGTACGTCCTGCCGTCGGTCTCGCCGGTCTGCCAGGCGACGGTGGACCGGTCGATCCACTGCGCCTTCTGCTTGCTGATGTCCACGTCCCTGGATACCCCGGACGAGGTCGACGGCAGCAGCCGGCCCGGCGTGGCGGCGAGCAGCCACACCTGACGCCCGGCGGTGGCGAAGTCCAGCCGCTGGTCGTCCGGCAGGTCCTTGGCGTCGCCGTTGTGGACGATGTAGCTCAGGCCGGTCGCCCCGGCGGCCAGCGGCACCCGGAAGACCGCGCCGAAGGAGTCGACCTGCTCCGGCTTGAGCGGGCTGGCCCAGTCGGTGGGGTTGGCCGCGCCGTCCCACAGGTGCAGGCCCCAGCCGTCGTAGCTGTTGTCGGCGCGGCGGTAGTGGATCAGCGCGGTGTTCTCGGCGACGGGCGGGTCGGGCTCGCCGGTGGCGGACTGCCGGCTCGGGTAGAGCGCCGCGTCGCCCTGCTTCACCCACACCTCGCCGGTCTGCGTCACGTCGATGGTGCGGTCGACGGCGACGTCCTTGGTGCCGGCGGCGTCGACCACGAGGAACCCGACCGACTTCGCGCCGGGCTTGAGCTTCACCCAGGCGAACCGGCCGAAGGAGTCCTCACCGGCGAACGGCTGCCCCTCGGGCCACTCGGTGGCGTACGCGGGGTCGATGTCGCCCCAGGCGTACAGGCCCCAGTCGGCGTAGCCGCCGGCGGGACGCTGGTAGTGCACGACCGCCCAGTCCCGCGACGCGCTCTGGGCGGGGGTGCCGACGGTGGCGGTGGCGCGGGTGCCGGCGACGCGTCCCCGGCCGTCGCGGACGACCGCCTTGTACTCGATCTTCGTGCCGCCGGCCAGGCCGGTCAGGTCGTGGTGCACGGTGTACGGGGCGGTGTGGGCGCTGCCCAGCAGGGTCCACCGGCCGCCGGCGACCCGGGCGGCGACGGTGACGGTCGCGAGGGGATCGCCGGTGACCTGGGCGGTGACGGGGGCCCGGGTGGCGACGGGCGCGTCCGGGGCGGGGGCGGTGATGGCGATCGCCGGCTTCGCGGCGGCCTGCGGGATGGCTTTGGCGGCCCGGTACACCACGGCGGACAGCGCCGGCACGGTGACGGTGAGCCGGCCGTCCGCCCCGGCGGTCGGCGTGTCGGTGCCGCCGTGGATGCCGGCGAACGCGGTGCCCGCCGACCAGGTGTCCACGGTGACGGTCTGCGCGGTGTCGGCGTTGTTGACGGCGACGACGTACTCGACACGCTGGCGCGGGTCGACGCGGGAGAAGGCGAAGACGCCGGGGCCGTCGGCGGCGTACCGGGTGACCTGGACGCCGTCGCGCAGCGCCGGGTGGGCCTGGCGCAGCGCGCCCAACTCGGCGATGGTGCGGTAGAGCGGGTGCGCCGGGTCGTACTGGTCGGCGGCGTGGGTGCGGTCGGTACCGATCAGGTCGTCGTCGAGATAGTCGGCCGTCTTCGACGCGAACATGTCCTGCCGGGCGTCCTTGTCGCCGCCGGGGCCGGTGAAACCCTGCTCGTCGCCGGAATAGACGACCGGCTGCCCCCGGGTGAGGAACATCAGCTGGTGGGCGAGGGTGGCGCGGCGCAGCTGCGCGGCGTCGTCCCCGCCTGCGGCGGCGACGAACGAGCCGATCCGGCCCATGTCGTGGTTGCCGAGGAAGGTGGTGAGCCGGTTGGCGTCGGTGTC
This sequence comes from Micromonospora sp. NPDC057141, assembly GCF_042670805.1. NCBI lineage: Bacteria > Bacillati > Actinomycetota > Actinomycetes > Micromonosporales > Micromonosporaceae > Micromonospora > Micromonospora sp. NPDC057141. The sequence continues at coordinate 77,934 of NZ_JBHUVA010000001.1, read as the reverse complement.
GCGGGCGGCGTACAGGTCGTCACGTGCGTACACGTCGGCGAGGGCCTTCGCGGAGCCACCGGCGGCGGTGTAGCCGCGCGCGGCCTCCTGGAAGGCGAAGTCGAGGGTGGCCGGCAGGCCGCCACGCCGCACGTAGCTGGAGGTGATCTCCGGGTCGGCGCTGTAGACCTCGCCGAACATGAAGAAGTCCTTCTTGCCCGCCTTCTCGGCCGCGCGCTCGATGCCCCGGCTGAACTGCGGCCAGAACTCCAGGTTGGCGTGCTTGACGGTGTCCAGCCGGAATCCGTCGACGCCGGTGGCGCCGATCCAGTCGCCGTAGACCTTGGTGAGGCCCGCGACGACCTCGGGGCGCTCGGTCCACAGGTCGTCCAGGCCGAAGAAGTCGCCGTACTCGCTGTTCTCGCCGGTGAAGGTCGAGTCGCCCCGGTTGTGGTACATGGTGGCGTCGTTGAGCCACGCCGGAACCTTGACCTTCGCGTCGGCGGGGCTGTCGAAGGTCGGCGTGTACGGGAAGGAGCCGGCGTCGACCTTCGGGAATCCCCGGGTGCCGTCGGCGTAGTTGCGGTCGTCGAAGGCCCGCCCCTGCGCGTCGGTGTACGGCGCGGTCTTCTTGTCGACGTACGCGTACTTGTCCTCGGCGTACTTGATGACGTCGGCGGTGTGGTTGACGATGACGTCGAGGTAGACCTTGATGCCCCGTCGGTGCGAGAGCTGCACCAGCCGCTTCAGCTCCTCCTCGGTGCCGAAGTGCGGGTCGACCTGGGTGAAGTCGGTGATCCAGTAGCCGTGGTAGCCGGCGGAGGCGTCCGCGCCGGTGCCCTGCACGGGCCGGTTCTTGAAGATCGGAGCGAGCCAGATGGCCGTCGTGCCCAGCCCCTGGATGTAGTCGAGCTTGTCGATGACACCCTTGAGGTCGCCGCCGTGGTAGAAGCCCTTGTCGGATGCGTCGAGGCCGGTGGCGAGCCGGTCGCCGGTGAGGCCGCCGGCGTCGTTGCGCGGGTCGCCGTTGGCGAACCGGTCGGGCAGGACGAAGTAGAACTGCTCGGCCCGGGCGTCGGCGGAGCCGGCGGCGAGCAGGGCTTCGGCGGAGGGCTCGGCGCGCCACTGCACCGCGCCGGCGGCGGCGAGGGGGTCGGTGCCGGTGCCCCGGTCGGCGGCGTCGCCGCCGAGCTGGCGCACGGCGACGGGGGTGCCGACGAGGGCGAGGGTGAGGGTGGAGACCAAGGCGAGCATCGCCTTACGGGACATCGGCGGGGGTTTCATCGACGGCCTTCCTCTGGTCGTGATTGGCCCGCACGCTAGCCCTTGCCGAAAGGTTCTGCAATACCTTGCAAACAGAGTCGTAACAAAGCAGTCATCTTGCAAGCGCCTGCGCAGGGGCAGGCAGGCACGTGCACACGGCACGGGACGACCCCGGGCCCGGCCGGTGGTGACGGAGGGGGATCAGCTCAGCGGAGGCCGGAGCAGCCGGCCCCGTCGACGGTGCAGGTCGTCGGCCGGGTGGACCGGGTCTGGTCGAAGTGGAACCGCAGCGGCACCGAGGCGCCCGGGGCCAGGTCCACGCCGCTGGTGAAGGTCCACGTGTCGCCCGAGCGGCTGATCCTGCCCTGCGGCGCGCCCTCGATCCAGGCGGTCACCAGATGGGCGTACGGGAAGGTCATCCGGACCGTCCAGTCCTGCTGGGAGCGGGACTCGTTGCGCACCAGCACCTCGCCGATGAACGCACCGTCGTAGGCGTTCATCACCCGGTACGCGCCGGTGACCGACGGCGACGCGGGCGGCTTCGCCGGGGTGGGCGGGGGCTCGGGCGCAGGCGCGGGCGGGCCGGCGGGCGGCGGGGCGGCCGGCTCCGCCGGCAGAGAGGCGGCACCGCCCTCGCCGGCCGGGGTGGGCACCACAACGTGCCCGGCGGGCTGCGCCCCGCTGGGCGACAGCGTCGAGCGCGGGGAGAGGCCCGGCACCACCGGCGCCGGCGGCTCCGTCACCGACCGGCTCACCGTCGGCGGCAGCGTCGGCAGCGACATCGTCCACTCGGGAGCCGGGAACGCCTCACCGACGGGCCCCCGGCTACGGTACGTGCCGAGCGCCACGAACAGCAGCACCACCATCACCACCACCCCGACCGAGACCACGATCCAGGGCGAACTGGCGATGGCGGTGTTGGCCCCGGGGGTGGGTTGCGCGCGACGTGTGCCCGACATGTCCCTCCCTCATCGGTCCCGCCCGGAGAGCGTAGCGATCAACGGCATTGTCGGAAAGAGTCGGAGCATCACTGAACCGTCCTAACAGTCCAGTGGGCCCGGTTCCGTCGATGCCGCGCATACCCGGAGGTCGCCGCGACGCGGTCAGGCGGTGCGGATCACCGTACAGATGGCGGCGACGACCAGCCCCGGCAGGGCACAGCAGCCGGCGGCGGCACCCCGCACCGCGCCGACCCGAGCGCTCACCGTGGCGGGATGCGCACCTCGATCTCGGCGCCGAGCTGGGCCCCGCCGGTCAGCCCCAGGTCGTCGCCGCTCCAGAACCGGCCCGGGTCGTACCAGTTCGGACGGCGGCCCGCCGGCAGCAGGCCCATCGCCTCGTACGTCACCGCGACCACCTCGGCGCAGTATGCCGTCTCCAGTGCCCGGTCCCGCACCGCGACCCCGCCCGACGGCTCCGGCCGGCCGGCTCCGCGCTCCGCCGGGCCGGTCCCCCGGTCCCGCCGCCCGGGCAGGGGCAATGGCAGCCGCACCTGCGGCACACGGCCCCGCGCCCAGCGCCAGGCGAGCTGGGCGGTCGACGGGAACGGCGTGCCGTCGAGGCGGGCGACGGTGCGCAGCACCGCCTGCTCCATCGTCGCGTCGGCGGGCGGTTCGAGCTGGCGCAGCCAGGCCCGCTGGCCGTACCGGTTGGCCCAGACGCAGACCGCGTCCCGCAGATCGTGCAGCTGCACCCCACGCTGGCGGGTGCCGGTCCACATGTCCGGCAGCGACCGGCCCAGCTCGGCGTGCCACATCAGCGGCGGCAGGTCGTCGAGGACCACCGCCATGCCGACGTGGTTGACCGGGCTGTTGGTGGTGAGCTGGATGGCGCGGTCGGGCACACTGCGGCCCCGGAACACCCACACGTCGCCGGTGCGGGTCAGCTCCACGGCCTCGTCCAGGCCGATGCTCATCCCGTGACCCCGTCGCCACCGGCGCTCTGCTCGCTCATGAACGTCTACCCTAGGCGCATGCGGCAACGGATGCGGTGGTGGAAGTGGCTCGGCCTGGCCGGTCTCGCGGGGGTCGCCGCGACCGGGGTGGTCGTCGCCCGCGCCGAGCGGCGGCGGCGGGCGTACACCCCGGAGGAGATCCGCGCCCGGCTGCGCGACCGGCACGCGGAGGCCACGGCCACCGGCGCGATCGGCGCCGCACCGCCCGACAGGCCGGCCTGACCGACGGGCCAGGGGAACAAGATCGCGCTCGACAGGGAAAGAGTGGCATCGCCCGGACTCGGAGGCCACACTTTCCCGGATCGAGCACGATCTTCGGCCGGGTCGGCCGGCTAGCGGCGCTTTGAAGGGTCGGCCCACCTCACCGCATCGAGCCGAATAACCGTACGGGGGCGTACCGTTGCAGACGGTGGGGCCACCGGTGGTAGCAGGTCGACGGCCCACCGCCCAGACCGCTACCTGGGGAGAGGCAGCACGATGTCGACCGGCACCATCGGCACACGCATCAAGTACTGGCGGGCACGCCGAGGCGGAATGACCCAAGCTGTGCTCGCCGGTCTCGCCGGCCTATCACAGCCGTACATCTCCCAGATCGAGGCCGGGCACCGCAGCATCGACAGTCGGTCCACGCTGATCGCCATCGCCGCTGCCCTACAGGTCACGGTCGCCGACCTGCTCGACCAGCCCGGCGATCCGACCGACCCGGCGAAGACCGGTGCCGCAGACGCGGTACCCGCCATCTGGGCCGCCCTGCTGGAGATCAGCGATGGTGACCGGCGCAAGCCCGCCGGCAGCCGGGAACAGGCTGTCGCGTCCCTTCACGCCACCAACGTCCTGCGGCTCAGCGCCGACTACATTCGCATGGCCCGGGCCCTTCCCGGGCTCCTCGCGGAAGCCTCCGCCCATGGCGGAGTCCTGCTCGCCGAAGCGGCCTACCTGACGTCGACCTGCCTGCGGCACCTCGGGCACCGGCACCTGGCCGTCGACGCGGCCCGCATCGCCCAGGCCGCCGCCGAAGACGTCGAGCACCAGGCGTGGCGGGGCGCGGCCCGGTTCGCATACGCGCAGGCCCTGCCCGTCGAAGCAGCCGGAGTCGCCGCGCGCGCCGCCGGCCGGACGATGACCGACCTGCAACCGCACGCCACGGACCGGGACGTGCGGCAGGTACTCGGGCAACTACACCTGGCCGCTGCGCTGCGCTCTGCGGTCGACGGGCAGACCGGCACCGCAGCCGACCACCTGTCCGAAGCGGAGCGGGAGGCGGCGACCCTCGGTGACCCGCCGCCGGACGGCGGGTTCAACACCATGTGCTTCGGGCCGACCAACGTCGTGCTGTGGCGGATGGCCATCGCCGGCGAGTCCGGTGACCATCCGGAAGTGATCGATCTGGCCCGGACCGTCAACGTGGATGCGCTACCGATCGCCAATCGCCGGCAGGCGTACTGGATGGACCTCGGGCGGGCCCTTGCGCAGTCCGGCCGCAAGGACCGGGAGGCGGAGATTGCCTTCACCCGGGCAGAACACATCGCCCCGTCGCTGTTCATCCTGAACCCGCTGGCTCGGGACGCGGTGTCGGCGATGGTCCGCCGGGCCCACCGCCGGGCCGTGTCGAAGGAACTCAGGGTTCTCGCCCGACGCCTGGACATCACGCTCACCGCATAGCCGGTAGCAATACGTGAACGGCGCGCACCCGCCTACGTTCTTCGAGAGGACGTGGCGACAGCACGGAAAACGGCCACGCCGCGTCCAGCCAGGTATGGCGGGTGCTGTTGCTTCCCAGGTGACTGCCCGCCCCCAAGGCGCGGCGGCGGCCGGTCCTCCCACCTGAGCCACCGCTGCCGCGCCCCCTGAGAGAAATAGGCGGCGGCATGGCGATCTGGTCCGAGGTACGGAGCATCGTGCGATGGCTACTGCGGCGGTCTGACCCGCCCCCGCCGCCCGGCACCGGCCAGGGCATCCAGGCGGCCGAGCAGGCGGCTGCCCGTCGGCAGATCCTCGCCGATGCCCAGGCCGCGCGCACCACCTCGCAGCACTGCCAACCGACCGAGATCGTCCCGACCGTGGCACTCGGCCACGAGTCCACCGACGGCAGGGCCGACCGGTGAGCCAGGCTGTCAGCGATCTGGAGGTGCCGTGGTGGCAGCGGGACCTGGACGACCACCGGCAGCGCGACGGCCGCTGCCCGGTCTGCGGCACACCGAAGCGGTGCTGGCCGTGGGCGAACGCCAACTCGGCGCGCATCGTGGCCCGGATGGTGCAGGGTGGATGAGCTGCCCGTGGGTCGCCGGGTCGCGTACTGGCGGGGCCGGCGCAACATGTCGCAGCAGGTGTTCGCCGACCGGCTCGGCAGGTCGAAGTCGTGGGTGGACAAGGTCGAGCGGGGCGTCCGCGCCCTGGACAAGGTGTCGACGCTGCGGGAGATCGCCGCAGTGCTGCGTATCGACCCGGACGTGCTGATCGACCGCGACAACCCGCCTGAGTCCGGGCGTGAGCAAGCTGCTGTGGCCGGTGTCGAGGTGGTCCGGGCCGCGCTCACCCGCCACCCCGGCCTGCTGGGCGCGCCGGCCACCCCGACCGATCCGGTCGTCTACCGGACCCGGGTGGCGCACGCCGGTGCGACGTACCGGCACGGCCGGTACGTCGATCTGCTGCGGCTGGCCCCCGCTCTGCTCGTCGACGGCCACCGGCTTCCGGGCGGGCAGGGCGAGCAGCTTGTCTGGGCGTACCAGCTCATCGCATTGGTGTTGGTGAAGTTCGGCGCTGCGGAGCTGGCGTGGCTGGCCGCCGACCGCGCGCTGGCCGCCGCTGGCGACGATACGGTGCTGGCGGCGGTCGCCGTCGTGCCGCTCGGTCAGGCGCTGCGCGCCGCCGGCCGGCAGCAGGCCGCGTTCGAGTTGGCCGTCGTCGCCGCTCACCAGGTCGCCCCGCTGGAGCCCGGCGGGGGCACGGCCGCCGAGCGGGCGGCGTGCGCGGCGGCGTTGCTCCAGGCCGCGCTGGCCGCCGCCGAGGCGGGCGACCGGTCGACGGTGGAGGAGATGCTCGGCGACGCCACCGTGGTGACGTCGCCGGGCGGGCCGGAGCGGGCGGCGGTCGACGCGGCCCGGGTCGCCGCCGCCGTTCTGCTCGGGGACGGCCGGCGCGCGGTCGACCTCCACGAGGCGCTGGTCGGTGGGCCGGGCTGGCAACGGCTGCCGATCGAGCACCGGGCCGCGCACCTGGTCGACGTGGCCGGCGCGTACGTGCGTGCCGGCGACGCGGCCGGGGCGGGCGGGGCGCTGCTGCACGCGGACCGCCTGGTGCCCGCCGAGGTACGGATCAGGCCCGCCGGGCGGGCCGCGCTGGCCGACGTGCTGGCCGGGGTACGCCGGCCGGATCCGCACCTGCTCGCGTTGGCGGAGGCGACCGGGGTGACGCGATGACCGAGCACGCGGACGTACGGGAGCTGGCCACGCTGGACCAGGTGGTCGCCGAACTGGTCGCGCTGACGGCACCGGGCGACGCGGACCGGGTCCGCGCGCTGGCCGAGCAGGCTCAACGGGTGCCTCGGGTGTGGCCGGGGCAGAGCCTGCGCACCTACCGGCATGAGCTGGCCCGGTTGCGCGAGGAACATGGCCTGTCACTGGAGGCCGCAGCCCAGTGGATGGACTGGTCGACGTCGAAACTGCGCCGGGTGGAACTGGGTGCGGTCGGGATCAGCGTCAGCGACATGCGGATGCTGACCGCGCTGTACCAGGCAGACCCGGCGACAGCGGAGCGGCTGGCGGAGCAGGCCCGCAGGGCGTGGCGGGCGACCCGACAGGCCTGATCTGCGGTGGAATCAGTGGCAGGTGCCGGCGCCGCTCTCGGTGAAGGTCTGGTTCGCCACCGGCAGGAAACGCCACTGGTAGATCCCGGGGACCAGGGTCAGCTTGAGCACCCCGTAGGTGGTGCCGTTGCGGACCTCGCTGTTCGGCACGATCGTCCCGAAGTCCGGTTGGAGGGAACGACCGCCGGTGCCGACCACGAAGTTTCGGATGCCCTGCATGGGGTCGTCCACCCGGTTCGGGGTCTGCGGGGCAAACCGCTCGTACTGGTGGGCGTGGCCGCTGAGGAGGATCTCGACGTCCGCCTCGTAGAGCGCCCGGAAGAGCGGGAGCAACTCCGGTCGTTCCCGGTCACCGGAGCTGAAGACCGGGTGGTGCCAGTACGCCAGGGTGCACCGGGCCGGGTTGGCGGTCAGGTCGGCGCGGAGCCAGCGTTCCTGGGGCGAGCCGGCGTGACATCCGCCGACCTTGCTGCAGTTGGAGTTCAGCACGATGATGTGCCAGCCGCCGGCCGGCATGTCGTAGGAGTACCAGCCCTCGTTCGGCCGGCCGGCTGCGGCGCCGAAGTATCCGAAGTAACCGGCCGCATTGGCGGTGAGGTACTCGTGGTTGCCGACGGCGGGTCTGGTGCGGGCCTTGTGCCGCCCCCAGGTCGGCCCGTAGCAGTTGGTGAACTCGGCCGGGGTGCCCTTCTCGTAGACCACGTCACCGAGGGCCGCCACCGTGCCGGGTTCCCGGTCGAGGATCCGCGCGGTCTGCTCGTCGTTGTCCCGGTCGCAGGAGGCGATGTCGCCGGCCGCCAGCAGCACGTTCTCGCCGGTGCCCGGGATACCGGTCTCCACGAGTAGCTGCGGTGCGGTGGTCGAGCCGCTCTCGCGGTTGCTGTAGTAGGCGCCGTTGGCGTCGGCGGAGCTGATCCCGAAGCTGACGATCCCGTTGTTGACCACCGCCGCCGTGACCTCGACGTCGTACCAGGTGTTGGCGGCCACCCGACCGTAGGTGCCGAGCGGCGCACCGGTCAGGGCGGGACGGTTTGCGTAGGTCAGGGTCGTCTCCAACCAGCTGGTCCCGGACCGGTAGACGGTGCCGCCGGTGCGGCTGCCGGCGTCGGGGATGGCCGACACGTGGATGCGCAGCCGGGCGTGAATAACGGGATCGAGGAGACCGGTGACCGAGAACTTGAGGTAGGAGATCCGGGTCGGGTTGGCGGCCACCGCCAGCACCGGCTGGTTGTCGAAGTTGCTGTTCGGCGAGCCCGCACTCACGTAGCTGTCGTTGGTGGGGAAGAAGACAAAGTTTCCGTTGGCCCGCACCGGAGGGGCGAAGGTGAGGGTTCCAGCCAGGACTGCGAGGGCCAGCACCGCAGCGTATCGGGATCTAGGCACCTATCGTCACCCCTTCAAGTGAGTTGTGCAGCCAGTCCACTCCCTCCCCGTCAAAACCGGGGCACGAGGTGACCCCGCCGGTTGACGGCGGATTGACGATCGGGGCGGCCGACCGGTGGAGCCCCCTGAAGACCTGCGGTGGCCCCTAGCCAGAAGCGACAGCGCATCGGACGACAGCCGGCCGGGCCGGGGCCGGCGGTGGCGACGCCGGCTCGCGATCCCGAAGCCTGGCGCGAGGTTGCGCGACTAGCAAGACGGACGTACGGTTTTGTTGGAGCGAGAATCACGGTAAGTGTCACCTAACCGGGGCGCCGCCCCGGCCGGTGCGACAGACTGCTCAGGACTACTCACGGTCGCTGGTGTGAAGGAGTACGACGTGGCGAGCCTCGACACCTTCGGTGCGAAGACCCAGCTACGCGTCGGAGACGCGAGCTACGAGATTTTCAAGATCGGCAAGGTGGAGGGGCACGAACGGCTCCCCTACAGCCTGAAGATCCTGCTGGAGAACCTGCTGCGGACCGAGGACGGCGCGAACATCACCGCCGACCACATCCGCCAGCTCGGCGGCTGGGACGCGACCGCCGACCCGAGCGTGGAGATCCAGTTCACCCCGGCGCGGGTCCTGATGCAGGACTTCACCGGCGTACCCTGCGTGGTCGACCTGGCCACCATGCGCGAGGCGGTCCGCGACCTCGGCGGCGACGCCACCAAGGTCAACCCCCTCGCGCCCGCCGAGCTGGTCATCGACCACTCGGTCATCGCCGACCTGTTCGGCCGTGAGGACGCCTTCGAGCGCAACGTCGCGCTGGAGTACGAGCGCAACAAGGAGCGCTACCAGTTCCTGCGCTGGGGCCAGACCGCGTTCAACGAGTTCAAGGTCGTCCCGCCGGGCACCGGCATCGTGCACCAGGTCAACATCGAGTACCTGGCCCGGACGATCATGGAGCGGGGCGGGCAGGCGTACCCGGACACGGTGGTCGGCACCGACTCGCACACCACGATGGTCAACGGCCTGGGCGTGCTGGGCTGGGGCGTCGGCGGCATCGAGGCCGAGGCCGCGATGCTCGGCCAGCCGGTCAGCATGCTGATCCCCCGGGTCGTCGGCTTCAAGCTGCACGGCGAGATGCCGGCCGGCACCACCGCCACCGACCTGGTGCTCACCATCACCGAGATGCTGCGCAAGCACGGCGTCGTCGGCAAGTTCGTCGAGTTCTACGGCCCCGGCGTGAGCGCCGTGCCGCTGGCCAACCGGGCCACCATCGGCAACATGTCGCCGGAATACGGCTCCACCGTGGCGATCTTCCCGATCGACGCCGAGACCGTCCGCTACCTGGAGCTGACCGGTCGCGACCCGCAGCAGGTCGCGCTCGTCGAGGCGTACGCCAAGGAGCAGGGCCTCTGGCACGACCCGGCCGCCGAGCCGGACTACTCGGAGCGCCTGGAGCTCGACCTGGGCACCATCGAGCCGTCCCTGGCCGGCCCGAAGCGCCCGCAGGACCGGGTGCCGCTGGGCAGCGCCAAGACGCTGTTCCGCTCGGCGCTGACCGACTACGTCACCGGCGGCGACGCCGGCCGCAAGGCGGGCGTGCCGCAGCAGGAGAAGCCGCTCGGTGCCGCCGGGCCGGCCGATGAGGCGTCCGCCGAGTCCTTCCCGGCCAGCGACTCCCCCGCCAACGGGGTCAACGACCCGGCCGACGCGCCGCGCGACCTGGTCACCGCCGCCGTGGGTGCGGGCGGCCGGGCCAGCAACCCGGTCCGCGTCACCGGCGCCGACGGCGGGGAATACGAGCTGGACCACGGCGCCGTGGTGATCGCCGCGATCACCTCCTGCACCAACACCTCGAACCCGCAGGTGATGATCGGGGCGGCGCTGCTGGCCCGCAACGCCGTCGACAAGGGCCTGGCCCGCAAGCCGTGGGTGAAGACCACCCTCGCGCCGGGCTCCAAGGTCGTCATGGACTACTACGACCGCGCCGGCCTCACCCCCTACCTGGACAAGCTCGGCTTCAACCTGGTCGGGTACGGCTGCACCACCTGCATCGGCAACTCCGGTCCGCTGCCGGAGGAGGTCTCCGCCGCCGTGAACGACGGCGACCTGGCGGTCGTGTCGGTGCTGTCGGGCAACCGTAACTTCGAGGGCCGGATCAACCCGGACGTGAAGATGAACTACCTGGCGTCCCCGCCGCTGGTGGTGGCGTACGCGCTGGCCGGCACGATGGACATCGACCTGGCCAACGAGCCGATCGGCGAGGACAGCGCAGGCGACCCCGTCTTCCTGCGCGACATCTGGCCCAACAGCGCCGAGATCCAGGACGTCATCGCCAAGTCGATCGGCGCGACCGGCTTCAGTGCCGCGTACGCGGACGTGTTCGCCGGCGACGAGCGGTGGCAGTCGCTGCCCACCCCGACCGGCGACACGTTCGCCTGGGAGGGCGAGAGCACCTACGTCCGCAAGCCCCCCTACTTCGAGGGCATGGCGAAGGATCCGCAGCCGGTGGCCGACATCGCCGGTGCTCGCGTGCTGGCCAAGCTGGGCGACTCGGTCACCACCGACCACATCTCCCCGGCCGGCTCGATCAAGGCCGACTCCCCCGCCGGGAATTACCTGGCCGAGCACGGCGTGCCGCGCCACGAGTTCAACTCGTACGGCTCACGCCGGGGCAACCACGAGGTGATGATCCGGGGCACGTTCGCCAACATCCGGCTGCGCAACCAGCTCGTGCCGGGCGTGGAGGGCGGGTTCACGGTCAACCACCTGACCGGCGAGCAGACGACCATCTACGACGCCTCCAGCGCCTACCAGGAGGCGGGGGTCCCGCTGGTCATCCTGGCCGGCAAGGAATACGGTTCCGGCTCGTCGCGGGACTGGGCGGCCAAGGGCACCATGCTGCTCGGCGTGCGGGCGGTCATCGCCGAGTCGTACGAGCGGATCCACCGGTCGAACCTGATCGGCATGGGCGTCCTGCCGTTGCAGTTCCCGGTGGACACCACCGCGGAGTCGCTGGGCCTCACCGGCACCGAGACGTTCTCGATCAGCGGGGTGACCGCCCTGAACGACGGCGAGACCCCGCGCACGGTGCAGGTCAGCACCGACACCGGCGTCGAGTTCGACGCCGTGGTCCGCATCGACACGCCGGGCGAGGCGGACTACTACCGCCACGGCGGCATCCTCCAGTACGTCCTGCGCCGCATGATCGCCAGCTAGTCGTAGGCCGCAGCACGAGGCCCTCTCCCACCGTCGGCCAGGTGGGAGAGGGCCTCTCGGTTCGCCCCCTCGGACGAGCGGAGTTGCGGCAGCTCAGCTCCAGCGGATCGAGCTGGCCTCGTCGTCCAGAACGCCGAGCTCGTCGTCCAGGGAGGCGAAGGGCGTCGACGCACCGAGCCAACTCCGGTGCTCGAAGAGGCTCACCCAACAGGCCCCGCCACCGGCGAGAAACGAGCCGATCTCGTCGTTCCAGGAGTCCGGGGTGATCAGCTCCACCAACCAGTCGACGTCCGTGATCGGCCCGGTACAGCCGGACGGGGCGCGGTAGGTCAACGTGCTGCCGGCGTAGTTGTCGTCCTCGTACATGACGCCGATCACGATGTCGGCCTGGGCGACGAAACCCTCCTGGGCCGCCCCGACACCGTCCAGCTTCCGACCGCCGCCGCTCAGCAGGCGCCGGAAACCGGGATCCGCCGCTGCGGCCTGGGCGTCGTCTGGCGCGTCGGTGATCCGGCCGCCGCTGGCCGCCGCCGTGGCCTTGCGGAAGCTGTCGTAGCAGTCCATCTCCTCGGTGGCCACGTCCACCACGCAGTGCTGCTCCGGCGGGGACGCCGCCCCGGCCGGCGGCCCCACCGCTAGCGTTCCCAGCACGACCAGCGCCGCACCGGCCGCCATCCATCGACGTCGCATCTGACCTCCCTGGTGTGGAATGCTCCCCACCACGGTCGGCCCACAGCGGCCTGTCCGGGAAGATCCCGGACAGCGGGCGGGGACCGGACCCGGCGAACCGGGACGCCAGGTCAGCGTGACCGTCAGCCCGCGCGGCGGCGGGCCTCCCGGGTCTTCAGCGCGTGCTCCATCAGCGTGATGAGCACCTCCTTGCTCGACTCCCGCTGCCGCGCGTCGCAGAGCAGCACCGGCACCCCGGGGTCGAGGTTGAGCGCGGCCTGCACCTCGTCGAGCCGATAGCGGCGGGCGCCCTCGAAGCAGTTCACCGCCACCACGAACGGGGTGCCGCGCCCCTCGAAGTAGTCGATCGACGGGAAGCAGTCGGCCAGCCGCCGGGTGTCGGCAAGCACCACCGCGCCGAGTGCGCCGAGCGCCAGCTCGTCCCAGACGAACCAGAACCGGTCCTGACCCGGGGTGCCGAACAGGTAGAGCACCAGGTCGTCGCTGATGGTGATGCGGCCGAAGTCCATCGCCACCGTGGTGGTCGTCTTGCCCTCCACCCCGGACAGGTCGTCGATGCCGACCCCGGTCTCGGTGAGCACCTCCTCGGTCCGCAACGGCCGGGTCTCGCTGACCGCACCGACCATCGTGGTCTTGCCGACGCCGAAACCGCCCGCGACCAGGATCTTGATCGCGGTGGGCAGCGGCACGGCTCCCGCCGGCCGCTCAGAGTGCCCGTAGTCCATTGATAACCGCCTCGAAGATGCTGTCGTCGGGAAGGCCCGCGGTCGTCCGCGGCTCGCGTACCTGCACGAGGTCGCGCGCCATCAGGTCGCCGAGCAGGACCCGGATGGTGCCCACCGGCAGGTCCAGGTGGGCGGCGACCTCCGCCACGGACTGGATCCGCTGGCAGAGCGCGACGATGGCCAGGTGTTCCGGACCCAGCCCGACCTCCGGCGACACCTCCGCGCGGGTGGCCGTCACCAGGGAGATCAGGTCGAACGTGCCGGTGACCGGGCGCGCCCGGCCACCGGTCACCGCGTACGGTCGGACCACCGGCCCGGCGTGGTCGTCGACCCACTGTTCCTCTGTGGACTCCCCCGGGACCGTCATGGCGGGCTACTTCTCGCCGACCGGCTGCTCGGGAAGCCGGGTCGGGGAGGCCACGTACTTGCCGACCCGGGTCACCAGCATGGCCATCTCGTACGCGATGAGGCCGACGTCGGCGTCCTCGGAGGCCAGGACCGCGAGGCAGGCGTTGCGGCCGGCGGCGGTGACGAACAGGAACGACGACTGCATCTCGATGATGGTCTGCTGCACCTGGCCGCCGCCGAACCGCTTGCCCGCTCCCCGGGCCAGGCTCTGGATGCCGGCCGCCATGGCGGCGAGGTGTTCCCCGTCGTCCCGGCTCAGCCCCTGCGACGAGGCCATCAGCAGGCCGTCTGTGGAGAGCGCGACAGCGTGCTCGGCCTGCTTCACCCGGCCGACCAGATCATCCAACAACCACGTCAGATCGGCACTCGAAGCCGTCTTCTGCCCCACTCGTCGTCCTCTTCTCCCCCGGCTGGTGTCGCCGTTTTGTCGTCTGGGACCTGCCGTCCCGCCACGGGCGCGCGTCGTCCGCGCTGTCCTCAGGTCGCCTCGTGCTCGTCGGCGGCGTCACCGGAGCCACCGGTGGGCTCCGCGCCGCCGGCCCCACCGAGCAGCCGGGCCGCGTCGGTGCGGCCACGCCGGGTGCCGCTCTGGTAGGAGCTCATCATCTTGAGGACCTGCTCCGGTGCCCGGGGCGTGTCCTCGTCGTCGTCGGGCTGCGCGGCCGGGTCCTCACGCAGCTCCGGCACGATGTTGGCCTGGCGTACGCGTACCGGCAGCCCGGCGCCGGTCCGCTGCACCGGGGCAGGGGTCGGGGCGTCGGACGCGGCGGCGGCTTCGCCGTCGGCGGCCATCCCGTCGGGCCGGCCGGCGTGCTCCGGGCGCTCCACGGTGGAGCCGGGAGCCGGGTCGCCGCCGGACGGCCGGGGCGTGGTGATCGGGAGGCCGGTCGGCACGGTCGGCGCGTCCAACGCCGACTGTCCGGCGGGGCGCCGGGAGCGTACCGGAAGCTCGGTTTCCCTGCCCGGGGCGGCCGGTGCAGGCGGTGCCGCGCGGGGCCGCGCGCGGGTGGGCAGGCCCGGCACGCCGTCGTCCGCCACGGCCGGTCCGGCGGTGGGGGCCGTCGGGGCCTCCGCCAGTGCCACCGGCGCGGCCGGGCGGTCGCCGGCCGGGCGGGGCCGGGCCGCCACGACCGGTGCGCTCGGGTCGGTCCTGCCGGTACGCCCGGGGCCGCCGGCCTCGCCGGAGTCGGTGACCAGCTCCGCCGGGATCAGCACGACCGCGGTGGTGCCCCCGTACGCCGACTCCTTCAGCTGCACCCGGACGCCGTGCCGGTCGGTGAGGCGGCTCACCACGTACAGGCCGAGCCGGGCGGCATTGGCCAGGTTGAGCTCGGAACGGTCGACGATCCGGTGGTTCGCGGCGGCGAGGTCCTCCTCGCTCATGCCGAGGCCCCGGTCCTCGATCTCGATGACGAAGCCGTTGGCCACCGCCTGGCCGCGCACCTCGACCGTGGTGTGCGGCGGCGAGAACGACAGGCCGTTCTCGATCAGCTCGGCCAGCAGGTGGATGATGTCGCCGACCGCCCGGCCGGCCAGCGAGACGTTGCCCAGCGGCAGCACGTTGACCCGGGTGTAGTCCTCCACCTCGGCGACCGCGCCGCGGACCACGTCGACCATCGGGACGTTGCGCCGCCAGGCCCGGCCCGGCGTGGAGCCGGAGAGCACGATCAGGTTCTCGGCGTTGCGCCGCATCCGGGTGGCGAGGTGGTCGACCCGGAACAGGTCCTCCAGCTCCTCGGCGTCCTGCTCCCGGCGCTCCATCGCGTCGAGCAGGGTGAGTTGGCGGTGCACCAGCGCCTGGGTGCGCCGGGCCAGGCTGAGGAAGACCTCGCGGACGTTGCGGCGCAGCTCCGCCTGCTCGACGGCGGTGCGCAGCGCGGTCTCCTGGACCGCGTTGAACGCCTTGCCCACCTGGCCGACCTCGTCGTCGCCGAACTCCAGCGGTGGCGCCTCGGTGGCGACGTCCACGTCCTCACCGTGACCGAGCCGCTCCACCACGCTGGGCAGTCGGTCGTTGGCGAGGGTGAACGCCGCGTCGCGCAGCCGCTCCAGCTGCCGCAGCAGCGCCCGGGCGGTGGTGATCGACACGATGATCGACGCGACCACGGCGAGCAGGCCCAGGCCCGTGGCGAGCACCAGCCGGATGATCACCGTGACGGCGACCGGGGTGGCCCGCTCGACCACGTCGTCGCCGCCGGCGATCACGACCTCGCTCCACCGGGACAGCGCCGGGGCCACCGCCGAGTCCCAGTCGGCGACCTCGAAGCCCAGCCGGGGGTCGGCGCCCCGGCCCTGCAGGATGCCGTCCTCCAGGTCGCGCAGGTTCGCGAACGCCTCGCCGCCGATCATCGCGTCGTAGCGTTCCCGGTCGGCGGCGGGCAGCCAGCTCACCGCCAGGTCGGCCGCGAACCGCTGCGCGCCGATGAGCTGGGCGAGCTGGGACCGCTCCGCCGTGGTCATCCGCCCCGCCGAGAGCACGCCGGTGAGCATGGCGTCCTCCTGGGAGAGCAGCTCACGGGCGCGGTTGAGCTCGATCAGGGCGGTGGTGTCCTCGCCGACCTGCTGGTCGTCGAGGAGGCCGAGGGCCGCGTAGACGTCGAAGATGGACCGGACCGCCTGCCCATACGCGGCGAGGGTCGACGACCGGTCGCCGCTGCGGGCGTCCACCTCGGCGCGGGTGTCGCCCAGCCGGGTCAGCTGCCCGTAGACCGCGTCGAGGCGCTGCTCCAGGGTGTCGCTGGCGGCGACGGCGGTGCGCCAGCCGCCGGACGACTCGCGGAACGTCGACGCCAGCTCGTCGGTGCGCCGCCGTTCCGCGCCGAGCGCCTCACGCCGCGCCTCGTCCGGCCGCCCCAGGTAGGCCAGCGACAGCTTCCGTTCCCGCTGGAGCTGGAGGACCAGCGCCTCGCTCGGTTCGGACACCGACTCGTTGAGTGTCTGCACCCCGAGCAGGTTGAACCCATCCCGCACGGTCACCCACGCCGCGAAGGCCCAGAGCGCGACGAGCGACGCCAGCAGGGCGACGATCTTGGTACGGAGATTCGTACTGCGGGAACGCATCACACCGTCCTGGCCGGGTGTTCGAGGGCTGCCGGAGCGTGTGTGGCCGGTACACGGTCGACCACGCGCGCACGCTAGCAGTGTCGGGTTTGTTCACTCAAGCGGCACTGATCACGGGTGCCCTCCGGCACCCGGACCCTGCGACGACGTCACCGCCAGCCCTGGCTCGGACGAGATGGCGGGCCGCGGCGACGGCGGCGCGGACGATCACCACGGGACGGTAGAGGTCCTTGTCATGCCAGAGCGCGGGCGCGCCGTCGCGTCCCTCCATGGTGGCCAGGTAGCGCCGCGCCCGCCCCAGCGCCGCGTCGACGCCGGCCGACGCGGCTGGCCCGGCGGCGCGCAGGACCTGCACGGCGTACGCGGTCTCCTCGACCGTGCCGCCCCACCGTCCCCAGGAGCCGTCGGCGCGCTGCCCGGCGAGCACCCAGCCGGCGGCCCGGGTCACCGCGCCCACGGCGGCCGGGCCCCGGCCGGGACCGGCCAGGGCGAGCACCGCGCAGCTCGTGGCGTAGTAGGGCGAGGCGTGCCAGCGGTCGGTCCACGCCCCGTCGGACGACTGCCGGTCGGCGAGCCAGCCGGTGAGCCGCCGCGTCACGGCGGCGAGCCGGGCGTCGGCCGGCGCGTGGTGGGCCAGGTGCCAACCGAACGCGTCGAGCACGTGGGCGTTGGTGGTGACCGAGGCGCCGTCCTCCCCCGACCAGGTGCAGAAGTGCTCGCCCGTGTCGTAGCCCCAGAGGCTGGCCGGGTCGATCGGGCGGCCGAGGCGGGCCAGGGCGTAGAGGGTCACCGCCGTGGTGTCGGCGTCGACGGGCAGGCCGGGCGCGGTGGCGGTGCCGGCGGGGCCGACGGTCGCCGCGAGCCCGGCGAGCAGCCGGGGCGGGACCGGCAGCGTCATACCCGCCCGGCTCAGGGTGCTCAGCGCCCAGGCCCGCTCGAAGACGGTGATCCCGGTCGCGCACGGCACCGGGCCGCCCTGCTGGCGGGCGGCGTCCTCCAGGTAGGCCACTGCGGCGGCGGCCCCGGGCCCCGCGTCGGGCGCGCCCAGCCAGGCGGCGGTCGCCGCCGGGGACGCGCCCACGGTGCCGGGCCCCACCGGGGTCACCCCGGCGGCACGCCGGGCCGCCGGACCGGCCACCTCCAGGGCGTGCAGCAGCTTCGTCGGCAGCGCACGGCCGGAGGCGACCAGCGCGCGGACCCGGTCGAGCCGGACGTTGTCCAGCCCGGACGGCAGCGGCAGCGGGCCGGCGGCGCGCCAGGCGGCGAGGCCGGGCGGCGGGTCGGCGCGCACCGCGTCGAGGTGCGCGGCGACCGAGCCGACCAGCGCCGGGACGGTCAGGTCGGCGGCCGGCAGGTCGGGCGGCGTGATCGTGGCCGGGCCGGCGAGCCACCGGTACAGGGCGCGCAGCCCGCCGTCGACGGCCCGGCCCAGTCGCTCGGCGGCGCGAGCACCGGAAAGCCGGTCGGCGTCCCCCCGGCGCAGGGCGGTGAGCAGCGCCTCGGTGGCGCTCAGCGTCGGCACCAGGGCGTACCCCTGCGGGCCGCCCCACGCGCCGTCGGGGCGCTGGGCGGCGAGCAGATACGCGACCCGCTCGACGTGGTGCGTCAGCCAGGGCGCGAGGCTGACCAGGCGCCCGGTCTCGTACACCGACGCGGAGGACTGCCCGCCCGGGGTGAGGGTCATCGCGGCGACCAGTTCGCGGGCGTCCGCGGCGGACTCCGCGTCCCGGGCCGGCCGGTCGGCGCGGCGGGGAGCGGTGGCCCGCTGCCGGGCGATCGTCACCGCTGCCCCCAGAAGTCGGCGGACCGGTAGAAGCCGCTGCTGAACCCGATCTGCCGGGCCAGGTACGCCGCCTGGAGCGGGCAGCCGCCCGACAGTGGGGCCAGCAGCTCGGTGCACCGCTCGACCAGCTCGACGATACGCTGGTCGACCTCGGCGCGGTCGTCGACCAGCAGCAGCGCGTTCAGGTCGCCCCATTCGAGGTCCCGCTCGTAGGTGGCGAGGTCGTTGACGAGCCGGAGCACCCGCTGCACCTCGTCGCTGACGGTCACCAGCGGGCCCAGCCGCCGGTGCGTCTCCGCGTCGCCCGTCCAGATCCAGTGCGCGACGTTGACCACGGTGCAGGCGAGGTTGTCGGCGTTGGCGAGGTATTCGGCGATGCCGGGCAACGGTGCCCCGTCCCGCTCCCGGGCCGTCTTCCAGCCCCACTCCCGGGCCATCGCCGTCACCGTGCGGCGCACCGCCGCGCGCCAGGCGCCGCCCAGCTCGGCGAAGGCCGGAACCTCCGCGAGGTCGTCGCGGAGCTCGGCGAGCAGGCGGCCGAGCGGGTCCTCGGCGTCGGGACTCGCCCCCTCGGCGACCGCGAGGGCGCCGGTCACCACCCGGTCGACGTCCGCCCGGGACTTCGCCAGGTAGTCGATCCGCCAGTCGAGGGCGAACCCCCAGAGCACCATCCGGTTGGTCAGCCGCAGCTGCTCGGCGGTGCACCAGGGCGCGCCGAAGGCGATGGCCAGGGCGATGTTGCTGAACAGCGCGGCATCGAAGGCCCGGCCGGCGAAGAGGTCCGGGTAGCGGTCGGCCTGCCGTTGCAGGTCGCGCTGCCCCTGCGCGGCGAGCGCGCAGATGCGGCCCTGCTCGGCGGCGACGGAGAGCTGGTCGGGCAGCACCGTGGACGGTGGCGTGACGACGTTCACGCGGCGGCCCCGGTGTGGGCGGGACGCACGTCCAGCTCCACGCGGTCCCTCGTGCGCAGCGCGGCGGCGAGCTGCACGGCGGGCAGGCGGGGGCTGCGCGCCCGCAGCCGGTAGCGGGTCAACAGGTTCGCCACGATGAGCTGTGCCTCCAGATAGAACAGGTGCATCCCCAGGCACTGGTGCGGGCCGCCGCCGAAGGGGAAGAACGCGTACCGGTGCCGGGTCCGGACCTGCTCCGGGGTGAACCGGTTCGGGTCGAAGGCCCCGGGGTCGTCCCAGTAGCGGGCCAGCCGCTGGGTGACCAGCGGGCTGACCAGCAGCGTCGCCCCGGCCGGCAGGCGTACGCCGCCGAGCGTCGTCGGCCGCAGCACCTGCCGGGGCACCAGCCAGGCCACCGGGTATAGCCGGATCAGCTCGTCGAGCACCATCCGGGTGTAGCGCAGCCGCGGCAGGTGCTCGGGACCGACCCGGCCGCCGCCCGCCACCGAGTCGATCTCCTCCTGCAACCGGGCCGCGACCTCGGGCGCGCGCTCCAGGTGCGGCCACAGCCAGGTCAGCACGTTGACGGTGGTCTCGGTGGTCACGGCGACCATGGCGACGGTGTCGTTGCGGACCTGCCGCTCGTCCAGCGGCCGGCCGTCGGCGGTGGTGCCCCGCCACAGCGTGGCGATGACGTCGTCGCCGTCGCTGCCCCGCGCCGACCGGACGATCGGCACCAGCACCTCGTCGATGCGCCGGGCGGCGTCGCGGAACGCCCGGTCGCCGGGCATCGGCAGCGCCAGCGGGGCGAACGGCACCAGCACCCGGGGGATCACCGAGGTGGCGATCGCGTCCTGGGCTTGGATGACGCGCAGCGCGTCGGCGACCGAGATGCGGTCCCCGAAGAACGTCTCCATGATCGCCCGGCACACGATCCGGGCCTGCTCGGCGCCGATGTCGACGGGCCGGCCGGCGCGGGCGGGCGCGTCCAGCTCGGCGACCGCGTCGGCGATCGTCGCGGCCAGCCGGTCCAGCACCGACTCGACCCGCCGGGCGGTGAACAGCGGCTGGAGGATGCGCCGGCTGTCCGACCACACCGGACCGTCACCGAGGATGCCGTCACCGAACAGCCGGCGCAGCGGGCCCCAGAACGCGCCGTCGCCGGCCCGGCCGAAGTTGTCGGCCCGGTCTCCCAGCACCTGCTGCACGTGGTCGGGGTCGGTCACCAGGTAGGGTCGGAACGCGCCGACGTTGAGCCGGACCACCTCGCCGCCGGCCCGCTCGCCGAATCCGACGAGAGCGCGGACGGGGTCGCGGAGCAGGCCGGGCGCGACGTGCCGCAGCGGAACGGATCTCGCTCGCCGAGCACGGGTGGGGGCCGGGTGTGGGGTTACCACGTGTGGTGCACTCCCCTGATCAACTGTGCGTCGCGGAACGACCGTGGAAAGTAACGGTCCCGCCCCGAGCATGCCATTGAGCAGGTCAACTTCTCCAGGGGAGAGAAGAAGAATTTTCGCGGGCGACATTCCCCACTTCCACAAGAGACCCGCCGTGGGCCTCCTACCTGGGCAGATCCCGCCGGTATCGCCACTGTGCCGCAACCGGCCGGTAACCGAGCGTGGCGTTGAGGTCGAGCATCGCCTCGTTGCCGGCGTCGTTCACGGTCACCGAGTGCCGGAACCCGGCCGCCGCGGCCCGTCCCAGGGCGGCCTGCTTGACCAGCCGGGCCAGGCCCCGACGGCGGTACGGCCGCCGGGTGCCGGCCATCCCGCACTGGTGGCGGTGGCGGCCGTCGGTCAGCGCCACGGTGAACGCGGCCACCTCACCGTCCACCAGGGCCACCGTGGTCAACCCCCGGTCCAGGTCGGGGCGGTCCCAGTACGCCGCCAGCCAGTCCGCGTACGCGATCTCGTCCATGCTGACCTCGCCCGGCTCGTCGCGCGCGGCGTCCAGGTCGGCCTCGTAGAGCAGGCGCGGGTCGGGCAGGTCGGCGGCGGCGAGCAGCCGGACGCCGGGCCCGGGGGCCGGGGGCAGCGGCATCGCGGCCAGGTCGCACCGCAGCAGCAGGGACCGCCGGCCCCTCCGGTAGCCGTGCCGCTCGGCGAAGGCCAGCTCCGTCGGGGTGTCGTCGACCATCGCGTACGCCGTGCTCGCGCCGAGCCCCGCGAGCCGCTGCTCGGCGGCGGCGAGCAGGGCCGACCCCGCGCCCCGACCGCGCCGGTCCGGCCGCACCGTCAGGTTGACGAAGCCCAGCCCCGGCTCCGCGCTCTCGTGCAGCAGCCCGGTGCGGGCCACCCCGATCGGCGCCCCGTCGGCCTCGGCCACCAGCGCCCCGAACCGCTCCGGGGCCTGCGCCCGGGATGCCTGCCAGCGCAGCAGCTCCGGGGTGGCCACCAGGTACGGCCGGCCCGCCAGCAGCACCCCGGTCACGGCGTCGGCGTCGGCGTCGGCGAACGGCCGCACGGTCATCGTCATCGTGTGGCAACGTACCGCAACGTTCTGGCCTCCGCGACCCCGTCCGCCGGCCCGGCGCGCGGGAGAAGCGGGCGCGGCCCGACCCGCTGTGCCAGGCTCAGGGGCATGGACGACAAGACCATCCTGAACCGGATCTCCGAACTGGTCGACGAGGAGCACCAGCTCCGCTCGGCCGCGCAGACGACGGAGTCCGGCACCGCCGACGAGCAGGACCGGCTGCGCGAGTTGGAGGAGTCCCTGGACCAGTGCTGGGACCTGCTGCGCCGGCGGCGGGCCGCCCGCCAGGCCCACGGCGACCCCGAGGCCCAGGGCGTACGCCCCGTCCCGGAGGTGGAGCGCTACCTCCAGTGACCGGTGGGGCGGCCGGCGACAGCCGACCGCCCCGGCCCCGGGGCCACCCGGCGGCCCAGCCGGCGCAGACACCGGGTCCAGGCCCGGCGCCCGCGCGGCGCGGCTCAGCGGATGCCGGCCTCGCGCAGCAGCAACGCGGTCAGGGCCGCGGGGTCGGTGTCGCCGGCCGGCAGGCCACGCGCCGTGAACCAGGCCCCCACCACCCGCACGTCGCGGGCCAGGAACTCGGGGCCCTGCGGGTTGGCCACCACGTCGACCACCTGCGGCAGGTCGATCATGACCAGCCGCCCCGCGTGCACCAGCAGGTTGTACGGCGACAGGTCGCCGTGGGCGTAGCCGGCCCGGGCCAGCACCACCAGGGCGTCGACCAGTTGCTCCCACAGCGAGCGCAGCTCGGCCGGCTCGGGCCGGCACTGGGCCAGCCGGGGCGCGGCCAGCCCCTCGTCGGGGTCGCCGACGAACTCCAGCATCAGCTCGGTGCCGAGCAGTTGCACGGGGTACGGCACGGCGATCCGGCCGTGCTCTGCGCCGATCTCCCAGAGCCGGGAGAGGGCGGCGAACTCGGCGGCGGCCCACTGCCCGGCGATCATCTGCCGGCCGAATGCGGTGCGCCCGGCCATCGCCCGGTTCTCCCGGGACCGGCGCACCCGGCGGCCCTCCAGGTAGCCGGCGTCGCGGTGGAACAGTCGGTGCTGGGCGTCACGGTAGCGCTTGACCGCCAGCAGGCAGGACCGGTCGGTGTCCGGCACAGCCCGGCGGAGCAGGTGGACGTCCGCCTCCTTGCCGGTCTTGAGCACCCCGAGGTCGGTGTCCCGGGCGGCCAGCTCGGTGACGAGCCAGGCGGGGTGCGGCTCGGGGCCGTGGACGGCCTGGTCCCAGCTGGACCAGGCGTGGCCGGCTGGGGCGTCGTCGTCCGGGCCCGGGTCGGTCAGCTCCGGGTCGGTCAGGACCGGCTCGGCGGGCCGGCCGCGCTTCAGGAACTGGGGTTCGTCGTCGTCGAAGCGGCTCTTGCCGCGGCTCCGGCGCCCGCGCGCCGGGAAGTCGTCGTCACGCACTGTGCTGGTGATCCCTTGATCGAGGCTGGTGAAGGCAGGTGGAAGAGCCCTGCGAAGACGGCCATGACCGACCTCCCCTCCTCGACCGGGACGACCCGGCTGCGCCCGTGCGCGGCACCATGCTGGGCCATGCCCGCGCGCCGCCGCAACCGATTTACCGTGTCACGTGCTCGCCGACCGTCAGGCGGCGAGCACGGTGGCGACGGCGGCGATCAGGCCGTCGACGGTGAAGGTGGGGGCGAACCGGGTGTCCGTCCAGGCCCGGCCCCGGTGCAGCCAGACGCTGGGCAGGCCGACGGCCGCCGCCCCGCCGATGTCGGCCTCCGGGCTGTCCCCCACCACCCATGCGCCGCGCAGCGGCATCCGGACCCGCCGGGCCGCCAGCGCGAAGATCCTCGGGTTGGGCTTGCTGACCCCGGCCTCCTCGGAGATCACCCAGTCGGCCACGTACCGGTCCAGGCCGGTGCGGCGGATCTTCGCGTCCTGCTGACGGACGCTGCCGTTGCTCACCACCACCGGCACCCAGCCGGCGTCGTCGGCGATCCGCAGGGCGCAGGCCACCAGCGGGTCGAGCCGGGTGTTGGCCACCACCCCGTCGTGCAGCTCCTCCACCAGGTCCAGCGAGGAGATGAGCAGCCCGTACCGGTCGCGGATCGCGTCCGCCACGTCCCACCGGTCGGTCAGCCCGTCGGCGTCGATCGACACCAGCCAGTCGATGTCGGTGGTCGGCGCGCCGATGCCGTCCAGGAAGCTCTCGCCCCAGGCACGGAACGACCCGGCCCGGTCGAGCAGGGTGTTGTCCAGATCCAGCAGGAGCAGCGGCACTCGGGCACCTTAAGGGAGACGGGCCGCCGGCCGACAGGGCCGGCAGGCACGGCGTCACCGGGCGATGGTAGCCGGCCACCGGCCGACCGATCACGCATCGGGGCACCGCCGGCACCGCCCGTGGCCAGCCCGGCGGCCACGTCGCGGCCACGTTGCCGGCACGTTACAAGCCGTACGTACGGTTTGCACAGCGGCCGGCCACCTGACACGATCGTGCCGTGCCCAGAGTAAGTCAGGACCAGCTCGACGCCCGCCGGCAGGAGATCCTCGCCGCGGCCCGCGCCTGTTTCGCCCGGCACGGCTACGAGGGCGCCACGGTGCGGCGACTCGAGGAGGCCACCGGCCTGTCCCGGGGCGCGATCTTCCACCACTTCCGCGACAAGGACTCGCTCTTCCTCGCCGTGGCCGAGGACGACGCGGCCGCCATGGTGGAGACGGTCGCCCGCAACGGCCTGGTCCAGGTCATGCGGGACCTGCTGGCCCGCGCCGTCTCCCCGGACACCACCGGCTGGCTGGGCAGCCAACTGGAGGTCTCCCGCCGACTGCGCACCGACCCGGCGTTCGCCCGCCGCTGGGCCGAACGCTCCGCCGCCATCGCCGAGGCCACCCGGGACCGGCTGGCCCGGCAGCGCGAGGCCGGGGTGCTCCGCGAGGACGTACCCATCGACGTGCTGGCCCGGTTCCTCGAACTCGCCTACGACGGCCTGGTGCGGCACCTGGCGATGGGCCGCCCGGCCGGCGACCTCGGCCCGGTGCTCGACCTGGTCGAGGAGGCCGTCCGCCGCCGCTGACGGCCGCGCGTGCGCACCTGCCCCACAATGGGCCCGCGATCCCCTCGCGCGACAGGAGCAGAAGCATGACCGTCCTCGCGGCGCCCGGTGACACCTGGGGCATCCCCGGGCCCACCTTCCTCGGTCTCTACCTGTTGGCGGGCCTCGTCGTCGTGGTCGGCGCGATCGCCCACCGGCGGCGGGTCCTCGCCGGTCCGTCCGCCGTCGGTGGCGGCCAGCTCGGCCCCCAGCAGGTGGCCTACCTCAACGGCGGCAACCAGCTCGCCGTCTGGACCGCGCTGGGCGGCCTGCGCGGCACCGGCGTCGTCGGCGTACGCGCCGATCGGCGGCTCGCCGTCGGCGGTCCCCTGCCGGCCGGGGCCACCCCGCTGGACCAGGCGGTCCACCACGCCGCCAGCCAGGGCCGGTACGCCCGCGAGCTGGGCCGAGACCACTGGGTGACGCAGGCCCTCGACCAGCTGCGCCAGGGCCTCGAGCAGCAGGGCCTCGCGCTGACCCCCGCTCGCCGCCAATCCGCCCGGAACGGGTCGTTCCTGCTGTTCGCCCTCGTCGGAGTCGGCCTGTTCCGGATCTTCGCCGGGCTGACCAACGACCGGCCGGCCGGTTTCCTGGTGCCCGCCGTGATCCCCCTGGCCGTCGTCGCCGCGCTGTTCGCCCGGGTGCCGTGGCGGACCCGGGCCGCCGACCGGGCCCTGCGCGGGCTGCGCCGCAGCCACGTGCACCTCACCCCCGCCTCCGGTCCGGCGTACGCGACCTACGGGGCGGCCGGCGCGGCGATGGGCGTGGCCCTGTTCGGCACCGCCACCCTGTGGGCCATGGACCCGGGCTTCGCCGAGGAGGCCGAGATCCAGCGGCAGGCGCTGTCCGGCACCGGCAGCACCTCGGTCGGCGGGTGCAGCAGCGGCGACTCGTCGTCGGACAGCGGCAGCTCCTGCGGGGGCGGGGGCGGCTGCGGCGGGGGCTGCGGCGGATGACCGGCCCGGGTCCCGCCGGGGTCGGCATCGGCTGGCGGCCCGAGATCGCCGGGTTCGTAGCCGAGCTGCCCGGGCTGCGGTTCGTCGAGGTGGTGGCCGAGGCGGTCGCCCCGCACGGGCCGCCGCCGACCGGGCTCGCCGCGCTGGTCGCGCGCGGCGTCACCGTCGTACCACACGGGGTGAAGCTCTCCCTCGGCGGCGCGGAACCGGTCGACCCGGCCCGGGTCGCCCACCTGGCGCGGGTGGCCGAACTGGTCGGCGCGCCGCTGGTCAGCGAGCACATCGCGTTCGTGCGGGCCGGCGGCCTGGAGGCCGGCCACCTGCTGCCGCTGCCGCGCAGCCGGGAGGCCGTCGCCGCGGTGGTGGCCAACGTGCGCCGCGCCCAGGCCGACCTGCCGGTGCCGATCGCGTTGGAGCCGATCGCGGCGCTGTTCGACTGGCCCGACGACGAGCTGGACGAGGCGGACTTCCTCACCGAGATCCTCGACGCGACCGGCGCGGCGCTGCTGCTGGACGTCGCCAACGTGCACGCCAACGCCCGCAACCGGGGCGGCGACCCGCTCGCCCTGCTGGACCGGCTGCCGCTGGACCGGGTGGCGTACGCGCACGTCGCCGGGGGCGCCGAGCAGGGCGGCTTCTACCACGACACGCACACCGACCCGGTGCCGCCGGCCGTGCTCGACCTGGTCGGCGAGCTGTGCGCCCGGCACCGCCCTCCTGCGCTGCTGCTGGAGCGCGACGGCCGCTGGCCGCCCGCGTCCGCGCTGCGGGCCGAGCTGGACGCGATCGCCGCCGCGTCCGGATACCCGGCGGTCACGTGAGCGGACCCGGGGCCGGCGGCGACCTGGCCGCCCGGCAGGCGGAACTGGTGGCGGCGCTGGTCGCGGGCGGGTCGCTGCCGCCCGGGTTCGCCCCGGGCCCGGTCGACGCCGCCCGCCGCGCCCTGCTGCGCAAGCGGGCCGGCGACGTGGCCCGGCACTGGCCGCTGCTCGCCGCCGGTCTCGGCGACGCCTGGCCGGCGACGTTCGCCGGCTGGGCGGCCGGCCGGCCCACCAACGGCTCGCTGCGCGACGGCTGGGACCTGGCCCACGAGCTGCACCGCCGGGGCGAGCTGCCGCCCCTGGGCGCGGAGGAGCTGGCGGTCCGGGAGGCGGCCAGCCGATACGACGGCACGACGCCGCCGCGACCGCGCCGGCTGCCGGCCCTGGCCCGCGCCGGCGGCGCCGTCGCGGTGCGGCTCGCCGGCCGGGTACGCCTGCTGCGCCCGGCCCGCCGGTAGCCGCCCCCACCGGCGTACGGCAGGATCGGCGCATGGATCTGGGACTCACCGACCGGGTGTACGTACTGACCGGGGCCTCCCGGGGGTTGGGCTTCGCCACCGCCGAGTGCCTCGTCTCCGACGGGGCACGGGTGGTCGTCTCCGCCCGGGCCCCCGAGCGGGTGGCCGAGGCGGTGCAGCGGCTCGGCGGCCCCGAGCGGGCGATCGGGCTCGCCGCCGACCTGAGCGACCCGGCCACCCCACAGCGGCTGATCGCCGCCGCCCGGGAACACTTCGGCCGGCTCGACGGCGCGCTGGTCTCCGTCGGCGGCCCGCCGCCGGGCACCGCGGCCGGGGCGACCGACGCGCAGTGGCGGGAGTCCTTCGAGACCGTCTTCCTCGGCACCGTCCGCACCGCCCGGACGGTCGCCGAGGCGCTGACCGGCGGCGGCGCGATCGGGCTGGTCCTGTCCACCTCGGTCCGCAGCCCGCTGGCCGGGCTGGGCATCTCCAACGGGCTGCGGCCCGGCCTGGCCGGGGTGGCCAAGGACATGGCCGACGAGTACGGCCCGCGCGGCGTACGGGTACTCGGGCTGCTCCCGGGACGGATCATGACCGATCGCAACCGGCAGCTCCTGGCCGCCTCCGGCGACGCCGAGCGGGCCCGGGCCGAGGCCGAGGCGGGCATCCCGCTGCGCCGCATCGGCGAGCCCGCCGAGTTCGGCCGGGTCGCCGCGTTCGCCCTCTCCCCCGCCGCCGGCTACCTGACCGGGATCACCCTCCCGGTCGACGGCGGCGCGCTGCGCGGCCTGTGATGGCCACCACCGAGGGCGGCCCGGGTTCCCGGCCGACGCGCGAGGAGCTGGCCGGGGTGGCGGACCGGACCATCCCGGACGTCATCGGGCCGGGGCTGGCCGGGCCGGCGGGTCAGTTCGCGGCGGCCGGCGGCAGCGCCTCGTCGGCGACATAGCTGGCCATCGGCATGGTGATGATCGTCTCGGGGCCGGTCGCGTCCACGTACGGGGTGGGCGAGTCGGCCACCGCGAACTGGGTGCGGTACAGCTCGGCGTAGAGGCCGCCGACGGCGACCAGCTCCTCGTGCCGGCCCCGCTCGACGATCCGCCCCTCGTCGAGGACGAGGATCTGGTCGGCGTCGCGGACGGTGGAGAGCCGGTGCGCGATCACCAGCGCCGTACGCCCCGTCAGCGCCACCGCCAGGGCCCGCTGCACCGCTGCCTCGCTCTCCGAGTCCAGGTGCGCGGTCGCCTCGTCGAGGATCACGATCGACGGGGCCTTGAGCAGCAGCCGGGCGATCGCGATGCGCTGCTTTTCGCCGCCGGAGAAGCGGTAGCCCCGCTCGCCGACGGTCGTGTCGAGCCCGTCGGGCAGGGAGCGGACCAGGTCGGCGACCTGCGCGCCGGCGAGGGCGGCCCAGATCTCGTCGTCGGTGGCGTCCGGCTTGGCGTAGCGCAGGTTCTCGGCGATCGTCTCGTGGAACAGGTGGGAGTCCTGGGTGACCACACCGATCTCGTCGCGCAGCGAGGCGAGCGTGGCGTCCCGGACGTCGACGCCGCCGACGAGCACCTGGCCGTCCGTGACGTCGTAAACCCGGGAAATCAGCATGGACAGGGTGGACTTGCCCGCCCCGGACGGGCCGACCAGGGCGATCATCTGCCCCGGCTCGACGGCGAACGACACCCCCCGCAGCACCGGCTCGGTGACGGTGCGGTCGAGGGTGGTGACCTCCTCCAACGAGGCGAGGGACACCTCGGCGGCGGCCGGGTAGCGGAACCGCACGTCGCGGAACTCCACCCGGCCGTTGCCGCGCGGCACGGCGACGGCGTCCGGCTTCTCCGCGATGCCGGGCCGCAGGTCGAGCACCTCGAAGACCCGGTCGAAGGAGACCAGCGCGCTCATCACGTCCACCCGGACGTTGGACAGCGCGGTCAGCGGGCCGTACAGCCGGGTGAGCAGCAGGGCGAGGGTGACCACGGTGCCGGCGCTGACGCTGCCGGTGACCGCGAGCCAGCCGCCGAGGCCGTAGGTCAGCGCCTGGGCCAGGGACGCGACCAGCAGCATCGCCACGAAGAACGTCCGCGAGTACATCGCGGACTGGATGCCGATGTCGCGAACCCGCTCGGCCCGGTTGGCGAACCGGCGCGCCTCCACCTCGGGGGCGCCGAACAGCTTGACCAGCAGCGCCCCGGCGACCCCGAACCGCTCGGTCATCGTGGCGTTCATGTTGGCGTTCAGGTTGTACGACTCGCGGGTGATGTCGGCCAGCCGCCGGCCGACCCGGCGGGCCGGGACGATGAAGATCGGCAGCAGGATCAGCGACAGCACGGTGATCTGCCAGGAGAGGGTGAGCATCACCGCGGCGGTGAGCACCAGCTGGATGACGTTGCTGACCACCCCGGAGAGGGTGGAGGTGAACGCCCGCTGGGCACCCATCACGTCGTTGTTGAGCCGGCTGACCAACGCGCCGGTCTGGGTGCGGGTGAAGAACTGCAACGGCATCCGCTGCACGTGGTCGTAGACCCGGGTGCGCAGGTCGAGGATGATGCCCTCGCCGATGCGCGCCGAATACCACCGCTGGGCCAGCGAGAACAGCGCGTCGGCGACGGCGAGCGCAGCGATGACCAGGGCGAGGCGGACCACGGTCGACCCGGCCGCCGCGCCGCCCCGGCTGATCGCGTTGATCACGTCACCGGCGAGCACCGGCGTGGCGACGCCGATCACCGCGGCGATCACCACGGTGACCAGGAAGACGACGATGTCGCGCCGGTAGGGCCCGGCGAACTCGACGATCCGCCGGGCGGTGCCGCGGCTGAGCCGGTGGGCGGAGACCTCGTCCTGGTTGCGCATCGACCGGATCATGCTCCAGCCGGCCATCCCACCGTCGGACATCACGCGTCACCTCCGGGTCGTGGTCGGCTCGTGCCGTCAGGTCGATTGTCCCGACGGCTACGACAACCTTGGCCGTAAGCCGGTTCTTCCCGGAAAGTCCTTATCATTCTCTCCGCCGGGCAGGTGGGCCGATCCCACTGGCCGACGGCCTGGCTATTCTCCCCGGCCGGCGAGGTCACGGAGCCGGCGGGTCTGCGCCCCGCGCTCGGCCCGCTGCTGCTCGGCGTGGGACCGGCCGTCGGCACCGGCGAGCAGCGCCTTGATCTCCACCACCGCGTCCCGGGGGTGGGCGAGCAGCCCTGCGGTCAGGTCACGCACCGTGGCGTCCAGCTCGGCATTGGGCACCACCAGGGTGGCCAGGCCCAGCCGGTCGGCCTCAGCGGCGTCCATCCGTCGGCCGGTGGCGCAGATCTCCAGGGCGCGGGCGTAGCCGACCAGCTCGACCAGGCGCTTCGTGCCGGCCAGGTCGGGGACCAGACCGAGGGTCACCTCCGCCATGGAGAGCCTGGCGTCGGCCGCCAGCACCCGCAGGTCGCAGGCGAGCGCGAGCTGGAAGCCGGCGCCGATGGCGTGGCCCTGCACGGCCGCCACCGACACCACGTCGGGCCGGTGCAGCCAGGTGAAGCCGGCCTGGAAGTCGGCGATGCGGTCTGCGCACTCCTGCTCGGGCAGGGCCGCCAGCTCGGCGAACGAGCCGGGGCCGGAGGCACCGGCCACCGACAGGTCGAGGCCGGCGGAGAAGGCGCGCCCCTCGCCGCGTACGACGACGACGCGCACGTCGCCGGGCAGGTCTCGGGAGAAGTCGCTCATCGCGCGCCACATCGCCGGGGTCTGCGCGTTGAGCACGTCGGGCCGGCACAACGTCACCGTCGCCACCGGCCCGTCGCAGTCGAGTCGCACCCCGACCGCGCCAGGGGTCACCGGGCGGCCCGGGAGACGGCGCTGATGGACGACGTCGGTGGGCGGGTCACGCCTTCTTGCGGCGCCGGGCGCCGCCGCGCTGACGCAGCTGCACGCCGGACTCGGTGAGCACCCGGTGGATGAACCCGTAGGAACGGCCGGTGGAGGCCGCGAGCGCACGGATGCTCTCTCCGCCGGTGTACCGCTTTACCAGGTCCTTGGCGAGCGTCTGACGCTCGGCTCCGACGATCCGGCGACCCTTCTCAGTGCTGGTGGCTGTGCCAGTGGCTGCCATGCTGATTCCTCACGTCCCAGACTGTGCGGTTCGGATACGGTCCCACCTATTAGACCGCCTCGAACGATCATGCGCCAGATATCAACTATTCGCCAACCGACACGCTATGCAGTGTCGGCTACCCGATAGGGTGACGTCGGCCGGTCACCGTACCCCGTTCGGGCCAGGCCGGGCGGGGCCAAAGGTCCGGGGTGCCGCGGGCTCGGCGGCCGCGCCCTGCCTGGCCTGACCGACCTGATCGCGACCGCCGCCAGCGCGGCGCTGGTGTTCGCCGCGACCACCGTCGACGACGTCGTGCTGACCTTGCTGACCGGGGCCGCCCGGAGCACCGTGGTGGCAGACTGCCCGGCGGGGCCGGGGCGGCCGTCCGGCCGTGGTCCGGTGGGTCCGCCGGGCCGGCCACTGGCTGGTCCCGACCGTCTTCGTCGCGATCGGCGTGCTGATCCTGGTCACCTCCGGAGTCCTCACCCGACCACCCGCCGCGCTCACCTGAACACCGCGGAGAGTGACGGCATACCGCAAAAGACGCGGAAATTCCCATTCCGCCCATAGCTCCGGCAACCACCGTCCCGGGGGTGATCGCCCCGGGACCCCACCGGGGGCGGTCAGGCCAGCTCGACCAGTTCGAGGAGGTCGTCGCTCCAGGCATCCTCGTCGCCGTCGGGGAGCAGGATCGCTCGGTCGGGCTTGAGGGCCAGCACCGCGCCCGGGTCGTGGGTGACCAGGACGATCGCCCCCGGATAGCGGGCGATGGCGTCCAGCACCTGCTCCCGGCTGACGGGGTCCAGGTTGTTGGTCGGCTCGTCGAGCAGCAGCACGTTGGCACCGGAGCAGACCAGGGTGGACAGGGCCAGCCGGGTCTTCTCCCCGCCGGAGAGCACGCCGGCCGGCTTGTCCACGTCCTCGCCCGAGAAGAGGAACGCGCCGAGGATCTTCCGCAGCTCGGTGTCGGTCTGCTCGATCGCGGCGGCCCGCATGTTCTCCAGGACCGTCCGCTCCACGTCCAGGGTCTCGTGCTCCTGGGCGTAGTAGCCCAGCCGCAGCCCGTGCCCGGCGTGCACCTCGCCGGTGTCCGGCTCCAGCAGGCCGCCGAGCATCCGCAGCAGGGTGGTCTTGCCCGCGCCGTTGAGGCCGAGGATGGCCACCCGCGAGCCCCGGTCCACCGCCACGTTGACGTCGGTGAAGATCTCCAGCGACCCGTACGACTTGGACAGGCCGGTCGCGGTGAGCGGCGTCTTGCCGCACGGCGCCGGGTTCGGGAAGCGGACCTTGGCCACCTTGTCGGAGACCCGGACCTCCTCCAGCCCGGAGATCAGCTTCTCGGCCCGGCGGGCCATGTTCTGCGCGGCGACGGTCTTGGTGGCCTTGGCCCGCATCTTGTCGGCCTGGGCCATCAGCGCGCCGGCCTTCTTCTCGGCGTTGGCCCGCTCCCGGCGGCGGCGTCGCTCGTCGGTCTCCCGCGCCTCCAGGTACGCCTTCCAGCCCAGGTTGTAGACGTCGACGACCGAGCGGGTGGCGTCGAGGAACCAGACCTTGTTGACCACCGACTCCAGCAGCGCGCCGTCGTGGGAGATCACGATCAGCCCGCCCTTGTGGTTGGCGAGGAACCCGCGCAGCCAGGTGATCGAGTCGGCGTCGAGGTGGTTGGTGGGCTCGTCGAGCAGCAGGATGCCGCCGCCGTTCTCGCCGGCATCGCGGAACAGGATCCGGGCCAGCTCGACGCGGCGGCGCTGGCCGCCGGAGAGGGTGCCGATGGTCTGGGCGAGGGCCCGGTCGGGCAGGCCGAGGTTGGCGCAGATGCGGGCGGCCTCGGCCTCCGCCGCGTATCCGCCGAGGGCGGCGAACTGGTCCTCCAGCGCGCCGTAGCGGCGGACCAGCTTGTCGTCGGCAGCCTCGGCGAGCCGGGCCTCGACCTCCTCCATCTGGGCCATCAGCACGTCCAGGCCCCGGGCGGAGAGCACCCGGTCGCGGCCGGTGACCTCCAGGTCGCCCGTGCGCGGGTCCTGCGGAAGGTAGCCGATGGCACTGCGCCGGTCGAGCTGCCCGGAGTAGGGCTGCCCCTCCCCCGCGAGCACCTTCAGCGTGGTGGTCTTGCCGGCTCCGTTGCGGCCGACCAGGCCGATGCGGTCGCCCGGCTGCACCCGCAGCGTGGTGTCGGACAGCAGGATCCGGGCGCCGGCGCGCAACTCCAGGCCGGTGGCAGTGATCATGTCGGGGACTCGCTCTCGGGGTCTGGAAGGGCTGACTCAGGGCACGCGAAAGCGCCGGCGGGTCGATGGTTCCCGTCGGCGCGGGGCGGTTCAGCCTTCGCAGCGCAGCACGGGGCAAGTGTACCGGGCCGCCCGCCGGCGATCCGAAGTCGTGCGACACCTTCGGCAGCGGAGCCTGACCCACGCGCCCCGGCTGGCGGTCGTCGCCGGCCGCCCCGGGCTCCCTCCGCGCCACCACCCCCCTTCGAAAAGTTTCCGAAAACTTCCGGAATTCGTTGACGCGTTCGAAATGCCGCTGCAATACTCCGAGCCACCACCAAATTCATCTATGTCTATTGATGTCAGGCATCGTCGAACGCCACCGCCCCCTGGGAGGACCTGCGCATGTTCGCCAGCATCAGCGGCCCCCGCCGCCCGTCCGCACCCCGAGCATCGCGCCACGCCCTCCGGTTGGCGGTGCTCGCCACCACCGTGGCGCTGGGTGCAGCCGGTCTCACGGTCGCCGCCACCCCGTCCAGCGCCGCCGCCTGTAACGGCTACGTCGGCCTCACCTTCGACGACGGGCCGACCGGCAGCACCAACACGCTGCTGTCCGTGCTGCGAGCCAACAACGTACGGGCGACCATGTTCAACGTCGGGCAGAACGTGCAGGGCAACCAGTCCGCCGCGCGGGCCCAGGTCGACGCTGGCATGTGGGTCGCCAACCACAGCTGGAACCACGCGCACATGACCTCGATGAGCCAGAGCCAGATGCAGTCGGACCTCTCCCAGACCAACTCGGCGATCCAGTCGGCGACCGGCGTCCGGCCGCAGTTGTTCCGCCCGCCGTACGGCGAGACCAACTCGACCCTCCAGTCGGTCGCCGCCTCGCTCGGCCTGCGCCAGGTGATCTGGGACGTCGACTCCCAGGACTGGAACGGCGCCAGCGTCAGCCAGATCGTCTCCAACGCCAGCCGGCTCCAGGCCGGCCAGGTGATCCTGATGCACGACGGCATCCAGAACACCCGCGACGCGATCCCGCAGATCATGGCCAACTTGAACAGCCGCGGCCTCTGCCCGGGCATGATCTCGCCGAGCACCGGCCGGGCGGTGGCCCCGGACGGCACCCCGCCGCCGACCACCCCGCCGCCGACCGGCACTCCGACCACCCCGCCCCCCAGCGGGGGATGCACCGCGACGGCGACGACCCCCAACGTCTGGGGCGATCGGTACAACACCTCGGTGACGGTCCAGGGGGCCAGCAACTGGACCGTGGTCGTGGCGGTGAGCTCGCCGCAGCGGATCAGCACCACCTGGAACGGCACCCCCAGTTGGGACAGCACCGGCTACGTGATGACGATGCGCTCCAACGGCAGCGGCAACACCTTCGGCTTCACCACGATGATGAACGGCAACAGCAGCGCCAGGCCCCAGATCCGTTCCTGCACCACCGGTTGATCCCGGGGCGTCCCGCCCGGGCCGGCGCAACCGGCTCGGGCGGGAGCCAGCCGTGCCGCCGGTCCGGGGTGATTGCAGGGGCCCCTTCCGATACCGAAAACGTCAACAAGGTGCCCTTCCTTACCCGCGGACCAGGATCCGCACGGTGCGGGCGGCGGCGACCGCGCCGACCAGAACCGCATGGCGGGGTTCGGGGACATCGAGGAGGCGGTCGGCGCGCAGCGCGGTGAGCGGGGCGAGCCGCCGGTCGGCCAGCACGGTGTCCACCGCCCGCCGGTCGCCGCCGCAGACCAGCACCGCGAGGTCCACCGCCTCCGGCAGCAGCAACCGGACGGCCAGCTCGGCCGCGTCGCCGAGGGCCGCCTTCGCCTGGTTGTCCCGCCGCCGCGCGAACCGCTGCTGGGACCACCCACCGGCGGCGGTGCGGCCCTGCACGTAGCGGGTGTCCACCTTGGACACGATCAGTTTCTCCCCCGCGGCGACGCCGACGGCCACCGCGCCCTTGCGGGCGAGCAGCAGACCGATCCGGCGCGGCGCGCGGGCGGCGGCCACGAATCCGGGCACGTCGCCCGTGGGCGGCGCGCCCGGCGGGGTGTGCAGCTCGGCGGTGGCCCCGTCCAGGGCGGTGAGCAGCAGGCCGTACCCCCGCACAGTGGTGGTGGGCGGACCGTGCCGATCGGCGAAGCCGTCCACCCAGCGGTCGACGCGCGCCGGTGCCACCTCCACCCAGCGCCCACCGCCGGCCGCCGGTCTGCTGCTCATGACCCGAACCTACGGCACAGGCCGCCGGCCCTCCGTCCCCGGTCCATCCGGCACGACTCCCGACCCTGATCTTGGACAGTTACCGTTCGAGCTCAAGAGCGGAACGGTAACTGTCCAAGATCCGCGACACCGGCCGACGCAGCCGTCCGGGTGGGGTCGGCGCGACGGTGACCAGGTCGCAACCCGGCGGGGCGGTCAGGCGGTCAGCAGGACCGCGACAGCCAACGCGGCGATGATCGCGCTGGACACCAGCCCGGTGACCCGGCGACCGCGCGGGCCGGTGAGGGCCCGACCAACCACGGTGCCACCACCGGCGACCAGCAGTTGCCAGCTGGCCGAGGCGAGGAAGGCACCGGCCACGAAGGCGACGGCCGCCGCCGGAACGGCCTCGCGACCGTCGTTGCGGGCGAGCACCAGCGCGGCGAAGTAGACCACGGTCGCCGGGTTGAGCATGGTCAGCGCCAGCAGCCCGGCGAAGGCCCGGCCGGGGCTCTCCAGGCCGCGCCGTCGACCCGCCTCACGCACCGGACCGGGACGCAGCGCCTGCCACGCGCCCCGCACCGCTAGGGCGAGCAGCACCGCGGCCGCCACCAGCCGCAGCGGTCCGGCGATCGGGGCGACCAGGCCGGCGACCGCCGTCCCGCCGAGGGTCGCCACGGCCGCGTACACGCCGTCGGCCGTGGCCACGCCGAGGGCCGCCGACGCGCCGACCCGCCACGAGGTACGTGCGCTGAGCCCCAGGATCAGCACGGCGATCGCACCGACAGGCACGGCGACGCCGTAGCCGGCGGCGAGACCGGCCAGGAACGCCCCGGTCACGACGGTCGGCGCGCGACCGGGGCGGCCGGGGGCACCGTCCGCTGTCGCCGGGCGGCCACGGCCGTGGCGACAGGGGCATGCTTCATCCGGTACGTCTCGATCACCCGCCCATCCTGCGTCACCGCCCGCCGCCTGACCACCGGGTTTTCCGGGCCGGGCCGGCCGTGCTCGATCCCGGATCGAGTGGCCGCCGATCGCGTCCGGAGGGCGCTGTTTTCGCGATCGAGCATGATCCTGGTGATTCGCGGCCGGGCGCGATCGAGCGCGGCACCCGGGAACGGGTGCCGCGCTCGGCGGGACGAAGCGTCAGCCGCGTCGACGCGTCAGACGTTGAAGCCGAGGGAGCGGAGCTGGTCGCGCCCCTCGTCGGTGATCTTGTCGGGGCCCCACGGCGGCAGCCAGACCCAGTTGATCCGGATGTCGTCGACCAGCCCCCCGCCGGGGCCGGTGGTCAGCGCCTGCCGGGCCTGGTCCTCGATCACGTCGGTCAGCGGGCAGGCCGCCGAGGTCAGCGTCATGTCCAGGGTGGCGACGTTGTCGTCGCCGACGTGCACGCCGTATACCAGTCCGAGGTCGACCACGTTGATGCCCAGCTCGGGGTCGACGACGTCCTTCATCGCCTCCTCGACGTCGGCGACGGCGGCCTTGCCACCGCTACCGGTGCTGCCGCCGGTGGCCGACGGGGCGGCCGCGCCCTCGGTGGCCGGCGTCGCGGCGTCGGTCGCCACGGCGCCGTCCTCCGGCACGCCGGCGCTCTGGTCAGAACTCATGCCTTCACCTCCGGGCTCGCGCCCACCCCGGCGCGTGCCGCGGCGTCCTTGAACGCCATCCACGGCAGCAGCGCGCACTTGACCCGGGCGGGGTAGCGCGCGACGCCCGCGAACGCCACCCCGTCACCGAGCACGTCCTCGTCCGGCGTGACCTGGCCACGGCCGGACATCAACTCGACGAACGCCTCGTGCACGGCGAACGCCTCCCCCGTGGCCCGGCCGCGCAGCAACTCGTACAGCACGCTCGCCGACGCCTGGCTGATCGAGCAGCCCATGCCGTCGTACGAGATGTCGTGCAGCACGGTGCCGTCGGTGGCGACCCGGACGGTCACCTCGTCGCCGCAGGTCGGGTTGACGTGGTGCGCCTCGGCGACCCGGTCGGTCGGGTCGTCGGCGTCGCGCAGGCCACGGCCGTGGGGGCGCTTGTAGTGGTCCAGGATGATCTCCTGGTAGAGCTGGTCGAGCTGCATCAGTCGAACACCTTCCGCACCTGTTCCAGTCCACCCACCAGGGCGTCGATCTCGTCCGTGGTGGTGTAGAGGTAGAACGAGGCCCGCGTCATGGCCGGCACGCCGAACCGGGTGCAGACCGGCTTCGCGCAGTGGTGCCCGACGCGCACCTGCACGCCGAGCGAGTCGAGCACCTGCCCGACGTCGTGCGGGTGGATGTCGCCGAGCGCGAACGAGATCGTCCCGCCCCGGCCCACCGGCACCGTCGGCCCGAATATCCGCAGGCCGGGCACGGTGGCGAGGGCGTCCAGCGCGTACGCCGTCAGCTCCTTCTCGTGCCACTGGACGGCCCGCATGCCCAGGCCGGTGAGATAGTCCACCGCCGCGCCGAGCGCCACCGCCTCGGCGATCGGCGGGGTGCCCGCCTCGAACCGGGCCGGCGGCGCGGCGAACGTCGACCGGGCCATGGTGACCGTCTCGATCATCGAGCCGCCGCCCAGCACCGGGGGCATCGCCGCCAGCAACTCGCCCCGGCCCCACAGCACCCCGATGCCGGTCGGGCCGCACATCTTGTGCCCGGTGAAGACGATGAAGTCGGCGTCGAGGTCGACCACGTCGATCGGCAGGTGCGGCACCGACTGCGAGCAGTCCAGCAGCAGCAACGCGCCCACCTCGCGGACCCGGGCGGTGATCCGGGCGGTGGCGTTGACGGTGCCGAGGATGTTGGACATGTGCACCAGCGAGACGATCTTCGTCCGCTCGGTGACCAGGTCGTCCAGGCCGGACTCGTCGAGCCGCCCGGCGTCGGTGACCGGGAACCAGCGCAGGGTCGCGCCGGTGCGCTCCGCGAGGAGCTGCCACGGGACGATGTTGGAGTGGTGCTCCATCTCGGAGATCACGACCTCGTCGCCGGGGCCCAGCCGGAACCGGTCGTCGGCGTCGACGCGCAGCGACGCGTTGGAGAACGCGTACGCCACGACGTTGATCGCCTCGGTGGAGTTCTTGGTGAACACGACCTCGTCCACGCTGGGCGCGTTGACGAACCGGGCGATCTTCGCCCGCGCCCCCTCGTACGCCTCGGTCGCCTCGGTGCCCAGGGTGTGCACCGACCGCGACACGTTGGCGTTGTGCCTCGCGTAGTGCTCGGCGAGCACGTCGAGCACCTGGCGCGGCTTGTGCGAGGTGTTCGCGCTGTCGAGGTAGACCAGCGGGTGCCCGTTGACCTCCCGGTCGAGGATCGGGAAGTCGGCGCGCACCGCCGCCACGTCGAAGCGCGGCACGTCGTCGAACTGCGGCATGCCCGCCGGGATCGTGAGAGAGGACATCGTCGGTCAGGCCCGCGCCGCGCCGGCCCCGGCGACGTACCGCTCGTAGCCCTCGTCCTCGAG
The DNA here is from genome assembly GCF_042670805.1 of Micromonospora sp. NPDC057141. NCBI lineage: Bacteria > Bacillati > Actinomycetota > Actinomycetes > Micromonosporales > Micromonosporaceae > Micromonospora > Micromonospora sp. NPDC057141. The sequence continues at coordinate 39,123 of NZ_JBHUVA010000001.1, read as the reverse complement.
CTTGTCGGCCAGCTCCGGGCCGCCCTGCTCGACGATGCGGCCGGCGACGAAGACGTGCACGAAGTCGGGCTTGATGTAGCGCAGGATACGGGTGTAGTGGGTGATCAGCAGCAGGCCGGTGTCCCCGGTGTCGCGGACCCGGTTGACGCCCTCGCTGACCACGCGCAGCGCGTCGACGTCGAGGCCGGAGTCGGTCTCGTCGAGGATCGCCACCTTCGGCTTGAGCAGCTCCAGCTGCACGATCTCGTGCCGCTTCTTCTCGCCGCCGGAGAAGCCCTCGTTGACGTTGCGCTGGGCGAAGGCCGGGTCCATCTGGAGGCGCTGCATCGCGCCGCGCAGCTCGCCGCCCCAGGTGCGCAGCTTCGGCGCCTCGCCGTCGATCGCGGTCTTCGCGGTACGCAGGAAGTTCGCCACCGACACGCCGGGCACCTCGACCGGGTACTGCATGGCCAGGAAGAGGCCGGCGCGAGCCCGCTCGTCGACGGACATGGCCAGCACGTCGACGCCGTCGAGGGTCACCGAGCCGCCGGTGATCTCGTACTTCGGGTGGCCGGCGATGGAGTAGGCCAGGGTGGACTTGCCGGAGCCGTTGGGGCCCATGATCGCGTGGGTCTCCCCCGACCGGACGGTCAGGTCGACGCCGGACAGGATCGGCTTGAGCTCACCCTCGGGCAGCTTGACCGACACCTTCAGGTCGCGGATCTCCAGGGTGCTCATTATCGGGTCACTCCATTGCTCGGCATCGGGCGGCCGTCGTCGCCCACGGGAAGGTAGATGTCGCCGTCGCGGACCTCGACGGCGTAGACGGGAACGGGTTCGGTGGCGGGCAGCCCGGTCGGCTCGCCCGTGCGCAGGTCGAAACGGGAGCCGTGCAGCCAGCACTCCAGCGTGCAGCCCTCGACCTCGCCCTCGGACAGGGCCACGGAGGCGTGCGAGCACTCGTCGTACGCGGCGTAGAACTCGCCGTCGGTGCCGTGCACCAGGGCGATCGGGGTGCCGTCGACGTCGGCGCTGACCACGCCGCCCTTGGGCACGTCCTCGATCGAACAGACCCTGATCATCAGACACCCCCCTTGGCCAGCCGGGCCTCGATGGCGTCGCCGAGCCGCTCGCGCAGCTCCTCGACCGGGATCTTGTTGATCAGCTCGGCGAAGAAGCCACGGACCACGAGGCGGCGGGCCTCGGTCTCCGGGATGCCCCGCGCCATCAGGTAGAACAGCTGCTCGTCGTCGAAGCGGCCGGTCGCGCTCGCGTGCCCGGCACCGGCGATCTCGCCGGTCTCGATCTCCAGGTTCGGCACCGAGTCGGCCCGGGCGCCGTCGCTGAGCAGCAGGTTCCGGTTGATCTCGTACGTCTCGGTGCCGGTCGCCTCGGCGCGGATCAGCACGTCGCCCACCCAGACGGTGTGCGCGTCGGCGCCCTGCAACGCGCCCCGGTAGCCCACGTAGCTGCGGCAGTCGGGCACGTTGTGGTCGACGAGCTGGCGGTGCTCCAGGTGCTGGCCGCCGTCGGCGAAGTAGAGCCCGTACAGCTCGGCCTCGCCGCCCCGGCCCGTGTACTCCACCGAGGTGTACTGCCGGACCAGGTCGCCGCCGAGGCTGACCTGGACGTGCCCGACCTTGGCGTCCCGGCCCAGGCGGATCCGCAGGTGCTGGGCCTGCACGGCGTCGGCGGCCCAGTCGGCCACCGTGACCAGGGTCAGCTTCGCGCCGTCGGCCACCGACACCTCGACGTTGTCGGCCAGGGTGGCCGAGCCGACGTGCTCCAGCACCAGGGTCACCTCGGCGAACCGGCCCACCTCGACGAAGGTGTGCCCGAACGCGAGCCCCTCGGTGGAGTCGCCGACCACCCGCAGGCGCACCGGCTCGGCGACCACCGCGTCGCGGGCGACCTCGACCAGCAGGGCCGGCCCGGCCCCGCCGTACGCCAGGGCGCTGACCCGGTCGACCGGGGTGAGCACGCTGCCCACCCGGGGGTCGTCGGAGCCGATGCGGGAGACGGTGACCCCGGCCGGCAGGTCGCCGTGCTCGTGCCGGACGGTGCCGGTGGCGGGGCCGTCGCCGCCGACCAGGCCGCGCAGGCGCTTGAGCGGGGTGAAGCGCCACTCCTCCTCCAGGCCCGTCAGGGCCGGGAAGTCGGCGACGTCGTACGAGCGGAGCGCCTGCGACTTGGTGCTGGGCGGCGCGGAAGCCTGGGTAGTCATCTCTTCCTTGGTCTGTTCTACGATTTGTCGGAGGGCCGGTCGGGCTGGTCGCGACGCGGCGCGACGGGTCCGGGCCGCGCGGGGCGTCCGAGGGTCAGCCCACGGCCCCTTCCATCTGGAGCTCGATCAGGCGGTTGAGCTCCAGGGCGTACTCCATCGGGAGCTCCTTGGCGATCGGCTCGATGAAGCCGCGGACGATCATCGCCATCGCCTCGTCCTCGCTCAGGCCCCGGCTCATCAGGTAGAAGAGCTGGTCGTCACTGATCTTGGAGACGGTCGCCTCGTGCCCCATCGACACGTCGTCCTCGCGGATGTCGACGTACGGGTAGGTGTCCGACCGCGAGACGGTGTCGACCAGCAGCGCGTCGCACTTGACCGTGCTGCGGCTGCTGTGCGAGCCCTCCAGCACCTGCACCAGGCCCCGGTACGAGGTGCGGCCGCCGCCCCGGGCGATCGACTTGGAGATGATGGTGGAGGAGGTGTGCGGCGCGGCGTGCACCATCTTGGCGCCCGCGTCCTGGTGCTGCCCCTCGCCGGCCATCGCCACCGAGAGCACCTCGCCCTTGGCGTGCTCGCCGGTCATGTAGACCGCCGGGTACTTCATGGTGACCTTGGAGCCGATGTTGCCGTCGACCCACTCCATGGTCGCGCCCTCGTGACACACGGCGCGCTTGGTGACCAGGTTGTAGACGTTGTTCGACCAGTTCTGGATGGTCGTGTAGCGGCAGCGCGCGTTCTTCTTGACGATGATCTCCACGACCGCGCTGTGCAGCGAGTCGGACGAGTAGAGCGGCGCGGTGCAGCCCTCGACGTAGTGCACGTACGCGCCCTCGTCGACGATGATCAGCGTCCGCTCGAACTGGCCCATGTTCTCGGTGTTGATCCGGAAGTACGCCTGGAGCGGGATCTCCACGTGCACGCCCTTCGGCACGTAGATGAACGAGCCGCCGGACCACACGGACGTGTTCAGCGCGGCGAACTTGTTGTCGCCGACCGGGATCACCGTGCCGAAGTACTCCTTGAAGACGTCCTCGTGCTCGCGCAGCGCGGTGTCGGTGTCCAGGAAGACGACGCCCTGCTCCTCCAGGTCCTCGCGGATCTTGTGGTAGACCACTTCGGAGTTGTGCACCACGAGGCCCTCGGCGATGAAGTTGTGCGGTCCGTCCACCTCGATGTCGTACACCGGCACCACCTCCGCCGGTTCGATCGAGCCGATCCGGGCGAAGCCGAGCTGCTCGGTGCAGTGGCTGCGGAACGTGGCGCCCCGGGCGCTGGTGTCGGAGTGGAAGTATGACCGGCGCCCGAACCGGGCGGTGCGCTTCGGGTTGCGGCAGTCCAGTCGCTCGAAGTCGCCGGTGATGTGCACCCGGAACCCGTGCACGAGCCGCTCGGCGTCGGTGGGGTGGGGGCTGGCGAACTCGTAGGGGCCGCTGACCCGCAGCCCGGTCAGCACGGCCAGCTCCATAACCTGCTCCAGCATCGGAACGTTGACGCTGGTCAGGATGACCGAGCCGGACTTCGCCGGCCCGACGTAGCCGTCCGCGTCGATCAGCCCACCCAGCAGGGCGAGTCGCTCGTCCCGGGGCAGGCCGAACGCCCACGCAGGAATCTGCTTGGTGTGCGACGTGCCGGCCAACCCCAGATCGGTCAGCCAGCCGACGAGCGCCTTGGAGTTGACGACCAGCCGGTACTCGTCCGCCTCGATGGCCTCCAGCCCGAACTGCTCCCGCACCACGCGGGCGATCTCGGCGCGCACCTCCTGGTCCGAGTCCGGCACCGCGAACTGCACCCGATGGGTCCGCCCGGACGACTGCATGTTGCCGTCGCCGAGATAGAAACCGAGCAGCCAGAGCAGGTCGGGCGAGGTGCTCTCCGGGCCGAAGCCGGTCCGCTCACGCAGCACGTGCGGCACCCCGAACTCGGGGAGGTCGCGCGGCACGGCCACCAGGTCGCCGGGCTTGAGCTCCGCCAGCGTCTTCCAGCGCTGCTGGTAGCGGGCGCGCTGCCGGCCCGGGCGGCGCTCGTCGACCAGGGCGAGGAAGGGGTGGTTGTCGGTGGCCCGGATGGTCCGCAGGCCCACCTTGACCTCGTAGGTCAGCCGGGTGTCGGTCTGCGCTGCCGCGCGGACCCGGGCGACCTGGAAGCGACCGGCCTCCTCGTCGTACGCGAAGACCTGGTCGCCGGGCTCGATCTCCTTGATCATCACCTGGCCACGGTTGGCGGTCCACACCTTCGTCCGGAAGTCCAGGCACTCGTACTGCGCGGCCACGCCGGCCACCAGCCGCTGCTTCTCCGCCTCGGGGATGCCCAGCCGGTCGTAGGTGTTCTTGATGTCCTCGGGCAGGTCCTCCCAGCTGGTGGCCTGCTTCTCGGTGGACCGGACGAAGTACTTGATGTTGTCGAAGTCGATCCCCGTGAGGTCGGCGCCCCACGCCGGCATCGGCTTGCGGCCGAACAGCCGCAGGCCCTTCAGGCGCAGGTCGAGCATCCAGGCCGGCTCGTTCTTCTTCGCCGAGATGTCCCGCACCACCGCCTCGCTGAGGCCGCGCTGGGCGACGGACCCGGCGACGTCGGGGTCGGCCCAGCCGTACTCGTAGCGACCGAGGGCTGCGAGCTGCTCCTCCTGGGTCAGGGGCTGAACGATCTGCTCGGTCATCTGGCTGTCCTCACAGTGGTGACGGTGTTACGGGACTGGGCGGGGATGTGCGTGGTGCACACCCCGTCGCCGTGCGCGATGGTGGCCAGGCGCTGCACGTGGGTGCCGACCAGACGGGAGATCACCGCGGTCTCGGCCTCGCACAGCTGGGGGAACTCGGCGGCCACGTGTGCCACCGGGCAGTGGTGCTGGCAGAGCTGGCCGCCGGAGGCGATCGTGGACGCGTTGGCAGCGTAACCCTCGGCGGTGAGCGCCCCGGCGAGTGCCTCGGCCCGCGCCAGGGGATCGTCGCCGGCGTCCTCCATGGCGGCGCGGCAGCGGTCCTCCAGGGCGGCGACCTGGTCAGCGGCGAACGCCTCCACCGCCGCCGAGCCGCCGCTGCGGGAGATCCAGCGCAGCGCGGCGGTGGCGATGTTGTCGTAGTGGTGGGTGCCGCAGCGGCCCCGGGCCGCGTCGGTCAGCACGAAGACCTTCGCCGGGCGGCCCCGCCCCCGGCTGCCCCGGACGGTCTGCTCGCGGGCGACGACGTCGCCGTCGGCGAGCATCGCGTCGAGGTGCCGGCGGATCGCCGCCGGGCTGAGGCCGAGCGCCGAGCCGAGCTGCCCGGCGGTGGTCGCCCCACGCTCCAGCAGCAGCTGGGTGACGCGGTCCCGGGTCGGCAGGTCGGCGGCGGCGGAACCGGCCGCGGGCCGGGCGGACGCAGCCGCGGGCGCCCCGGCGACCGGGTGGGTCGCCGGCTGCTGCCCGGAGAGCGCCGCCGCGTTTTTCACAACGCCCACGTTACGTAATTCGCTGAGGGCCCGCAAACCCGGGTGCCGGTGATCCGGACCACCGAGGCGTCGCAGTCACCCGATCGGGCTCCACTACGGTGCGTAGGATTCGCTCCGTGAAGCGATCCGTCCGGTTCCCGGTTTCCGCCACCTTGCTGCGCCGCCTCGCGCTCGCCTCGATCATCGCGAACGTGGCCATCGTGGTCACCGGCGGGGCGGTCCGGCTGACCGCCTCCGGCCTCGGCTGCCCCACCTGGCCCCGGTGCACCGACGCGTCGTACACGACGACGCCGGAGACGGGCGTGCACGGGGTGATCGAGTTCGGCAACCGGCTGCTCACCTTCGCCGTCGGTTTCATCGCCCTCGCCGTGGTGGTGGCGGTGCTGCTGCACGCCACCCGGCGGCGGGCCCTGCTGCCACTCGCGGTCGCGGTGCTGTTCGGCATCCCGTTGCAGGCCGTGATCGGCGGCATCACCGTGCTGACCAACCTCAACCCGTGGGTGGTCGGGCTGCACTTCCTCGCCTCGATGGTGGTGATCGCCGCCGCGTACGCGCTCTGGCGGCGCGTCGGCGAGCCGGACGGCCCCGGGACGCCCACCGTGCCGGGGCCGCTGCGCGCGCTGGCGCTGGTCACCACCGTCGTCAGCGCCGCGGTGCTGGTGATCGGCACCTGGGTCACCGGCAGCGGCCCGCACGCGGGCGACCACGGCGCGGCCCGCAACGGCCTCGACCCGGAGGCGGTCTCCCAGGTACACGCGGACGGGGTGTTCCTGCTGGTCGGGCTGTCGGTGGCGCTGGTCTTCGCGTTCCGCGCGGTCGGCGCGCGGCGGGCGGAACGGGCCGCCGCGGTGCTGGTCGGCGTGGAGCTGGGGCAGGGCGTGATCGGCTTCGTGCAGTACTTCACCCACCTGCCCGGGGTGCTGGTCGGCGCGCACATGCTCGGGTCGTGCCTGGTGCTGCTGGCCACCCTCGCGGTGCAGTGGTCGACCCGGGAACGCCGGCCGGTCGAGGCGGACCGCCTCGCCCCGACACCGCCGGCCGAGGTCCCCGCCGTCCCCGTCGACGCCTGACGCCGGCCGCGCCCGGGCTCAGCGGGGGCGGGGCGGGCCGGCGAGGTGGGTGACGACGGCGTCGGCGAGCCGGTCCGGGGCCCCGTCTGCGTACCCGAGGAACAGCGACGGCTCGGTCAGCTCCAGCTCGACCAGGACGGGCGTGCCGTCCGGGCCCGGGATCAGGTCCACCCGGGCGTAGAGCAGGCGCCGCGTGCCGCCGGGGACCGCCGCGAGGACCCGCTCGGCGACGGCGAGCTGCCCGGGGGTGGCCGCGCGCGGGCTGATCTCCTCGGGCTTGTACAGCCCGTCGGGCCCCAGGTCGGGGCCGGTGAGCATCGGGCCCTTGCGGATCGCGTGGCTGAAGGCGAGCCCGTCCGGGCCGGCCAGGAACAGCAGGGCCGTCTCCCCGGCGGTGTCCACCGCGCTCAGGTACGGCTGCACCATCGCGAGCCGGCCCGCGTCCGACAGGCGGCGCAGGTGGGCCGCCGCCAGCTCGCGGTGCTCCGGGTCGGCGAGGTCGTAGCGGCCGGTGTCCTGGCTGCCGGCGCTGACGGCCGGCTTGATCACGTACTCGCCTCCGGTGGCGGGCGGCGTCCAGGGCTGCCCCGGCGTCACCCACCCGGTCGGCACCGTGGGCACGCGGGCGGCCGACAGCTCGTCGAGGTAACGCTTGTCGGTGTTCCAGCGCACCACGTCGGCCGGGTTGACCAGCCGGGGGACGGTGTCGGCCCAGGCCACGAACTCGTCGCGGCGCAGCGCGTAGTCCCACGGCGAGCGGAGCACGACCAGGTCGTACGCGGCCCAGTCGACCGCCGGGTCGTCCCAGGCGGCGACGGTGGCCGTGATCCCCCGAGCGGCCAGCGGGGCCAGCAGCAGCCGGTCGTCGGCCTCCAGGTCGGGCAGCTCGGCGCAGGTGACGACAGCGACCCGGGGTTCCCCCCGGGTCGACTGGTGGTGGTCGGTCAAGGTGTCGGTCAACGGGCCATCGTGCGCCGGGCCATCGACCGCCAGAGGTCGTTGCTCGGGCGCATCTGGTCCATCAGTTCACGCTCCCAGGCGTTCTCGACGGTGACTCCCGCCTTGGCGCACGCCTCGCGCGCGACGACGGTGTCGTCCGCGAAATGGTCGCCCCAGGTCCCGTCGGACCCGACGAGGACGATGCGCGCGCCGCGCTTGCCGACGTACTCGATGACCGCCTTCGCCCCGCCGTGCCCGGCGGCGAACGACTTGATGCCCGCGACCAGGCCGTCGGGGGTCTGTGCGGCGACGGTCTGCTGAGCCGTCAGCGTCGTATCGGAACCTTCTGCCATGACGCGAAGCCTAAGCAGAGTTCCATCCGGACGTGCGAGAACCATGAACTATTTGTGATGCCGATTACCCCTGGGCTTAAGGAGAACCACAGGTGGTTTGCCCGGTTATATGGGGACTGGGGACACCAAAGCGACCCGGCAAAGTTACACGATCATCACAAATTGCGCGCGCCCGACCGAAGTCCGGAATGTCGCCCTGAGTCGATGGATCAGATCAGCGCGTCGACGGCGACGGCCGCGAACAGGATCGTCAGGTAGACGTACGACCAGTGGAACAGCCGCATCGGCCGGACCGCCCCGCCCCGGGCCACCTGGCGGCACAGCCGGTGCGCCTCGTACACGAAGACGCCGCCGGACAACAGCGCGGTCACGCCGTAGATCGCGCTCATCCCGAGCGGCCAGACGGCCAGCGAGGAGAGCAGGGTCAGCCAGGCGAAGCCGATGATCTCGGCGTTGACCCGGCGGGCCGGGGCGACCACCGGCAGCATCGGGATGCCGGCACGGGCGTAGTCGGCCTTGTATTTCATCGCGAGCGGGTAGAAGTGCGGCATCTGCCAGAAGAAGACCACCGCGAACAGCGCCCACGCCGCCGGGGCCAGCGAGCCGGTCACCGCGGCCCAGCCGATCAGCACCGGCGCGGCCCCGCACGCGCCGCCCCAGAAGGTGTTCTGCGGCGTCGTCCGCTTCAGCCAGAGCGTGTAGACCAGGTCGTAGTAGGCGATCGCGGCCAGGGTCAGCCCCGCGGCCAACAGGTTGGTGAACACCGCCAGCAGCGTCACCGAGACCACCGCGAGCACCAGGCCGAAGACCAGCGCGCTGCGCGGCGACACCGTGTGCGTCGGCAGCGGACGCCGCTTGGTGCGCCGCATGAGCTGGTCGATGTCCCGGTCGATGTAGCAGTTGAGCACGCTGGCCGCGCCGGCGGCGAGCGAGCCGCCCACCAGCACCACCGCCATCAGCCACAGCGACGGCAGCCCGCCCTCGGCCAGCATCATCGCCGGGATGGTGGTCACCAGCAGCAACTCGACGATGCGTGGCTTGGTCAGCGAGACGTACGCCGAGACCACCGCCCGGACGTCCCGCCGGGGCGCCGCCGACGCGCCGGTCACCGTGCGCACCGGCGGCTGCCCGGCAGAGTTGCTGACGGGGCGCTCGGTGATCATGCTCACGGATTGCCACCTTCCGGCGTCGGCAGGGGGAGTCGGGTCGGTCGGACCCGTCGGGCCCACACACCGTCCCCACACCCTACGCGTCGTCGTTTTGGCTGCCCGCGCGACCCGACCACGGTGCGGACCGTCACACCCCCGGTTGAACGGCCCAGGCCAGGTGCCGCGTAAAGAAGACCATGCAGAAGATCCCAAGGTCGGGGTTTACCCCCGCTCGATAGGGTCATCCGAGAGGGTTCCGCCCAACTGCCGAGGAGCACAACACATCGTGGCTGCCAACCGACCCGAGCAACCCGCACTCAACTGGTCCGACCTCGACCGCCGGGCCGTGGACCTCGTCCGCGTGCTGGCCATGGACGCCGTGGAGAAGTCCGGCAACGGCCACCCGGGCACCGCGATGAGCCTCGCGCCCGCGGCGTACCTCCTCTTCAACCGCGTGATGCGGCACAACCCGGCCGACCCGAACTGGCCGGGCCGGGACCGGTTCGTGCTCTCCGCCGGCCACTCCAGCCTCACTCTCTACATCCAGCTGTTCCTCTCCGGCTACCCGCTGGCCCTGGACGACCTCAAGTCGCTGCGGCAGTGGGGCTCGCTCACCCCGGGCCACCCCGAGCACGGGCACACCCCGGGCGTGGAGACCACCACCGGCCCGCTCGGGCAGGGCCTGGGCAACGCGGTCGGCATGGCCATGGCAGCCCGTCGCGAGCGCGGCCTGTTCGACCCGGAGACCGAGCCGGGTGCGTCTGTCTTCGACCACGACGTGTGGTGCATCGTCTCCGACGGCGACATCGAGGAGGGCATCACCCACGAGGCCAGCGCCCTGGCCGGGCACCAGCAGCTGGGCAACCTCTGCGTGATCTACGACGACAACGAGATCTCGATCGAGGACGACACCCGCATCGCCAAGAGCGAGGACGTCGCGGCCCGCTACGAGGCGTACGGCTGGCACGTGCAGACCGTCGACTGGCGTGCCGGCGACGCCGACCAGGGCGACTACCACGAGGACGTCGAGGCGCTGCACCGGGCGCTGCTGGCGGCGAAGGCGGAGACCGGCCGGCCCTCCTTCGTCGCGCTGCGCACCATCATCGGCTGGCCCGCGCCCAACAAGAAGAACACCGGCAAGATCCACGGCTCGGCGCTCGGCGCGAGCGAGGTGGCCGCCACCAAGGAGCTGCTCGGCTTCGACCCGGCGCAGAGCTTCCAGGTCGACGAGGACGTCCTCGGGCACGCCCGCCTGGTCCTTCAGCGCGGCGCGGCGGCGCAGCAGGAGTGGGAGCGGACGTACGAGGGCTGGGCGAAGGCCAACCCGGAGCGCAGGGCGCTGTGGGACCGGATGTCGCAGCGGGTGCTGCCGCAGGGCTGGACCGACGCGTTGCCGGTCTTCCCGGCCGACGCCAAGGGCGTGGCCACCCGGGCCGCGTCCGGCAAGGTGCTGGAGGCCCTCGCCCCGGTGCTGCCGGAGCTGTGGGGCGGCTCGGCCGACCTGGCCGAGAGCAACAACACCACCATAAAGGGCGAGCCGTCGTTCGTCCCGGCGGTGCACGCGACCAAGGACTTCCCGGGCCACGAATACGGCCGCACGCTGCACTTCGGCATCCGCGAGCACGCCATGGGCGCGATCCTCAACGGCATCGCCCTGCACGGCGGCACCCGGCCGTACGGCGGCACGTTCCTGGTGTTCAGCGACTACATGCGCCCGTCGGTGCGGCTCGCCGCGCTGATGAAGCTGCCGGTGGTCTACGTCTGGACGCACGACTCGATCGGCCTCGGCGAGGACGGCCCGACCCACCAGCCGGTGGAGCACCTGACCGCGCTGCGCGCCATCCCCGGCCTGGACGTGGTCCGCCCGGCCGACGCCAACGAGACCGCGTGGGCGTGGCGGCAGGCCCTGGAGCACACCGACCGGCCGACCGCGCTGGCGCTGAGCCGGCAGGCCCTGCCGACGCTGGACCGGTCGACCCTGGCCGGCGCCGAGGGCGTCGCCAAGGGCGGCTACGTGCTGGCCGAGGCGTCGGGCGGCAAGCCGCAGGTGATCATCGTCGGCACCGGCTCGGAGGTGCAGCTCTGCCTCACCGCCCGGGAGCGGCTGGAGGCCGCCGGCACCCCCACCCGGGTGGTGTCGATGCCCTGCCAGGAGTGGTTCTACGAGCAGGACGAGGCCTACCGGGAGTCGGTGCTGCCGCGCGGGGTAAAGGCCCGGGTGAGCGTGGAGGCGGGCATCGCGATGTCCTGGCGCGGCGTCGTCGGCGACTCCGGCGAGAGCGTCAGCATCGAGCACTACGGCGCGAGCGCCCCGCACTCCGTGCTCTTCGAGCAGTTCGGCTTCACCCCCGACCGGATCGTGGCCGCCGCGCACGCGGCGCTCACCCGGGTGGGCGACATCACCGGTTTCACGACCGGCAACTGAAGGGGAGCGTGCACGGCATGACGGACAGGCTCAGCGAACTCACCGCCGCCGGGGTGGCGGTCTGGCTCGACGATCTCTCCCGGGTACGGCTGAGCTCCGGCGGGCTGGACCAGCTCCGCCGGGAGCAGCACGTGGCCGGGGTCACCACCAACCCGACGATCTTCGCGAAGGCGCTCGCCGACGCCGACACCTACGACGGGCAGCTGCGCGACCTCGCCACCCGTGGGGTGGAGGTGGAGGAGGCGGTGCGCATGCTCACCACGTACGACGTGCGGTGGGCGTGCGACGTGATGCGCCCGTCGTACGACGGCAGCCGGGGCGTCGACGGCCGGGTCTCCATCGAGGTGGACCCGCGACTGGCGCACGAGAGCGACAAGACGGTCGCCGAGGCCAAGGCCCTGTGGTGGCTGGTCGACCGGCCCAACCTCTTCATCAAGATCCCCGCCACCGAGGCCGGCCTGCCGGCGATCACCGCGACCCTGGCCGAGGGGATCAGCGTCAACGTCACGCTGATCTTCGGCCTGGACCGCTACTCGCAGGTGATGGAGGCGTTCCTCGCCGGCCTGGAGCAGGCGAAGGCCAACGGCCACGACCTGTCGACGATCGGCTCGGTGGCGTCGTTCTTCGTCTCCCGCGTCGACAGCGAGGTCGACAAACGGCTGGAGAAGGTCGGCTCCGAGCAGGCCAAGGCGCTGCGCGGCAAGGCCGCCGTGGCCAACGCCCAGCTCGCGTACGAGCGCTACAGCGAGGTATTCTCCTCCGACCGGTGGCAGGCCCTCGCCGACGCCGGCGCGCACCCGCAGCGCCCGCTGTGGGCGTCCACCTCGACGAAGAACCCGGACTACCGGGACGTCATCTACGTCGAGGAGCTGATCGCCCCCGGCACGGTCAACACGATGCCGGAATCGGTGATCCACGCGTACGCCGACCACGGCGAGACGCGCGGGGACACCGTCACCGGCGCGTACGACGCGGCCCGCCAGGTCTTCACCGACCTGGAGTCGGCCGGCGTCGACATGTCCGACGTGATCGCCGTCCTGGAGCGGGAGGGCGTGGAGAAGTTCGAGGCGAGCTGGCAGGAACTGCTCGACGGGGTGCGCAAGTCGCTCGCCGCGGCGGGCCAGGGCACCGGGCGGCCCGGCCAGGCCGCCCAGGGCAACGCGGACAAGGCCCAGAAGGTGGGGGGCGACGCGTGACCGACGGTCGTGGCGACGCCCCGGGGCACCGCCCCGGGGCGTCCCGCGCCGTCGGCCCGCCGTCCCCGGGCGTGGGCCGGCCGTCCTCGGGTCGCGCCGTCGGCCCGCCCCCGGCGGGCCGGTGGTGGGCCGGGGTGGCGACGTGAGCGACCCGCTGACCGGCCCGGCGGACGCGTCCGCCGGGCTGGTCGTGCACGGCGCGGACGCGGTCGACCGGTCCGCGCCGGCGTCCACCCGGCAGGCCCTCGTCGCCGGGGGCGTGCCGGCACGGCTGGCGGCGCAGGACCCGACGCTGTGGGGACCGGCGGCCGAGGCGGAGGCGAGGACCCGGCTCGGCTGGCTGGACACCCACCGGCGCAGCGCGGAGCTGCTGCCCCAGCTCGCCGAGCTGGCCGCCGAGCTGGCGGACCTCGACCACGTGGTGCTCGCCGGGATGGGCGGCTCCTCGCTGGCCGCCGAGGTGATCACCCGGGCCCTGGGCCGGCCGCTGACGGTGCTCGACACCACCGACGCGGGCCAGGTCCGCCGGGCGCTGGCCGACCGCCTGGAGCGCACGGTGGTGGTGCTGGCCGGCAAGTCCGGCGGCACCGTGGAGACCGACGGCCACTGGCGGGTCTACCGGCAGGCGTTCCTGGATTCCGGGATGACCGGGGCGGAGGCCGGCCGGCACTTCGTGGTGGTCACCGACCCCGGTTCCCCGCTGGAGGCGGTGGCCGCCGAGCTGGGCGCGATCACCGTGCCCGCCGACCCACAGGTGGGCGGCCGATACGCGGCGCTGACCGCGTTCGCGCTGGTGCCGGCGGCGTTGGCCGGCGTGGCCGTCGACGAGCTGCTGGAGCAGGCCGAGGCGCTCGCCGGGGCGCTGGGTCGCGACGCCGACAACCCGGGGCTGGCGCTCGGCGCCGCCCTCGGCGCGGCGGCCACCGGCGGCCGGGACAAGGTCGCCCTCGTGCCCGACGGCACGGGGCTAGACGGGCTCGGCGACTGGATCGAGCAGCTCCTCGCCGAGTCGACCGGCAAGGCGGGGCGCGGCGTCCTGCCGGTGGTGCTGGAGTCCCCCACCGCCCCCGGCGGCGCGGGGCCCGACGTGCTCACCGTCAGCTACGGCGGGGCGCTGGCCACCGGCGCGGTGCCCGGCGGGGGCCGCGCGCCCGACGTGGCGGTCAACGGCCCGCTGGGCGCCCAGTTCCTGACCTGGGAATATGCCACGGCCATCGCCGGGGTGGTGCTCGGGGTGAACCCGTTCGACCAGCCGGACGTCGCCGAGGGCAGGGAGCACACCGCACGGTTCCTCGCCTCGGCCGCGCCGGCCCGGCCGCCGTCGTCGACCGAGGGCGCGATCGAGGTGTACGCCCCGGCGGGCGGCCCGGCCGACCTGGCCGGCGCGCTGCGGCACCTGGTCGACGGAATCGACGCCGGAGGATACCTGGCGGTCCAGGCGTACCTGGACCGGCTCGGTGACGCCGACGTCGCCGGGCTGCGGCCGCTGCTCGCCGGGGCGACCACCCGGCCGGTGACGTTCGGCTGGGGACCGCGCCACCTGCACACCACCGGCCAGTACCACAAGGGTGGTCCACAGGTAGGGAGTTTCCTTCAGTTGACCGGTACGGTCGGGGATGATCTGCCGGTGCCCGGAAAACCGTACTCCCTCGGGAGGCTCCAGGCCGCCCAGGCTGCCGGCGATCGGCGGGCCCTGGCCGGCCGGGGCCGCCCGGTGCTGCGGCTGCACCTGACCGACCGGTCGGCGGGGGTGGCCCAGCTGCTCGACGCGGCCCGGCAACTGTAAGCGTGACGATGGACGATGTGGAATCAGCGGAGCTAGGAGGCACCGTGCGTGCGAGGAGTGAGCCGGTCTTGCGAGCCCCGCAGTCGCGGACCGGGGTGACCCCGGTGGGTGCGCGGAGCGAGCCGGAGGTGACCCGGTGAACCCGCTGCGCGACGCGCAGGACCGGCGGCTGCCGCGGATCCCGGAGCCCTGTGCTCTGGTGATCTTCGGCGTGACCGGTGACCTGGCGCGCAAGAAGCTGCTGCCGGCGGTCTACGACCTGGCCAACCGGGGGCTGCTGCCGCCCGGTTTCGTGGTGCTGGGCTTCGCCCGGCGCGACTGGTGCGACGGCGACTTCGAGTCGCTGGCCCACGACGCGGCGAAGGAACACGCCCGCACACCGTGGCGGGAGGAGGTGTGGGGCCGGCTGGCCGGCAACATCAAGTTCGTCGGCGGCTCGTTCGACGACGACGCTGCTTTCGACAAGCTCTCCCAGACCCTGAACGACCTGCGCGACAGCCACGGCATCCACGGCAACGCGGCGTTCTACTTCTCGATCCCCCCGGCGGCGTTCCCCGTGGTGCTCAAGCAGCTCGCCCGCACCGGGATGGCCGACAACGAGAAGTGCGGCGGCTGGCGGCGGGTGGTGGTGGAGAAGCCGTTCGGGCACGACCTGCCGTCGGCGAAGGAGCTCAACGACCTGGTCGACGACGTCTTCACCCGGCAGGACGTCTTCCGGATCGACCACTACCTGGGCAAGGAGACCGTCCAGAACATCCTGGCCCTGCGGTTCGCCAACAGCCTGTTCGAGCCGCTGTGGAACTCGAAGTACGTCGACTCGGTGCAGATCACGATGGCCGAGGACGTCGGCATCGGCAGCCGGGCCGGCTTCTACGACTCGGTCGGCACGGCCCGCGACGTGCTCCAGAACCACCTGCTCCAGCTCCTGGCGCTGGTGGCGATGGAGGAGCCGACCAGCTTCGACGCCGACGAGATCCGCGCCGAGAAGTTGAAGGTGCTCAAGGCGATCACCCTGCCGAAGGACGTCGCGCGGGGAACCGTCCGCGGCCAGTACCTGCCCGGCTGGGTGGGCGGCCAGCGGGCCGTCGGCTACCTCGACGAGGACGGCGTGCCGGCCGACTCGACCACCGAGACGTACGTGGCCGTGGAGCTGGGCATCCAGAACCGGCGCTGGGCCGGGGTGCCGTTCTACATCCGGGCCGGCAAGCGGCTGCCCCGGCGGGTCACCGAGGTCGCCATCATGTTCAAGAAGGCCCCGCACCTGCCGTTCAACCCGGCCGACATGGAGTCCCTCGGCCCCAACCAGCTCGTCATCCGGGTGCAGCCCGACGAGGGCGTGGTGCTCAAGTTCGGCTCCAAGGTGCCCGGCACCACGATGGAGGTCCGCGACATCGCGATGGACTTCCAGTACGGCGAGGCGTTCACCGAGTCCAGCCCCGAGGCCTACGAGCGGCTGGTGCTGGACGTGCTGATCGGCGACCGTACCCTCTTCCCCGACGCCGCCGAGCTCGAGCAGAGCTGGGCGGTGGTGGACCCGCTGGAGCACGCCTGGGAGGGCACGAAGCCGGAGCACTACCGGTCCGGCGAGTGGGGTCCCCGCGCCGCCGACGAGATGCTGGCCCGCGAGGGCCGGGCTTGGCGCAGAGCGTGAGCGAGCACAGCGAGCGAACCAGGAGGCTCCATTGATCGGGCTGTGGGACACCACCGGCAACGAGGTGGTCAAGGCACTCGCCGCCGAGCGGCGCAGCGCGGGCGGGGTGGCCAGCGGCATGGCGCTCACCCTGATCGTGGTGGTCGACGAGAAGCGGGTCCGCGAGGCGGAGGCGGCGGCGACCATCGCCGCCGCCGCGCACCCGTGCCGGCTGCTCGTGGTGGTCCGCTCCGACGTCGAGCGGGACCGCAACCGCCTCGACGCGGAGATCGTCGTCGGCGGCCGGCTCGGCCCGTGCGAGGCCGTGGTCACCCGGATGTACGGCCGGCTGGCGCTGCACGCCGAGTCGGTGGTGATGCCGCTGCTGGTGCCGGACGTGCCCGTGGTGACGTGGTGGCACGGCGAGCCGCCGACGGAGATCGCGACGGACTTCCTCGGCGTCGTCGCCGACCGGCGGATCACCGACTCGGCGCAGGCCGACGACCCGATCGCGGCGCTGCGGCAGCGGGCCCGCGACTACGCGCCGGGCGACACGGACCTCGCGTGGACCCGGATCACCCCGTGGCGCACCCTGGTCGCGGGCGCGTTCGACACGACCGAGGCGCGGGTCACCGAGGCCCGGGTGATGGCCCCGCCGACCGACCCGACGGCGGCGCTGATGTGCGGCTGGCTCAACAGCCGGCTCGGCATCGCCCCGCGCTGGGAGCCCGCGCCGGAGGCCCCCCGGATGCGGGAAGTGGAGCTGAGCTGCGCCAACGGCGACGTGCTGACCCTCAGCCGGGACGACAGCGTGGCCACTTTCCGGCGCACCGGGCAGGACGACCGGCAGTTGCCGCTGACCCGCCGGCCGCTCGGCGACGAGCTGGCCGAGGAGCTGCGCCGGCTGGACGCCGACCAGGTCTATGCCGAGGCGCTGGGGGCGATGGCCGGCATCCGCGGGTTGCAGCAGCGCCCCGCCCAGCGGGTGCACCTCTGGAAGGACCCGGCGACGGCGAAGCGGGCCGAGGCGGAGGTCACCGCCCACGCCGGCACGAGCACCAACGAGTGACAGCGGGTCCCGGGGCGACCATGGCGGTCGGCCCGGGCCTCACCGCCACTGACGCGACGGAGGGCCGTGCGGCCCGAGGGCACGACGGACCGCGAGGGCGGTCGGGAGGCGAAGGCAGAACACATGAGTGAGGCGAGTGTCGCCGTCCACGCCGATGCCGACCTGCTGGCGCAGGCGGTGGCGGCCCGGCTGGTGGTGAGGCTGCTCGACGCGCAGGCGGAACGGGGCCAGGCGTCGGTGGTGCTGACCGGCGGGCGAATCGCCGCCGCCGTCTACCGTGCGGTGGCCGCGCTGCCGGCCCACGACGCGGTCGACTGGTCCCGCGTCGACGTCTGGTGGGGCGACGAGCGGTTCCTGCCCGCCGGTGACCCGGAGCGCAACGAGACGCAGGCCCGCGCGGCGCTGCTGGACGCGGTGCCACTGGACCCGGCCCGGGTGCACCCGATGCCGACGTCCGACGGCCCGACCGGGGACGACCCGGAGGCGGGGGCCGCCGCGTATGCCGCCGAGCTGGCCCGCGCGGCCCGCCCGGGGCACTCCGTGCTCCCCCACTTCGACGTGCTGATGCTGGGGGTGGGCGAGGACGGGCACGTCGCCTCGATCTTCCCCGAGCACCCGGTGCACCACGACACCCGGCCGGTGAGCGCCGTGCGGGGCAGCCCCAAGCCGCCGCCGGTGCGCACCACGCTGACCCTGCCGACGATCAACGCGGCCGAGGAGGTCTGGCTGGTCGCCAGCGGCGCCGACAAGGCCCGCGCGGTGGGCATGGCGCTGGCCGGGGCCGGCCCGGTGCAGCTCCCTGCGGCCGGGGTGCAGGGCGTCAGCCGCACCCTGTGGCTGCTGGACCGGGCGGCGGCAGCCGACGTGCCGCCCCGCCTGCGCAGCCTCCGCTGAGGCGTAAGGAAGGGCCCCCGGTCAACGCTTTCTGCATAGCAGGGGGCCCCTTTTAACGCACGCTGCACGCCCCGGGTGGCGCTGCACGACCCAGGTGGCGCTCAGGAGCCGCCACGGCGGCGGCGCAGGGCGGCCAGGGCCTCCGCCAGCAGCGCCTCCCCCTGCTCGGGGGTGCGCCGCTCCTTCACGTACGCCAGGTGGGTCTTGTAGGGCTCGGGACGGGCCCTACCCGGCGGGTCCGCCCGGTCCTGGCCGGCGGGGATCCCGCAGCGCGGGCAGTCCCACAGCGGCGGCGGCACCGCATCGGCCGCGATGGGCACGTCGACCCGGTGGTCGTTGCGGCACCAGTAGCTGACCGACCGGCGCGGGGCCGGCACGTGCCGCTCGCCGAGGCGCTCCGGCCCCGACCCGACCCGGGTGCCCCGGATGACGTTGCCACTCGTCACGCTGCTCGCTCCTGTCCTCGGAGGGGACCGCCGCGCAGGCGGGCGGCGGCGACGCGGTGCAGCACAAACAACTGCGCGCGATCCGTCGGTGACGGACCGCGCGCAGATTGTACGACTTGGTGGCTCGCTCTCAGGCCCCGCTGCCGCTGCCGACCTGGAGGCGCAACCAGAGCCCCAGCCCGACGATGCAGGCGAACCAGACGATCCCCACCAGGACCGTGTAGCGGTCGAGATTCTTCTCGGCCACCGAGGAGCCGGCAAGGCTGGAGCTGACCCCGCCGCCGAACATGCTCGACATCCCGCCGCCCTTGCCTCGGTGCAGCAGGATCAGCATGGTGAGCATGATGCTCGTGATCGTCAGCAACACGATCAACGTGTATGCGAACCAGATCGGCATGGCTGGGGTCAGTCCTCTCGTAGCGATCCTCGCCCGGACAGGTCGGGCACTGCGGCACCGGCCGGTGGACGGGCGGAGTCAAGGATAGCGAGCCTTCAGCGGCTGATGTGCTCCGGGAACCGGCAGATCTTCGCGAATTCCTCGGCGTCGAGGCTCGCGCCGCCGACCAGGGCCCCGTCCACGTCCGGCTGGGCCATGATCGAGGCCACGTTCGAGGACTTCACCGAGCCGCCGTAGAGGATGCGGACCTGGTCGGCCGTCGCCTGGTCGTAGGTCTCGACGAGGCGCTTGCGCACCTCCCCGCACACCTCCTGGGCGTCCTCCGGCGTAGCGGTCTTGCCCGTCCCGATCGCCCAGACCGGCTCGTACGCCACGACGACCTTGGTGACCTGCTCCGGGGTGAGCCCCCGCAGCGCGCCGTCGAGCTGGTCGCAGCAGTGCGGCACGTGCGCGAGCTGCTCGCGGACCTCCAGGCCCTCGCCGATGCACAGGATCGGGGTGAGCCCGTGGGACAGCGCGGCGGTCACCTTGTCGTTGACCAGCGCGTCGTCCTCGTGGTGATATTGCCGCCGCTCGGAGTGGCCGACCGCCACGTACGTGCAGCCGAGCTTCGCCAGCATCGCCCCGGAGATGTCCCCGGTGTAGGCCCCCGACGGGTAGGGCGACAGGTCCTGCCCGCCGTAGCCGATCAGCAGCTTGTCGCCCTCGATCGCGGTCTGCACGGTGCGCAGGTCGGTGAAGGGCGGCAGCACGACGCACTCGACGTCGGTGAGCTGCTGCGCGGTGAGGCTCGCGGCCAGCTTCTGCACCAGCAGGTTGGCCTCGAAGTGGTTGAGGTTCATCTTCCAGTTGCCGGCCATCAGCGGCCGGCGGGTGATCGCCGCCATCAGTCCTCCAGCGCCGCGATGCCGGGGAGGGTCTTGCCCTCCAGGTATTCCAGCGACGCGCCGCCGCCGGTGGAGATGTGCCCGAACGACGACTCGTCCAGCCCGAGGGCACGGACCGCCGCCGCCGAGTCGCCGCCGCCGACCACGCTGAACGCGTCGGCCTTGGTGATCGCCTCGGCGACGCCCCGGGTGCCGTTCGCGAAGGCCGCCATCTCGAACACGCCCATCGGGCCGTTCCAGAAGATCGTCTTCGCGTCGGCGAGCGCGGCGGCGAAGACGGCCACCGTCTCCGGGCCGATGTCCAGCCCGAGCCGGTGACTCGGGATGGCGTCGGCGCGGACCGTGTCGTGCGCCGCGTCGGGGGCGAAGGCGTCCGCCGCCACCACGTCGACCGGGAGCACGATCTTGCCGTCGGCGCGCTCCAGCAGGCCCCGGCAGGTCTCGACCATCTCCTCCTCCAGCAGCGAGGTGCCCACCTCGTGGCCCTGGGCCTTGAGGAAGGTGAAGCACATCCCGCCACCGATGAGCAGCCGGTCGACCTTCGGCAGCAGCGCCTCGATCACCGCGAGCTTGTCGGAGACCTTCGAGCCGCCGAGCACCACCACGTACGGGCGCTCCGGCTCGCCGGTCAGCCTGGCCAGCACCTCCACCTCGCGCAGCACCAGGCGGCCCGCGACGTGCGGCAGCCGGGCCGGCACGTCGAAGACGCTGGCGTGCTTGCGGTGCACCGCGCCGAACGCGTCGTCGACGTACGCCTCGCCGAGGGCGGCGAGCTGGTCGGCGAACGCGCCCCGCTCCGCCTCGTCCTTGCTGGTCTCGCCCTTGTTGAAGCGCAGGTTCTCCAGCAGGGCGACCTCGCCGTCGGCGAGCGCGTCGACCGTGGACCGGGCGGACTCGCCGACGGTGTCCTCGGCGAACCGGACCGGCGCGCCGAGCAGCTCGCCGAGGCGGGCGGCGACCGGACGCAGGCTGAACTGCGGGTCGGGCGAGCCCTTCGGGCGGCCCAGGTGCGAGAAGACCACGACCTTCGCGCCCGCCCCGGTCAGGGCGGTCAGCGTCGGCAGCACCGCGCGGATGCGGCCGTCGTCCGTAATCTTCCCGGTCTGCTTGTCGAGCGGGACGTTCAGGTCGGCGCGCACGAGCACGCGCCGACCCGACACCCCCTCGGCGAGCAGGTCGTCGAGGTTGCGGATGGTCACAGCGACTGACCCACCAGCTTGACCAGGTCGACCAGGCGGTTCGAGTAGCCCCACTCGTTGTCGTACCAGCCGACGACCTTGACCTGGTTGCCGATGACCTTGGTCAGCGGCGCGTCGTAGATGCACGACGCCGGGTGGGTAACGATGTCGGCGGAGACGATCGGGTCCTCGTTGTAGACCAGGATGCCCTTGAGCGGGCCCTCGGCGGCGGCCTTCAGCGCGGCGTTGACCTCGTCCACCGAGGTCTCCCGGCCCACCTCGACGGTGAGGTCGGTGGCCGAGCCGGTGGGGATCGGCACCCGCAGCGCGTACCCGTCGAGCTTGCCCTTCAGCTCCGGCAGCACCAGGCCGATGGCCTTCGCGGCGCCGGTGGAGGTCGGGACGATGTTCAGGGCGGCGGCGCGGGCGCGGCGCAGGTCCTTGTGCGGCGCGTCCTGCAGGTTCTGGTCCTGGGTGTACGCGTGGATGGTGGTCATCAGACCCTTGGTGATGCCGAACGTGTCGTGCAGCACCTTCGCCATCGGGGCCAGGCAGTTGGTGGTGCAGGAGGCGTTCGAGATGATGGTGTGCTTGGCCGGGTCGTACTGGTCGTGGTTGACGCCCATCACGACCGTGACGTCCTCGTTCTTCGCCGGGGCGGAGATGATGACCTTCTTGGCCCCGCCGTCGACGTGCGCCTTCGCCTTGGTGCCGTCGGTGAAGAAGCCGGTGGACTCGATGACGACGTCGGCGCCGACCTCGCCCCACGCCAGCTTCGCCGGGTCGCGCTCGGCGAACGCCTTGATGGTCTTGCCGCCCACGGTGATCTCGTCGGCCGTCGCCTTGACCTCGTGCGGGAGGCGGCCCAGGATGCTGTCGTACTTGAGCAGGTGGGCGAGCGTCGCGTTGTCGGTCAGGTCGTTGACGGCCACGACCTCGATGTCCGCGCCGGACGCCAGCACGGCCCGGAAGAAGTTACGGCCGATGCGGCCGAAGCCGTTGATGCCAACCCGGATGGTCACAGGTCCCATCTCCTCGCGTTCTGATTCGCCGGCGTGGAATCCGGACCGGCGGAGTGATGTGCGCCGACCGTTGGAGCCGGCCGTTTGACAGTTCGTGTCGGCCACCCCGCCGCGGCCCGAGAGAACCCGACCGCCGGAGGCGGTGTGCACGGCGAGAGTGCCGGTGCCGGCCCCCTTGCCGTACGCAACGACCCTATCCGAGCGCGTGGCGGCGCGCTGCGCCGGGTGGTGATCCGCTTCGCGCCACCGGGCCGGCGCCCGCCGGAGGCGACGCGCGGCGGGACGGGCCGCCCGCCCGCCCACCGCCACCGTCCTATCAGACCACGAGCATGTCGGGCGTGACGGCCGCTTCCGTATCCGGGATGCCCAGGTCCCGGGCCCGCTTGTCGGCCAGGGCCAGCAGCCGGCGGATCCGCCCCGCGATCGCGTCCTTGGTCAGCGGCGGGTCGGCGAGCGCGCCCAGCTCCTCCAGGGACGCCTGGCGGTGCTCCAGGCGCAGCCGGCCGGCGGAGGTGAGATGGTTGGGAGCGTCCTCGGCGAGGATCTCCAAAGCCCGGGTCACCCGGGCGGCGGCGGCCACGGCCGCCCGCGCCGAGCGGCGCAGGTTGGCGTCGTCGAAGTTGGCCAGCCGGTTGGCGGTGGCCCGCACCTCGCGGCGCACCCGGCGCTCCTCCCAGGCCAGCACGCTGGAGTGTGCTCCTACGCGGGTGAGCAGCGCGGCGATGGCGTCACCGTCCTTGACGACCACCCGGTCGACGCCGCGCACCTCACGGTTCTTCGCCGTGATGCCGATCCGCCGGGCCGCGCCGACCAGCGCCAGCGCCGACTCCGGGCCCGGGCAGGTGATCTCCAACGCGCTGGAGCGGCCGGGCTCGGTCAGCGAGCCGTGCGCCATGAACGCCCCCCGCCACGCGGAGACCGCGCAGCAGACGTTCGCGGCCACCACGTGCGGCGGCAGGCCGCGCACCGGCCGGCCCCGCACGTCCAGCAGCCCGGTCTGCCGGGCCAGGGCCTCGCCGTCCTTGACCACCCGGACGATGAAGTGGCTGCCCTTGCGCAGCCCGCCGGAGGCGAGCACGTGGATCTCGCTGGAGTAGCCGTACACCTCGGCGATCTCCCGCCGCAGCCGCCGGGCCACCGCGCCGGTGTCCAGCTCGGCCTCGACCACCACCCGTCCGGAGACGATGTGCAGCCCGCCGGCGAAGCGCAGCAGCGCCGCCATCTCCGCCCGCCGGCAGCAGGGCTTGGGCACGTCGACCCGGCTCAGCTCGTCCTTGACCGCAGCCGTCATCGCCATAGTGCGCCCCCTCACGGACCGGTTCCGGCGTGTCGCCGGAGATTACGTACGTGCTTAACGATCGGCGCCCAGGACAGGCACCAGGGCGGCACCCAGGGCGGTCGGATCGTGACGGGGTTCGCCGTCGGTGACGGCGACCGGGGCGAGGACCAGCCGGGCACCCAGCGATTCTGCCGCACGCTCGACCGGCGCGGGATCGCCCACCGCCTTGGAGTCCGCCAGCACCAGGTCCACCGTCAACCCGGGCAGGTAGTGCCGCAGGGTGGCCAGGTGGTCGGCGAGGGAGAGCCCGAGGGTCTCCTTCTCCGCCGCGAGGTTGAGCGTTACCAGCCGCCGGGCCGGGCTCGCCACGATCGCGGCGGCCAGCCCCGGCACGAGCAGGTGCGGCAGCACGCTGGTGTACCAGCTGCCGGGCCCGAAGATCAACCAGTCCGCCTCGGTCGTCGCCGCCACCGCCTCCGCGCAGGCCGCCGGGGTCGTCGGGCTCAGCCGCAGCGACTCCACCCGTCCCCCGGTGACGGCCACCTGGTGCTGGCCACGCACCGTGCGCACCTCGTCCGGGTACGCCGGGTCAGCGCCACGCACCCGGGCCTCGATGCCGACCGGCTGGCGGGACATCGGCAGCACCCGGCCCACCGCGCCGAGCATCGCCCCGGCGTGTTCCAGGGCGGCCACCGGGTCGCCGAGCAGCTCGATCAGCCCGCAGAGCACCAGGTTGCCGACGGCGTGCCCGGCCAGCCCGTCGTCGGTGTCGGCCGGGTCCCCGGGCGTGTCGGCGAAGCGGTGCTGGAACAGCCCGGCGGTGCGCCGGGTGGCCGGGTGGTCCCCGGCGAGGGCCACCAGCGCCTGGCGCAGGTCGCCCGGGGGCAGGCCGCCCCGCCGGGCGCGCAGCCGGCCGCTGGAGCCGCCGTCGTCGCCGACGGTGACCACGGCGGTGATGTCCAGGTCGAGCTCGGGCACGCACCGGCGCAGCGCCCGCAGGGACACCGACAGGCCGTGCCCGCCGCCGAAGGCGACCACCCGGGTACGCCGGCCGGCGGCCCGGTCGCCGCCCACGCCCGGCGGCTCTGCCGGCGGCGTCATTCCCGTCCCAGGTCGCGGTGCTGGGCGTTGGCCGCCAGCCCGGCGTGGCGCAGCCGGGCGGCCAACTCCTCGGCGATGGCGACGCTGCGGTGCTTGCCGCCGGTGCAGCCGACCGCCACGGTCAGGTACCGCTTGCCCTCCCGCTCGAAGCCGACGGTGGTGGCGTTGACCAGGTCCGCGTACGTGCCGACGAAGGCGTCCGCGCCCTCCTGGCCCAGCACGTACGCGCTGACCGCCGCCTCCCGCCCGGTGTGTTCCCGCAGCTCGGGCACCCAGTACGGGTTCGGCAGGAACCGGGCGTCGAGGACGAAGTCGGCGTCCGGCGGGAGGCCGTACTTGAAGCCGAAGGAGAGCACGGTGAGCCGCAGCCGGCGGGCGTCCTCGCCGCCGAACAGCTCCTCGATCCGGCGGCGCAGCTGGTTGACGTTCAGGTGGCTGGTGTCGATGATCACGTCGGCCTGGTCGCGGGCCTCCTCCAGCAGGCCCCGCTCCACGGCGATGCCGTCGGCGAGCCGCCCCTCGCCCTGCAACGGGTGGGAGCGCCGGACACTCTCGAACCGGCGGATCAGCACCTCGTCGTCGGCGTCGACGAAGACCACCCGGGGAGAGAAGCCCCGGTCCTTCAGCTCCCGGATCGCCCCGGCCAGGTCGGTGGAGAAGGCGCGCGAGCGCACGTCCAGCACCATCGCCGTACGCCGGGCCGCCCCGCCGGCCTTGACGGCCAGCTCGGCCATGTCGAGCATGAGCGCCTGGGGCAGGTTGTCGACGACGTAGTAGCCGACGTTCTCCAGCGCCCGGGCCACGGTGCTGCGCCCGCCGCCGGACACACCGGTCACCACCACCAGGGTGGTCTCGGCCTCGGCCGCCGCCGGGGTCGCCGCTTCCGCGACGACCGGCAGCGTTTCCGTGGCCGACCCCGTCGCCGCTGTCGGGCTGTCGCCGGCCGGAACCTCGGGCGTCCGCGCCTCGTTCACTGCCCACTCCCCACGGATGACACACGGCCGACCTGACCGCGATGGCCGACCTGGAACTCTATCCCGCCCGGCCCCCAACCCCCGGCAACCACCCCGCCGCCCCACCCACTTCCCCACCCCGCCGCCCCACCCCACCCACCTCGCCGATCTTGCACTTGCGGCCCCCGATACACCCCTTGTGCCTCTTTTGCGTGGACCCCAGGCGCAAGATCGCCGGACCGAGCGGCGGCGGCAGGCCCGGCCGACCAGCGGGTGACCCGACTCCCCGGCGCCGATGCGGGCGGCTCCCGCCGATCTTGGACAGTTCCTGTTCAGCCTGAACAGGAACTGTCCAAGATCGGTACGCCCCGAGCGATCGAGGAGTCCCGGCCGACCGCCGACGCGATCCACAAGGCTCGCACGTGATGGCGGGGTGCCCCCGCAGGCAACCGCCCGCCTTGGAACGACGCCCGCACGAGGCGTGAGCGCGGTTGGGCACGATCGAAGAAGTCAGGTGGCCGACACGACGTCACACTGCGGTTGGACATCAACTCAGATCGATCTAATTGCCTTCACCGGGTTGACGGGCGACGTCCACGCAGCCGGCGGTGCCGGCCTCCCGGTCCGGGCGTCGTCGCCAGCGTCGCCGACGCGCCCGCGCCCGGGTCTCGTCCCCTCGGCGTGAGGAGCGCAGCGTGACGCGGACCCACCGTTCTTCCGGACCCACCGTGGGCATCCGGCCCGACACCGCATGGGCGGGAACGTCCACCTTCGTCAACGGGCACTTCCCCCGGCGGCGGGCACTGATCGTCCTGTTCAGCGTGCTCGGCGGCTTCCTGCTGACCGTGGTCTGGTCGGCCGAGTTCGTGGACCAGACCATCGGCGACAACGTCGCCGACACGCTGCTGGGCCACGACGCCAAGGAGACGCCGATCCAGGGCATCGCGGCGGGCATCGTGTTCGCCTTCGTCTCCGGCATCGCGGGCACGTTCACCGCCTGCAACATCGCCGCCTTCGGCGCCATCGCCCCGCTCACCGGCACCACCGCCGGGAGCCGCCTCAGCCGCTTCGTCCAGCCGCTGAAGCCCCTGGGCTGGATGTCCGTCGGAATGATCGCGGTGTCGGCGACGTACGGTGCGATCGTCGGCCTCGTCGGCACCGCCATGCCGCAGTTCTCCACGGCCCCGACCACGCCCGGCGGCCTGTCGCCGCGCAGCATCCAGTCGATGGTCGTCTTCGGCCTGATCGGCCTGGTGATGGTCTACCTCGGCCTGGCGTCGCTCGGCATCGTCGCGGACCCGTTCGCCCGGATCGCCCGCCGGTTCCCCGACGCGCCCATGGTCTTCATGGGCGCGTTGATCGCCGGCTTCCTGATCGGGCGGCCCTTCGCGCTGTTCCGGCAGATGTTCCGCGACGCCGCCGAGAGCGGCAACCCGTTGTACGGGGCGGCGGCGTTCACGCTCCAGTCACTCGGCAACATCGTCATCATGGCGGTGCTCTTCCTGCTGCTGGCCTGGCTCGCCGGCTCCCGCCTGCAACGGTGGTTCGCCGAGCGGCCGAGCCGGCTGGCGGTGCTGACGGCGGTCGCGTTCATCGTCGCCGGCGCGTTCACGTTCCTCTACTGGGACGTCCGGCTACTGGCCCGCCGCGAGATCATCCCCTGGTATCCGCTGGCCCCCTGGGCTTAGTGCAAGGAAGGGCCCCCTGTTAACGCTTTCTGTTGTACAGAGGGCCCTTCCTAACAAGCACGCACGGCGGCGGCAGCAGCGTCGGCGTCGGGCGCGGCGGTCGTCAGTGGAGCTGCCGCAGCGCCTTGACCCGCTGGCGGCCCAGCACGGCGAGGTATTCCCACGGCTCGTCGAGGCAGGAGCCGACCTCGGCCGCCTCGATGATCTCGGTCAGCCGGGCGGCCAGTTCGTCGGGATCCGGCTGCGCCTGCTCGCAGAGCCGGACATGGGCCGCCCGTAGCGCGTCGCCGATCTCGGCCACTTCCTCCTCGTACGTCTCCGGGGCGTCCAGCAGCGGCGGGACGATGCGGTCCCAGGCGCGGGCGGCCTCCTCGACCACCAGCAGCGCCTCCGGGGTCGGCGGCCGTTGGGCGAGCACCTCGATCTCCTCGACCATCGCCCGGCCGGCCTTCTCCACGTCGTGCAGATCCCAGTACCGGTCGTCGGCCGCCTCGTGGACCAGGCCGTCGATCGTGCGGCGGAGGTCGTCGAGTTCGGCGGCGCTCGGGGGCGCGAGCCGGCCGGCGCGCGCCAACAGCGCGCTCTCCAGCACGCGATCCGTGGCCGCCCACTCGGCGACCAGCATCGTGAGCCGACGCGCGGGGATGCCGCGCGCGACCTCCGCCAGCTCGGCGACCTTGGTGTCGATGCTCAGGACTGACGGTGGGGTGGCCGCCGAGGACCACGGCAGGTCGTCCTCCAGGGCGACGAGGGTGAGGGCCACCGCGTGCGCGCACAGCCCAGCGCCGTCCGGGCAGTCGCACTCGGCGGTGAAGCCGTCCGCCGTGATGCCCACCCAGACCTCGTACGGCGGCTGCCCAGCCTCCCGGATCACGCCGGACGCTCCCCCGCCGACCGGCACGAACTCTGCCGGCTGGCCGGCTGCCCGCAACGTGTCCGCCGCGGCCCAGGCCGCGGAACCGGCCGCGTCTCGCAGGGCTTCGATGTCGATGCTTACCGCCATCCGGCCATCTAACCGGGTGTGCCTGATGCCGCCGGCATCAGGGCGGCGAGACCAACTCGGCGAGGGATCAGCCGCGCAGGCTGCGCCGCAGGCCGACGACGAACGACGACCAGGCGTCCCGGTCGAAGAGGAGCGCAGGACCACCCGGGTCCTTGGAGTCCCGCACCGCCAACGCGGAAGAGGTTTCTGCCACCTCGACACAATCAGACCCATTCGCACTGCTACGCGCACTCTTTCGCCACGTCACGTTTGCAAGGTCAGGCGAGGTCATCGCAGTGCTCCTCAGGCCAAGACTCAGTCTTGAAGCTCGGCGGAGATCCTGACGAGGAAGTCAGCAGACTGGTCAGGGTCAAGCGCCTTCGCACGTAGGTGGTCGAAGACGAGTCTATATCGCGATACCTGCTGGTCCTCTTCCAGCAGGAGTGTGTTGGTGTCGTTGTCCACGTAGACGATGGTCGGGTCGAGCGTCGCCTCTGCGTAGTCAAGGATGGTGAAGGCACCACCCATCGAAGCGTGCGCGCCCGCAGCGAAGGGCAGCACCTGCACCTCAACCGTCGGCAGTTGCCATGCCTCGACAATGCGCGCCAGTTGAGCACGCATGACCTTGGCGCCGCCGACGATCCGCCGAATCGCAGCCTCGTCCAGAATGATCCAGAGCTTCGGCGGCACATCCCGCGCAAGCAGTACCTTCCGAGCCTGACGCGCAGCGATGACTCGATCAACTTCCTCCTTGTTGGCGGTGGTCCGCCCTGCGTGGATGATCGCGCGCGCGTACTCCTCCGTCTGCAACAGCCCGGGAATGTAGAGGCTCTGGAACGTGCTGATCGCTGTCGCCTCCGCCTCGAACCCCACATAGTCGTCGGGCAGGACATCGCCGTACGCGCTCCACCAGCCCTTCTGCCGCGCCTGGCGCGCGAGGCTGGCCAACGCATCCCGTTCCTCGGGAGACGCCTCGTAGAGATCCAGAAGCTTCCGCAACCCGTCCGAGGCGACCCCGCTATGCCCCTGCTCGATGCGGATCACCTTCGCTCGATGCCAGCCCAGCGAACGAGCAACCTCATCGACCGTCAACCCTCGCTGGGCGCGCAGGCGTCGCAGCTCACGACGCAGTCGACGCGCACGAATCGTCGGGCTTGCAGTCGATGCCATAGCAAACCTCCGCAGGAGTACGGCTGGGGACACGGGTCAGACGAATGCTATCTAACACCCCTCACTGCTACGTTGCAAGATCGCATGCCATGGTGCACGCTCTGTGTTCGGGAACGCTCGCCGGAATCCGGAGGTAGTGATGACTGACAATCAAGCGTCGCAGTGGTCCGAGTCCGACTTTCATCGCGACCTGGCGGCCATGCTCGACGGGGCCGACGTGTCCGAGCGGGTCCGGGCCGCCGTCGCGCACGCGCTGACGAAGCCGGACGCTCTCTCGTCGTACGCCAATTCCCTGGTCACCCGCTACACGACGGACCGCGAGCGGGGCTCGGGCCGCAACCGGCCGCCCGCCGGGGCGCACGAGATGCACCGCCGCTGGACGCTGCACCTGTCCTACCCGGCACCCGACCTGCGGGAGGCCCGCGACCAGGCCGTCGTCTACACGGAGGGCCTGACGATCCTGCGCCCCGAGTTGCCCGCGAGCGCCGCGCTGCTGTCCCGAGCCGACGCCTGGAACCACGTCGAGCCGGTGTTCTGCGGCCGGACCGGCCCCGACGGCGAGGTCTGCATGGACGTCACCGGGCATCCCGGCTTCCACAGCGCGGCCGGCATCGGTGGGCTGTGCTGGGGCGACGGCGACTCGCCGAGGGTCGGGTGACGGCGACCAGGCTCGGTCAGAGGGTCAGCTTCCAGCCCTCGATCAGCCCCTCGTAGTCGGCGGCGTTCTGGACCCGCAGCTTCCAGGTGCCGCCCGTCGGCTTCCCCGACAGGTCGGCGATGAAGGCCTCGCGGGCGTCCGCCTTGTAGGACCCCACGCCGCTCTCCTTGAGCAGGACCACCTGCCCGCCCGGCGCGACGAGGGAGATCCGGATGTCCCGGCCGTACCGGTGGGCGATGCTGGTCTCGACGTAGCTGGTGGTCGACGGCGCCCGGCCGCAGTCGGGCGCGCTGATGGGTGACTCGACCGTGCCGAAGGCCGGGATCCGCACGTCGGCGGTGGCGACCCCACCGCACGCGGGCGCCGGCAGGTCCGCGCCCGCCACGTTGATCTTCCACGAGTCGAGGAACCCGGTGCCCTGGGCCAGGTTGTCGCTGACGTACAGGTTCCAGGTGCCGTTGGCCGGCTCGGCCGACAGGTCGTAGGTGAACGTGTAGTCGATGCGGTCGCTGCTCCCGCCGGTGTGGTCCATGAGGAAGTACCAGGTGCCCCTGGGCGAGATCAGCCGCACGTCGAGTTCCCCGACGACGGCGTGGTCGATGTGCACCTCCACCGTGCTGTTGCGGGCGGCGTTGCCGGGGCAGCCGGTGACGGTGATCGGGGCGTAGAGGTTCTGGGAGTCGGTGATCGCCCGGTCGGTGCCGTCCGAGCGGACGCAGGCGGCCGGGTCGTCGATGCGCAGCTGGACGGCCACCGCGCGGATCGCGGCGGTCCCGGTGCCGATCACCGTGACGGTGTACGTGCCGGCCAGCGCCGTCGGCGCGGTGCTGATCGTGAGCGTGCTGCTGCCGTTCGAGGAGATGCTCGCGGGCTGGAACGTGGCCGTGACGCCGTCGGGCAGGCCCCGGACCGCCAGCGCGACCGGCTGGGACGCGCCCCTGGTGACGGTGCCGGCGATCGTGGTGGAGACGGTGCCACCGGCGGTCACGGTGACGCTGGCCGGGGTGGCGGTCAGGGTGAAGTCGTCGGCCGGGGTGGTGGGGTCGACGTGCAGCAGCCGGTTCGGCGTGCCGGCGCCCGCGTCGGTCACCACCCCGACGGTGGCGTCGGCCAGGAGCGCCTGGGTCACCTGCGCCGGGGTGTGGGTCGGGTGGTCGGCCAGGATCAGCGCGGCGGCCCCGGCGACGTGCGGGCTGGCCATCGACGTCCCGGAGGCCGTGCGGGTGGAGGCGGTGCCGCCGATGTACGCCGAGGTGATGTCGACGCCCGGCGCGAACAGGTCGACGCAGGTGCCGATGTTGGAGAACGGGGCGCGCGCGTCGGTGGCCCCGGTGGCGGCCACCGTGATCGCCTCCGGCACGGCGGCCGGGGTGGTCGTGCACGCGTCGGCGCCGTTCTCGTTGCCCGCGGCCACCGCGTAGGTGACCCCGTCGGCGATCGACCGTCGCACGGCCTCGACCATGGGCGCGTACGCCGCGCCGCCGAGGCTCATGTTGGCCACGGCCAGTTCCCCGGGGTCGTGGTCGCCGGTCACCCAGTCGACCCCGGCGATGACCTGCGAGGCCCAGGCGCCACCGGTGCAGCTCAGCACGCGCACGGCGACCAGCTGCACGTTCTTGGCCACCCCGAAGGTGGAGCCGCCGAGCGTGCCGGCCACGTGGGTGCCGTGGCCCTGGCAGTCGGTGGCGTCGGCGTCGTTGTCCATGAAGTCCCAGCCGGACACCGCCCGGCCGGCGAACTCGCCGTGGGCGAGGTTGATGCCCGAGTCGATCACGTAGGCCCGCACGGCCGCCGAGGCGCGGGGGTAGGTGAACGAGTTGTCGAGCGGCAGCGCGCGCTGGTCGATCCGGTCGAGGCCCCAGGACGCGGTCGGGGTCTGCACGTCGGACGCGGACACCGTGCGGTTCTGCGTCACCGAGGCCACCGCCGGGTCGGCGGCGAGCCGGCGCGCGCCCCGCTCGGACAGCCGGGCCTCGAAGCCGCGCAGGGCGTGCCGGTAGACCAGGCCGACGTCGCCGCCCTGCCGGGAGGTGAGGCGACGGGCGGTGGCGGGCACGGCGTCGGCCGCGACGGCGGCGTTCCGCAGCACGACGACGTAGGAGCCGGCCACGGCGTCGGGGCCGCCGGCGGCGAGGATCTCGCCCTCGGCCGGGGCGGCGAGCGCGGGCGCGGCGGGCACGGCGAGGGCCAGCAGGGCCACTGCGGCCACGATGCCGGACCGGAGCGAGGAGGCTCTGCGGTGTCCTGCCGGTGTCATGGTTGTCTCCCCTGACGTGCGCGACGCGCCCGGGCCCGGCCCGGCGCGCACGTCAGGCGACAGGGTGGGCGGACCTACGGACAGCCGTACCGCCGACATCATGGACACACGAGCGCCCTCGACGCCATAGATTGTCGTCAATAATTTAGCTGTCACCCACCGCGTCGGCCCCGGCGGGCCGTGGGCCCGCCTCGGGGTTGAGGGCTGCGGCGATCGCCTCGGCGGTGCGCCGGCCGACACCCGGGACCTCCGCCATCTCCTCCACCGACGCCGCCGCGAGCCGCTTGAGCGAGCCGAAGTGGCGCAGCAGCGCCGTGCGCCGCACCTCGCCGAGGCCGGGCACCGCGTCCAGCGCCGACTCCGTCATCCGCTTGGAGCGGCGCTGCCGGTGGAAGGTGATGGCGAACCGGTGCGCCTCGTCGCGCACCCGTTGCAGCAGGTAGAGCCCCTCGGAGGTGCGCGGCAGGATGACCGGGAACTCGTCGTCGGGCAGCCACACCTCCTCCAGCCGCTTGGCCAGGCCGCACAGCGCCACGTCGTCGACGCCCAGCTCCGCGAGGGCCTGGGCCGCCGCCGCGACCTGCGGCGCGCCGCCGTCGACCACGACCAACTGCGGCGGGTACGCGAACCGGCGCGGCCGGCCCGTCGTCGGGTCGATGCCCGGCCGGTCGGGGTCGGCGGCGGTCTCCTCCCCCAGCTCACCGGTCTCGGCGCGGGCTTCCAGGTAGCGGGCGAAGCGGCGGCGCAGCACCTCCGACATGGCGGACAGGTCGTCGGTGGCCCCCCGCACGACGAACCGGCGGTATTCGCTCTTGCGGGGCAGGCCGTCCTCGAAGACGACCATGCTGGCCACCACGTCGGTGCCCTGGATCTGGGAGACGTCGAAGCACTCGATGCGCAGCGGCGAGGTGCGCATGCCCAGCGCGTCGCTGATCTCGTCGAGGGCCCGGCCCCGGGTGGTCAGGTCGCTGCCGCGCTTGAGCTTGTGCCGGGCCAACGCGTCGGACGCGTTGCGCTGCACCGTCTCCAGCAGGGAACGCTTGTCGCCGCGCTGCGGCACCCGCAGCGACACCCGGCTGCCCCGGCGGCCGGTCAGCCAGTCGGCGAGCGCGTCGGCGTCGGCGGGCAGGGCGGGCACCAGCAGCTCGCGGGGCACGTCGGCCTCGCCCCGCTCGCCGCCGTAGACCTGGGTGCAGAAGTGGTGCACCAGGTCGCCGGCGCTCAGGTCCTCCGTCTTCTCCACCACCCAGCCGCGCTGGCCGCGCACCCGGCCGTCGCGGACGTGGAAGACCTGGACGGCGGCCTCCAGGGGGTCGTCGGCGAACGCGACCACGTCGGCGTCGGTGCCGTCGCCGAGCACCACGGTCTGCTTCTCCATGGCCCGGCGCAGCGCCGCGACGTCGTCGCGCAGCCGGGCGGCCTTCTCGAACTCCAGCGCCTCGCTGGCCTCGGTCATCTCGCGTTCGAGCCGGCGGACCATGGTGTCGGTGCGCCCGGCCATGAACTCGCAGAAGCCGTCGACGATGCCCCGGTGCTCCTGCGCGGTGACGCTGCCGACGCACGGGGCGGAGCACTTGCCGATGTAGCCCAGCAGGCAGGGGCGGCCGACCTGCCCGGCCCGCTTGAACACGCCGGCCGAGCAGGTCCGCGCCGGGAAGACCCGCAGCAGCAGGTCGAGCGTCTCGCGGATGGCCCAGGCGTGCGAATAGGGCCCGAAATAGCGCACGCCCTTGCGCTTGGCCCCGCGCAACACCTGGAGCCTGGGGAACTCCTCGTCGAGGGTGACGGCGAGGTAGGGGTAGGACTTGTCGTCGCGGTAGCGGACGTTGAACCGGGGGTCGTACTGCTTGATCCAGGTGTATTCGAGCTGGAGGGCCTCGACCTCGGTGCCCACGGTGACCCAGTCGACCGACTCGGCCGTGGTGACCATCTGCTGGGTGCGCTGGTGCAGCCCCCACAGGTCGCCGAAGTAGGAGTTGAGCCTGCTGCGCAGGTTCTTCGCCTTGCCGACGTAGATCACCCGGCCGGTGCCGTCGCGGAACCGGTAGACCCCCGGGGCCTCGGGGATGGTGCCGGGTGCGGGGCGGTAGGTCGACGGGTCAGCCACGCCCGAAGACTAGCCGCCGGCCCCGACACTCCAGAGCACGCCGAGCTGGTCCACCTCGCTGCCGCTGCGGCCGAAGAACCCGGCGAGCCGCCCGCCGGGGGGCGCGGTGAAGGTCACCGCGTCGGCGGTCGGGCTGCCCCCGGCCAGGGTACGGCCGAGGTTGGTGGTCAGCCGGGCGGAGAAGATCCGGGTCCGGCCGTCCTTCTTGCCCTGGGTGAGGGTGACCTGGTCGACGTACTCGCCCTCGGCCAGGGTCAGGCTCGCCGGGGTGCCGCCCGTGCCGCCGTGGGTGAGGGTCGCGCCGTCGGCGAGGCGTACGCCGATCTGGTCGAGCCGGGAGCCGCCGCGCAGCGAGACGGTGGTGACCCGGGGGCCGACGGCGTCGAGGTCGGTGAACGGGGCGCCGTGCGGGCCGCCCCAGGTGTCGCTGGCGCGCAGCCCGTCGGCGAGGGCCCAGGAGAACCAGGCGGCGTGCGGGTAGTGGTCGGACAGCGGCGCGCCGGCCGGGTCCAGGAACGCGGCGTGCTCGTTGTGGTAGCGCACGAGGTCGAGGTCGATCAGCCGGTTGCCCCGGTAGAGGATCTTGTCGACCACCTCGCAGGCGTTGGTGACGTTGGCCGGGTCGCAGGTCAGCGCCGGGCTGCCGGCGGCCGGGGGCACCCCGGCGCGTTCCTGCTGCACCCACACGTCGGTGAGGCCGTTGGCGGCCACCATGTCGCGGATGTTGTCGCCGGTGCGGGTGTAGCGGACGTTGAGGTCGCCGGCCACGATCACCGCGTTGCCGGCGGAGTTCGCCTGGACGTACGCGGAGAGCTGGTCGACGTTGGACCGTCGGGCGGCGAGGTCCGGCTCGTCGCTGCCGGCGTTGGTGTGCACGTCGTAGAAGTCCACGAAGACGCCCTCGGCGAGCCGGATCCGGGACCGGGTGAAGCCCTTCGGGGTGAGGCAGTCGGTGCCGTTGCAGTCGTCCCAGCGCACCCGGACGAAGTCCGACACCGGGTGGGTCGACATCGTGTTGAGGCCGTCGCCGAAGGGCACTCCCCCGCTGGTGGCGGTGCGGTACGGGTGCCGGTCGGTGGCGTACAGGTCGGCGTGGTAGTTGAAGTCCTCCTGGACGTGCACGATGTCGTAGGCGTTGACCCGCTCGCCGATGGGCCGGGTGTTGGCCGCCGGGTTGCCGCTGGACAGCGGCTCGGGCAGGCCGGCGACGTTGTAGGTGAGCACCGAGAAGCCGCCCGAGGCGGCGAGCGCGGGCACGGGGGTGGGGGCGGTCGCGGCCCCGGGCGCGGGCGCGGCGGCGGCCGGCGCGGACGGGGGCAGCAGCGCGGCCAGCAGCGCCACGGACGCGAGCAGGCGGGTGGTTCTCATCCGACGTCCCTTCCAGACAGTGGGGTCCGGTTTGGCCGGCACCAGCCCGGGGGATCGAAGGTTATCCAAGGAACCCCGCCGGTTCAATACTCGCGGGTAACCGGCGCGCGACATGCTGATTGACGTCTTCCAATCTCGCGGCGGGACGCCTACCATCCGGTAACTGAATGTTCTTCATGTAATGATCGTCACCCCCCCACCCCCGTCATGATCCCCACCGCTCGGAGGATCACCATGCCCCGTCCCACCGCCCCGCGTCGCCTGCTGGCCGGCGCGACCGCCGCCGTCGGCGTCGCCGCCCTGCTCGTCGCCGCCCCCACCCCGACCACGACGCCCGCGAGCGCCGCCGCCGCGAAGGCAGCCGTCACCAGCGCCTTCGCCGCCGACGACTACTGCCTCGGCGAGTGCGGCGACATCGTGCCGCCCGGCCAGAACGGCAACGCCACCCTCGTCGAGATCCTCGCCAACCAGACCCTCGGCACGCTGCCCCGGCACTCCGCCGACCAGCTCGGCAAGTACGCCGACCTCGTCTACGGCTACGCCGGCCTGCGCCCCGAGCAGATCGGCACCTTCTTCAACGACGCCTCCTTCGGGGTGCCGTCCGGGCAGGTCGAGCGGGACTACTCGCCCCGCGCCGACGTGCGGGTCGTGCGGGACCGGGCCACCGGCGTCCCGCACGTCACCGGCACCACCCGGGGCGGCACCATGTACGGGGCCGGCTACGTCGGCGCCGAGGACCGGCTGTTCACCATGGACCTGATGCGCCACGTCGGCCGGGGCACCCTCACCCCGTTCGCCGGCGGGGCCCCCAGCAACCGGGAGCTGGAGCAGAGCGTCTGGCGCAACTCGCCGTACCACGAGGCGGACCTGGCGGCGCAGGTCGAGGCGCTGCGCGCCAAGGGCCCGCGCGGCGAGCAGCTCTACGCCGACGTCCAGGAGTACGTGGCCGGCGTCAACGCGTACATCGACGTCTGCATGTCCAAGCGCAACTGCCCCGGCGAGTACGTCCTCACCGGGCACCTCGACGCGATCACCAACGAGGGCGGCCCGGAGCCGTTCACGATGACCGACCTCATCGCGATCGCCGGCGTGGTCGGCGGCCTGTTCGGCGGCGGGGGCGGCACCGAGATGCAGTCCGCGCTGGTCCGCATCGCCGCCCGCGCCAAGTACGGCCCGACCGAGGGCGACAAGGTGTGGGCGGGCTTCCGCAACCAGAACGACCCGGAGACGGTGCTGACCCTGCACGACGGGCAGAGCTTCCCGTACGGTTCCGCCTCCCCCGACGCGGCGAGCGTGGCGCTGCCCGACGCCGGCACGGCCACGGTGGAGCCGATCTTCACCGACCCCACCGGCTCCGCCACCAGCAGGGCCACCGCCGGCAGCGGCTCGGAGCTGGCCGCCGCGCTGTCCGGGCTGACCATCGACCCGGCCCACCGGGGCATGTCCAACGCGGCCGTCGTCTCCGCCGCCAACTCCGCGACCGGGCACCCGGTGGCCGTGTTCGGGCCGCAGACCGGCTACTTCTCCCCCCAGCTGCTGATGATCCAGGAGTTGCAGGGCCCGGGGATCAGCGCCCGGGGCGCGGCGTTCGCCGGCCTCAACCTCTACGTGCTGCTCGGCCGGGGCCAGGACTACGCCTGGAGCGCCACCTCGTCGATCCACGACATCACCGACACCTACGCGGTGCCGCTGTGCACCACCGACGGCAGCGCGCCGACGCTGGCCAGCGACCACTACCTCTTCCGGGGGCAGTGCGTGGCGATGGAGCAGCTCGCGCACACCAACAAGTGGAAGCCGACGGCCGCCGACACGACGCCCGCCGGGTCGTACAAGCTGGTGGCGTGGCGCACGAAGCTCGGCCTGGTCGCCTGGCGCGGGACCGTCGGCGGCAAGCCGCACGCGTTCACCCAGCTGCGCTCCACCTACCGGCACGAGGCGGACTCCGCGATCGGCTTCCAGATGTTCAACGACCCGACGCAGATGGGCACCGCCGACGCCTTCGTCGCCTCGGCGGGCAACGTCGAGTACGCGTTCAACTGGTTCTACGTCAACTCCACCCAGTCGGCGTACTTCAACTCGGGGCTCAACCCGCTGCGCGCGGCCGGGTCCAACCCGAACCTGCCGATGAAGGCGGAGCCCGCGTACGAGTGGCAGGGCTTCCAGCCCGACACGAACACCGCCAGCTACGCGCCGCGCTCGGCCCACCCCAACTCGGTGGACCAGGACTACTACATCAGCTGGAACAACAAGCAGGCCAAGGACTTCGGCGGGGCCGACGGCAACTTCAGCTTCGGCGCGGTGCACCGGGGCGACCTGCTCGACAAGCCGCTGAAGGCCGGCATCGCCGCCGGGAAGAAGTACGACCGGGCCACGCTGACCGAGCTGGTGGAGCGCGCCGGCGTCACCGACCTGCGTGGGGTCGAGGTGCTCGACGAGCTGATCCGGGTGTTGGAGAGCCAGCCCGTCGGCGACGCCGCCCTGGCCGCCGAGATCGCGAGGCTGAAAGCCTGGCGGCAGGCCGGCGCGCTGCGGGTGGAGACGGCCAAGGGCTCGAAGGTCTACCAGCACGCCGACGCCATCCGCACCTTCGACGCCTGGTGGCCGCTGCTGGTGCGGGGCATGTTCCGCGACCAGCTCGGCCCCGACCTGTACCAGTCGCTGATCAACGCCCTTCAGATCAACGAGTCCCCCTCCGGGCACCAGCAGGGCGACAAGTCCAGCCTGCCCACCTCCGCCAACGAGGCCCTGGCCCACAAGGGCTCGTCGTTCCAGTACGGCTGGTGGGGGTACGTCGACAAGGACCTGCGCGCGGTCCTC
Source organism: Micromonospora sp. NPDC057141 (assembly GCF_042670805.1). Classification (NCBI taxonomy): domain Bacteria; kingdom Bacillati; phylum Actinomycetota; class Actinomycetes; order Micromonosporales; family Micromonosporaceae; genus Micromonospora; species Micromonospora sp. NPDC057141. The sequence continues at coordinate 674 of NZ_JBHUVA010000001.1, read as the reverse complement.
GGCGACCCGGTCGCCGGCGGCCTCGGCCGCACCTACTGCGGCGGCGGCGCCGTCGCCGGCTGCCGGCAGATCCTGCTCGACACGCTGACGGCAGCCGCCGCGACCCCGGCCACCACCACCTACCCGGGCGACGCCACCTGCTCCGCCGGCGACCAGTGGTGCGCCGACGCGATCGTCCAGTCGCCCCTGGGCGGGATCAAGCACGCCCCGATCGCCTGGCAGAACCGGCCCACCTACCAGCAGGTGGTGTCGTTCCCGGCCAGGCGCGGCGACGACGTGTCCAACCTCGCCGCCGGGAAGCCGGTGACCGCGTCGAGCGCCCAGCTCGGCTACGCCGCCGCCAAGGCCGTCGACGGGGACCTGGGCACCCGGTGGGCCAGCTCCTGGGCCGACGACCAGACGCTGACGGTCGACCTGGGCTCGGCCCGGCCGGTGGGCCGGGTGGCGCTCGCGTGGGAGTCGGCGTACGCGCGCTCGTACCGGATCGAGGTCTCCGCCGACGGCACGACCTGGCACACGGTGTGGTCCACCACGGCCGGCGACGGCGGCACCGACGTGGTCGCGTTCCCGGCCGAAACCACGCGGTACGTGCGGATGCGCGGCCTCACCCGGGCCACGTCCTACGGCTTCTCCCTCTGGGAGATGTCGGTGTACGCCCGCTGACGAGCAACGAC